>NZ_CP024190.1:3687605-3994906 GCF_003391395.1 Mycobacterium marinum
CCGCCGGCCCCACCGTTGCCGTAGAGCCATCCACCGTTGCCCCCGGCACCCCCAGCCCCTCCGGCCCAGCCACTGCCTCCCGCCCCGCCATTGCCGATCAGCCCCGCCGCGCCCCCGCTACCACCTGCCGCAGCGGTGGCGCCGCTGGTGTAGCTGTAGCCGTCGCCACCATTGCCGTACAACAACCCCCCAGCCCCACCATTAGGGCTGGCCGCGGTTCCCGCCGTCCCATCACCGATCAATGGGCGCCCCAACAACGCTTGCGTGGGCGCATTGACCGCCCCCAACACACCCTGCTCAACACCCTGCAACGGCGATACGTTGACCACCTCCGCGGCCGCATACGCGCCCCCCGCATTGGTCAACGCCTGCAAAAACTGGGCATGAAACGCATTCGCCTGAGCGCTGAGCGTCTGATAAGCCTGGCCATGACCGGAAAACAACGCCGCCATCGCCACCGACACCTCATCAGCACCCGCTGCCAACACCCCGGCCGTCGGGGCCGCCACCGACATATTGGCCGCCTGCAGGCTCGACCCGATCACCCCAACATCCGACGCAGCCGCGGCCAGTGCCTCCTGAGTTACCGACACGAAAGACATCGCTAAATCCCCTCACGCAAGTCCGATGCCGGTTAGCGGGCGACCCGGATGGACAGGTCGACCGAGTTCTGACATCACGCAATTCCCGATTGCCAGAACGTTACATTCAATGCCAAATGTAAACCGCAGTTTCAGATATTTGACTGATTCCAGTGAGGCATGGCGGCCAGCATTCTCCCTAGCGGTCGCGACACGAGCCGGCGCACCTAGGCGTTGCGCTGGTTCAGTGGTGGGTCTCGGCAGCAGGTTCCTAGGTGGCCTGCAGCAGCAGGGGCGGCCCCGGGTCCGCGGACAGCGGCACATTCTCGCGCTGCATCAGCCACGCAGCGATGTTGTGGAACAGCGGCGCCGACGAGTGACCGGCGGTTCCATCGGAGTTGCGTTCCGGGTTGTCCAGCATCAGGCCGATGACGTAGCGAGGATTGTCGACGGTGGCCAGTCCCGCGAAGGTGATCCAGTACACGTTGTCGAAATAGCAGCCACATGCCGGGTTGATCTGCTGCGCGGTTCCGGTCTTGCCCGCCATCTGGTAGCCCGGCACCGCGGCGGCGGTTCCGGTGCCCTGCTGATAGCCCATCGGGTCGCGCTGGACGACCGCGCGCAGCATCTCGCGCACGGTTTGAGCGGTCTGCGCCGACACCACCCTGATGCCCTCGGGCCGTGGCTCTTCGGTACGCGTTCCGTCGGCGGCGATGGTCGCCTTGATGATCCGCGGCGGTATCCGCACCCCGTCGTTGGCAATCGCCTGGTACATGCCGGCCATTTGCAGCAGTGTCATCGAAAGCCCTTGGCCGATCGGCAGGTTCGCGAACGTGCTGCCCGACCACTGGTCGAGCGGCGGCACCAGGCCGGCGCTTTCGCCGGGCAATCCGACACCGGTGCGCTGGCCCAGACCGAACTTGCCGACCATGTCGTAAAAACGTTCCGGGCCGACCCGCTGCGCGAGCATCAAGGTGCCCACGTTCGAAGACTTCCCGAACACCCCGGTCGTGGTGTAGGGCATGACACCGTGACCCCAGGCGTCGTGCACGGTAACGCCGCCCATTTGGATCGTGCCGGGCACCTGTAGCACTTCGTCGGGGGTGCTCAGCCCGTACTCGATGACCGAGGCCGCGGCGATGATCTTGTTTACCGAACCCGGCTCAAAAGGCGATGACACCACCAGATTGCCGAGTTGGCGGTCGCCCTGGCGGCCGATGTCTTGAGACGGGTCGAAGGTGTTGTCGTTGGCCATGGCAAGGACTTCGCCGGTCTGGGCGTCCAGGACCACCGCCGAGGCGTTGCGGGCTCCGGACAAGTTCTTCGCCTGCTGCACCTGTTGCTGCACGTAGAACTGGATGTCGTTGTCCAGGGTCAGCTGGACGGTGGACCCGTGCACCGCTTTGTGCCGGTTGCGATAGCTGCCGGGGATGACGACGCCGTCCGATCCCCGGTCGTAGGTCACCGACCCGTCGGTGCCGGCCAGCACCGCGTCAAGCGAGTCCTCCAGGCCGAGCAGACCATGGCCGTCCCAGTCGATGCCGCCGACGATATTGGCCGCCAACGATCCACCCGGGTATTGGCGCAGATCCTGGCGCTCCGAACCGACTTCGGGATACTTGTCGGTGATCGCGCTGGCGATAACCGGATCGACGGCGCGTGCCAAATACACGAACGACTCGTTGCTCTGCAGCTTCTTGAGCAGGGTGGGTGCATCGGGCTTGTTGTTCAGCTTGCCCGCAACGTCCTTCGCGATGTCCTTCAGCCGCTGCTGGGGGTCGGGCGCGGCCGGAGACTTCAGCTTGGCCTCCTCCAGCTGCTTGCGAATCCGCTTCGGCTGGAATGTCAGCGCACGTGCCTCGATGGTGAAGGCGAGCCGATCGTTGTGCCGGTCGACGATGGAGCCGCGCAACGCGGCTTCGACGTCGGTGACCTTCAGCTGACCAGCCGCCTGCGCGCGCAGGTCCTCGGCATTTGATACCTGCAGAACGAACAGCTGGGTCGCCGCCACCAGCATCAGCACCAAGATCACCGCGTTTCCGGCTCGGTGCCGAAACACGAATGAAGCGCCGCGGCTGGCGACTTCCACCGCCTGGCGGGTGCGCCGCTCCCGTGCCGACCTGCCGGGCGGGGCGACCTCAGTGCGCGCCGCCGGACGGGTCTTCTTGGCCTGTTTGGCTTGGGGCAGTCGCTTCGGTTCACGAGCCTGCTTGGGCGAGCGGTCGGCCCGCGTCTTACCGGACGACCTGGGCTGGCGCGGTTCGTGGGCGCTGTGCGCCTTGCCCGAGACCCGCCGTGACCGCGAGGACTGCGACGGACGAGCCTGCCGCGATTCGCCGCGGCTCACCGTGACACCCCTGGCGCCGCAGCAGCGGCTGGACCGGGCTGTACACCGCTAGCCGGAGCCGGAAGCGCTGGCACCGGCGCCGGTACCCCCGCCTGAGGAGCCACCGGAAGCCCGGCCGTCCCCGGCACCGGCGCAGCCAGTGAGGCCTGCGGGGCCACGGGGACGACCGCGACGGGCGGCGCCGTGACCGCTGGCACCGGTACCGGCACCTCAGCGGGCACCTGAGCGGGCACTGGTGCGGGCAGCACGACCGGAGCCGGGGGAACTTGGACCGCCCCGGCCGGTGGTCCTGGCAACTGGCCCGGCCCGGTGACCGGACCCGCAACGCCAGGCAACTGGCCGGGAAGCGGCACCGGCCCCGGCGCCCCGGGTACCTGACCCGGTATCTCGATCGGGGGCTGGCCCGGTAGGTGGTTGGTGCCGGCGCCAAGGGTCGACGAACCGTCTGGAGTGCGCGGCAACAGTTGCGGTCCCGTTCTGGGGAGCAACGCCGGATCGTCGGGACCCGGCATTACCCGCACCGGAACCTCGGGCGGCAACGCGGCCGGCTTCGGGGGC
Source organism: Mycobacterium marinum (assembly GCF_003391395.1). NCBI lineage: Bacteria > Bacillati > Actinomycetota > Actinomycetes > Mycobacteriales > Mycobacteriaceae > Mycobacterium > Mycobacterium marinum. Next base: position 3,691,092 of record NZ_CP024190.1, read on the forward strand.
GCCGGAGGACCTTCTTCGGGCAGCTTGCTGTTCAGCGGTGGCGGGGGTACACCATCAGCCGGCTTCGGGGTACCCACTACCACCCAGTTTCCGTCCGGAGCCTGAACCAGATGGGCGGTATCCCGGGTGGGGATCATGCCCTGTTTGCGGGCCGCTTCGGCCAACGCGGGCGCGGATTCCGCTTCGCGTACATCGCGTTCCAGCGATTCCTTCTGCTGCTGCAGCATCCGGGTCCGCTCCCGAGCATGGCTGAGCTGATACGAACGCTCGGCCGCGTCGGTGGACAGCCACAAGGTGAGCCCCAGCCCCACCCCGAGCGAGCCGATCACCAACACCACAAACGGAACCCTGCTGAGCAGTGCGTGGGGACGCAGGTCCATCGAGGCCAGCCGGACCGCCATCCGCTCCGTCAGCTTGGGCCGGACGACCTTGGGTGCCTTGGCTTTCCGAGCCTTGGCCCGCGCTTTGGCTTGCCCGGTGTTCTTCGGCCGCGCCGGGCGCTCCGCGGGCCGCGGCATGGGTGTGGTCTGCGGTCCCGACATCGGGATCCGGGCCTCCCGGTTGGGCGCTTTCTTCTTTCCGGCCCGACCACGGCGCGACGCGTCAGCCGGTGTGCGCCTGGTGGTACGGGCGACCGAACCGTCGCGTCCGCCGCCACGATCACCGCTCTGGCGTTTTCCAGGCACCCGAGCCTCGCGCTTCGCCTTCATGACTCGCCCTTCCCGGTTCCTTGTCGCGGTAGTGCCTCGAGCTCAAGCCGTTCCAACGCCCGCAATCGCACGGGCGCGCTGCGCGGGTTGCGTTCCACCTCGGCCGCATCCGCGCGTTCGGCGCCGTGGGTCAACGAGCGGAATCGCGGCCCATGGCCGGGAAGTTCAACCGGAAGGTCCATCGGTGTGCGCGAGGCGACCGCGTCGGCGAACACCCGCTTGACGATCCGGTCCTCCAGAGATTGATAGGCCATGACGACAATCCGCCCGCCAACGGCAAGCGCGTCCATTGCGGCGGGGACGGCACTACGCAAGGAGCCCAGCTCGTCGTTGACCGCAATTCGCAGCGCCTGGAAAGTGCGCTTGGCCGGATGTCCGCCGGTACGCCGCGCCGCAGCCGGAATCGCCTCGTAGAGAAGAGCAACGAGTTCCGCGGTGGTGGTGAACGGCTTGTCGGCGCGCCTGCGGATGATGCGGGCCGCGATGCGGCGCGCGAACCGCTCCTCGCCGTAGCGGTGCAGGATATCGGCCAGTGCCGCCTCGTCGTAGGTATTGATGATGTCGGCCGCCGACAGCGCTGACTGCGGATTCATTCGCATGTCCAGCGGGGCGTCCTTGGCATAGGCGAAGCCTCGCTCGGCCTGGTCGAGCTGCATCGACGAGACGCCCAGGTCGAATAGCGCGCCGTCGATCGATTGCGCTGCGCCATAACCCAGTTCGGTCAACGCCGAGGCCAGACCGTCGTAGCGCGTGTGCACCAGCGTGACCCGGTCGGCAAAGCGCGCCAATCGAGTCCGGACGATCTCGAGGGCACTGGGATCACGGTCGAGCCCGATCAGTCGCAAACCCGGCAGCTCCGTCAAGAACCGCTCCGCGTGCCCACCCGCGCCGATTGTGGCGTCGACCAGAACCGCCTCCGACCCGTCCGCGTGGTGGCGAGTCAGCGCGGGCCTGAGCAGCTCGACGCAGCGTTGCGCCAGGACGGGAACATGGTGAAAGTCATTGAAGCCGGGTTCCGTCGGGCCGTCAGCCACCGCGACACCTCCCCTGGTTGGGGCCGGGCAATCCTCGCCTACCAGGCGCAATGCCCCTGCACCGAGGTCCCTGTCCGAAGGCACGAACCTGGCGTTGGGGAAGTACGCCAGGGTCGGTTCGGGCAGAGACCACGGTGCACGGACATGCACCTCAGAAAATGTCGCCGAGTGCTTCATCGCTGGCCGCGGAGAAGTTCTCTTCATGGAGTTGCTGGTAGTCGTGCCAGGCTTGCGCATCCCAGATTTCGAGATAGTCAACCGCTCCGATCACCACGCAGTCCTTGGTGAGGCCCGCATAGCGGCGGTGGTCGGCCGACAACGTGATGCGGCCCTGACTGTCGGGATGCTGTTCATCGGTGCCGGCGGCGAGATTACGCAGGAATGCTCGCGCTTCGGGATTACTGCGCGGCGCCTTGCTGGCCCGGCGAGCCAATTGCTCGAACTCCGACCGGGGATAGACAGCAAGGCTGTGATCTTGGCTCTTGGTGACCATCAACCCCCCTGCCAACGCGTCGCGAAACTTGGCCGGCAGCGTTAGCCGCCCTTTGTCATCGAGTTTGGGCGTGTAGGTGCCGAGAAACACTAGGCCACCTCCAGCCAGAGTCACTCGGCTCACCCGAACACTTCAGCCACCATACCCCACAATCCCCCACTTCGCCCCATTGCCAGGGTGTCGCACCCATGTTTTTCCACTGATCTGCCACTTCGGGATGAAGTCCTACCGCCACCACCCCCCATACAGAGGGTCTACGGAGCGGCAAAGCCGCATTTCAGAGGCATGCAGGCCAAAATTGGCGCCAAGTGGGGCCAAGTGGGGCATATGCGACACGCCGATCGGTCACAGGTGGGGATCGGTACGGACTACCCGCCGTAATTGCCCAGTTCGTGGGTGCGCACGCGGCAATGGGTAAACCCGCACCGGGCAGCCCAGCGCACCGCGGCACAAAAAAAGGGGGCGGCCGTGGGCCGCCCCGTCTTGTTCAGATCTTCGCCTACTCGTCGAAACGGCGGCGGAACCGATCCTCCATACGACTGGTGAACGAGCCGCCCGACCCCTTGCCGCGGCGCTGACGCGATGTGCCAGACGCCGGCCGGGAGTGATCCACCCGACCCGACAACCGCGGGCCAGAAATGGCGAACACCACGCCGCCAAACATGACGACGAAGCCGAACACACTCAAAATCGGGAAGCTTCCGATCATCGTGGCCTTGAACGCCACACCGGAGACCAGCATCGCCAGACCGATGACGAACAACGCCGCGCCCTGTAACCGCCGGCGCGCTGTCGGTGCACGGAAACCCCCGCCACGGACGCTCGAGGCGAATTTGGGGTCTTCGGCGTAGAGAGCGCTCTCGATCTGCTCGAGCATCCGCTGCTCATGATCGGAGAGTGGCATTCGTCCCTCCTTGCCGACAGCCGTCACGTAACTACCGATAGCAACGCGGATGCCCGTTGTGCGGGCAACTAACTCAGATGATACGAGCTGAATCCGTGCGGTACCACTGGTTCGCCGGCGATTCTATCCTGGCGTCATCAATGCGCACGAATGGGTGGGAGTACCGCTGCGATGCAACCCATCACAATTGCCCCGTCGACTCCGGGTCGATCACCATCCAACCGCTCGCTGAGCTACTGGCGCGTGGTCAGATACTGGTGCTGAAGCATCGCACCAAATAACCACGAGGAGGGCAGCCCGCGTTGACGATCTTCGTCATTGATCTGCCGCCGGACGAGATGGAGCGCCGCCTCAGGGAGGCCTTGACGGTCTACGTCGACGCGATGCGCTACCCCAGAGGCACCGAAAACCAGCGCGCTGCCATGTGGCTGGAACACGTCCGACGCAGCGGCTGGAAGGCGGTGGCCGCGGTTGACGTACCGCAAACACAGCCATCAACGCAGCTCCCCGACATCATTGGCGCCGATCCCAACCACGAGTTGCCGGCCGCAGATCTGGCCAACGCTCCGATGGTCGGGGTGGCCTACGGCTATCCCGGAGCACCCGGTCAATGGTGGCAACAGCAGGTCGTTTTGGGCCTGCAGCGCCGCGGTTTTCCGATGCACGCGATCGCTCGGGTGATGAGCAGCTACTTCGAGCTAACGGAGTTGCATATCCATCCGAACGCCCAAGGCCGGGGCATCGGAGAGGCGCTCACCCGTCGGCTTCTGGCCGGCCGCGGCGAGGAGAGCGTCTTGCTCTCCACTCCGGAAAGCAATGGCGAGGACAATCGAGCGTGGCGGCTGTATCGGCGGCTGGGATTCACCGACATCCTCCGCGGCTATTACTTCGCCGGCGATCCGCGCGCATTCGCGATCCTGGGCCGCGCGCTTCCCCTGTAGGCCCCGGCGGCACCCGAACCGGCGGACAGGTTGCCGTACCACCCCACCGGGTCTGGCACGATGACCAGGTGCGTGCCAGCTCTCCCCCACTTTCAGCCCCAGCAGCCCCAGCGTTGCGCGCCCGACGACGGCGGTTGCTGGCAATCGCAATGCTGTTGATGCTGGTGCCGCTTGCCACCGGGTGCCTGCGGGTCCGAGCGTCGATCACCATCTCGCCCGAGGACCTGGTGTCCGGGGAGATCATCGCGGCGGCAAAACCGAAGAACAACAAGGACACCGGGCCCCAGCTGGACAGCGACAACGTCGCGTTCAGCCAGAAGGTCGCGGTTTCCAACTACGACAGCGACGGCTACGTGGGATCGCAGGCGGTGTTCTCCGATCTCACCTTCGCCGAACTGCCTCAGCTGGCCAACATGAATCCCGACGCCGCCGGAGTGAACCTGTCGCTGCGCCGCAACGGCAACATGGTGATTCTCGAGGGCCGCGTCGATCTGACGTCGGTGACCGATGCCGATGCCGAGGTCGAGCTGACCGTTGCGTTCCCTGGCACCGTGACGTCCACCAACGGCGATCGCATCGAGCCCGAAGTGGTGCAGTGGAAACTCAAGCCGGGTGTGGTCAGCACCATGAACGCTCAGGCGCGCTACACCGATCCCAACACCCGGTCCTTCACCGCGGCAGGCATCTGGCTCGCCATCGCGTCGTTCGCCGCCGCCGGGGTGGTGGCGGCGCTGGCTTGGGTCAGCCGGGACCGCTCCCCGCGCTTCACAGCCCCCGGCGATCAGCCGCCAAGCTAAGCGCGCTCGACTCGACGCCGCCGGGGCCCGGTGCCGCAGAACGGGCTAGCCGTGTGTGTCGGGCGCCCAGTAGGCGAGCATTTCCGCGAAGGTCTGGAAAGCGGCCGGAGACACCCCGTAGGTCGCCTCGAAATGGATGCTGAGCGGGAAGCCCAGACCGACGACGCCGTCCATTATCCGCTTGTACAGGTCGACCATGAGCTGGCGCTTCTGAGCAGGTTCGCTCGCGGCCAGGCGCTTGACGAACTCCTGTTCCGCGGCCACCGCAGGGTTGCCGGGATCCTGGATCAGCCAGTTGATCAGGCCGACGCGGCTTTCGACTTTCGGGATGAAGCCAAACGAGAGCAGCAGCTCGGGCCGGTGGTCGGTGCTGTCGGCAAATTCGGTGAGGAACTTGACGATGGCGTCCGAATACAGCAGCTGGGTCATGCCGTAGGTGGCGCCCTGGTTGCACTTGAAATTGAGCCGGCCTTGTTCGCCGTCGCGGGTGGGAATCACGATCACACCGCGGTTGGGCAGCAAGTCACGATAAATCGACAACGCGTCGGTGGGTGCAACCCCGGAGCCTTCCCCGTCGTTCATGGTGCGCGGCACGCCGACAAAGACCACGCCCTCCATACCGGCGTCAGACAAATCCACCAGCCGGCGACGCAGGGCCGCTTCGTCGGTAAACGCGGTTACTTGCGTACACAAGCCGTTGATCCCCGGCATTTCGGGTTTGATGATCTGCCAGAAGTCGAGCACGTCGAGCTTCTGCTGCATCGGCACCGGCCGATCGTCGTCTTCGGCGATCATCCCGGGGATCATCACGTGCCGCAGACGGCCGTCCAGCCCGAAGTCCGCCGAGTACTGCACCACTTTGCGCGCATCTTCCAATGCCCGTTCCTTGCCGCCATCGACATTGGGCGGCACCAGCTCGAGCGCGATCGTGCGTAGGGTCACACAGCTCCCCTTTGTTTTGACGATTATTCTCTGCCCGTTGCCAGGCGGCGCCACACCGCGCACAGGGGATCCGGGTCGCGCGGAGCCGCAAAACCCAGGTCACTTCCAACAGCATAGGTGTGGGTTAGTCAGTTAGGCGAAGCAACTTGTGGGGTCAACCCGCGCCGCAACCCTAAAAGACCAACACCCGCCGCCTGCGCTGTGGCCTAATACACTGTCGGGCCAGAGACAAGCCGAGCAGAAAGGGGCGCCGCGCTGAGCGTCGACGCATCGGCAACCGAAGAGCTGGCCGGCGCCATCACCGACCAACTGCGACTGTACTTGCGTGATCGTCGCAGCCAGGCGGCCTACATCGGTGACGACTACGGCGCCTTGACGGCATGGCTGGAAGAGTTCGTGCTCTCCGGGGGCAAGCGGCTAAGGCCGATTTTCGCTTATCGGGGCTGGCAGGCCGTGACAACCGAGGATCCCGACCCGGATCTACTGTTGTTGTTTTCTGCGCTGGAGCTGCTACATGCCTGGGCGTTGATACATGACGACGTCATCGACGCCTCGTCAACGCGGCGCGGCCGGCCAACGGCCCACATGCACTTCGCGGCGCTACACCGGGACCGGAACTGGCTCGGCCCAGCACAGCAATTCGGGATCTCGGCAGCGATCCTGATCGGCGATGTGGCACAGGCCTGGGCCGACGACATCATTTCGCGGGTTTCCCAGTCAAGCCTGTCACCCGACGCGCAACGGCGGGTCCAGCGCGTCTGGTCGGATATCCGCACCGAGGTGCTGGGCGGGCAATACCTTGACATCGTGGCCGAAGCCAGCGCGGCCGATTCCATTACGTCGGCAATGACTGTCGCGACCTTCAAAACCGCCTGCTACACGGTCTCGAGGCCGTTACAGCTGGGGGCGGCCGCGGCCGCCGACCGGCCCGATGTCCAGGAGGCGTTCCACCAGTTCGGAACCGATCTCGGAGTCGCGTTTCAGCTGCGCGACGACGTGCTGGGGGTGTTCGGCGACCCGGCAGTGACGGGAAAGCCATCCGGCGACGACCTGAGGTCGGGAAAGCGCACGGTGTTGATCGCCGAGGCGGCCGCGCTGGCGGACAGGTCGGACCCGAAGGCCGCCAACTTGTTGCGGTCCGCGGTCGGCAGTGAGCTCACCGACTCGCAGGTGGGCGAGCTGCGCGAGGTGATCGTGCGGGTCGGGGCCCTTGCGGCCGCCGAGAACCGGATCGCCGGGCTCACCCGGCGCGCACTTGCCACACTCGAGTCCATACCCATCAATGCCAGCGCCAAAGCCGGCTTGTCCGCGCTGGCCCGGACGGCCACGGACCGGTCGGCCTGAACCAATGACCAGTCCAACACCCACTCCGGAAGCCCTCTCTGTGACAAAAATGTCTGTTAGGCAAAGCCTTTCGCGGATTCGAGAGTTTGCGTCCTCCCCCCAGGCCGGGCCTGCGCGGCTGGGGCTGCTGGGTGCGGTGCTGATCACCGTCGGCGGGCTGGGAGCGGGCAGCATCCGCCAGCACGATCCACTGCTGGAATCCATCCACATGTCCTGGCTGCGCTTCGGTCACGGGCTGGTGCTGTCATCGATCGTTTTGTGGCTGGGCGTTGGTCTCATGCTGATCGCCTGGCTGCGATTGGGGCGAGGGGTCCTCGCCGGCCAAGCCAGCGAGTTCACCATGCGGGCCACCACGGCGTTCTGGTTGGCGCCCCTGTTGCTTTCGGTGCCCATCTTCAGCCGGGACACCTACTCCTACCTCGCCCAGGGGGCACTGCTCCGCGACGGCCTGGACCCCTACGCCGTCGGCCCGGTTGCCAACGCGAATTCGCTGCTCAACGACGTAAGTCCGATCTGGACGATCACGACCGCACCGTACGGTCCGGCATTCATCCTGGTGGCAAAGGTCGTCACCATGATCGTCGGCAACAACGTTGTCGCAGGAACCATGCTGCTGCGTTTGTGCATGCTGCCCGGGTTGGCCCTACTGATCTGGGCGACCCCGCGCCTGGCTCACCGTCTCGGGGCCGACAGCCCAACCGCAATGTGGATCTGTGTTCTCAACCCATTGGTCCTGATTCATCTGATGGGCGGGGTGCACAACGAGATGCTGATGGTGGGCCTGATGGCCGCCGGTATCGCATTAACCCTGCAGCGCCACCACGTTGCGGGTATCGCGCTGATCACGGTCGCCGTCGCGGTCAAGGCGACGGCCGGGCTGGCACTGCCCTTCCTGTTCTGGGTATGGATGCGCCACCTACACGAGCGCCGGGGTTATCGGCCGGCTCATGCTTTCCTGGTGGCCGCCGCCGCCTCGCTACTGGTTTTTCTTGCCGTGTTCTCGGTGTTGTCCGCGGTGGCCCGGGTGGGGCTCGGGTGGCTCACTGCGCTGGCCGGTTCGGTCAAGATCATCAACTGGCTGACCCTGCCGACCGGGGCGGCCAACCTGATCCATGCCCTGGGCAGGAACTTCTTCACGCTCGACTTCTACACCTTGCTGCACGTCACCCGACTCATCGGAATCGCGATCATCGCCGTATCGCTCCCGCTGCTGTGGTGGCGGTTCCGGCGCGACGACCGGGCCGCATTGACCGGCATCGCGTGGTCGATGCTCATCGTGGTGCTGTTCGTACCAGCCGCCCTGCCTTGGTATTACTCCTGGCCGCTGGCCGTCGCGGCGCCGCTGGCGCAGTCCCGGCGATCGATGGCGGCCATCGCCGGGATTTCGACCTGGATCATGGTGATCTTTAAGCCCGACGGATCACACGGGATGTACTCCTGGCTGCACTTCTGGATCGCCACAAGCTGCGCACTTGCCGCCTGGTACGCGCTCTACCACGCGCCCGACCTGCGCACCCGGCCTGGCGAGACACCGGCCGACGAGCCCGCGGCGCCCCTCGATATGGGCACCAAGGACCCTCAGTAGGGCTCAGCGAGCCTCAGGAGGCCTGGATCGAGCCTTCTTAGTAGGCCATGGCCTGCGCGCGGCGGACGACTTCACGAGCCTGGTGAGCATGGAGCGCGTCGACGGGGCGCGCGTTGCTCACCGCGTCGCGTGAGCCGTCGCGTGTGACGGTCAACGACGGGTCCGGCGTAAACAACCACCGGATGATCTCGGTGTCGTGGTATCCGCCGTCATGCAGGATCGTCAACAACCCTGGCAAGCTCTTGACCACCTGACCTGAGCTGGTGAAAAAGACCTGCGGCACGACCACACCCCCCTCGCGCCGCACCGCAACAAGGTGACCTTCGCGCAACTGCTGATGCACCTTGCTGACCGGAACGCCGAGAAGTTCGGCGACCCGAGACAGGTCATAGGTTGGTTCGTCGGGGTCCAGGACGTCGTCGCCGGCCGGAATACTGCCCACCGCGCCAGTGTAGAACCTGGCAAGCTGGCGGGTGTGCGCGTTGCGGCTACGTTGCGCCCTGCGATTCGCGGCGCAACCTAGGATGGCTCAGTGGCTCGAGCTGAATTCCCCGGCTCCTTCGCAGACCGTGTCGGCCCGCATCGGGGCCGAATTGAAGCCGGGATTGGGGACCAATTGGACGGCGCGCTGTTGGATGGCCGTTACCTGGTCGGGGCCAGGATCGCCAGCGGCGGAACCTCGACGGTCTACCGCGGCCTGGACGTTCGCCTCGATCGCCCGGTCGCGCTGAAGGTGATGGACTCCCGCTATGCGGGCGATCAGCAATTCCTCACCCGCTTTCAGCTCGAGGCCCGCACGGTCGCCCGGCTGAAGAACCCCGGCTTGGTCGCCGTCTACGACCAGGGCTTAGATGCGCGGCATCCATTTCTGGTGATGGAGCTCATCGAAGGCGGCACCCTGCGGGAGCTGCTGAGCGAACGTGGCCCGATGCCGCCCCATGCCGTCGCGGCGGTGCTGCGCCCGGTGCTTGGTGGACTGGCGACCGCGCACCGAGCCGGCTTGGTCCACCGCGACGTCAAGCCGGAGAACATCCTGATCTCCGATGACGGTGACGTGAAAATCGCGGACTTCGGGCTGGTCCGTGCCGTCGCAGCGGCTGGGATCACCTCCACCAGCGTCATTTTGGGCACCGCAGCCTATCTGTCCCCGGAGCAGGTCCGCGACGGCAACGCCGGCCCCCGTAGTGACGTCTACTCCGCCGGCATCCTCACCTACGAACTGCTCACCGGCGCTACGCCGTTCACCGGTGACACGGCGTTGTCCATCGCGTATCAACGACTCGATCATGACGTGCCGCCCGCCAGCGCTGTGATCACGGGCGTTCCAACACAGTTCGATGAATTTGTGGCGTGCGCTACCGCCCGTGACCCGAGTGAACGGTACGCCGACGCGATCGAGATGGCGGCCGATCTGGACGCAATCGTGGAGGAGCTGGCGCTGCCCGAATTCCGGGTGCCGGCACCGCGCAACTCGGCACAGCACCGGTCGGCGGCGCTGCAGCACAGCCGAGTCAACCAACACCGGCCCTTCGAGGCCTCCGCGCAAGTCTCGGCCTCTCCGCACGGCCGCCAGCCGACGCGCGAGCTCCCCCGAGAACCCGAGAATCACAACGAGCCCCCCGGCTCCGACTTCGATGACGAATCCGACGAGTATGAATACGAGCCGGTGTCAGGGCAGTTCGCCGGAATCTCCATGAACGAATTTGCCTGGGCACGACAGCATGCCCGTCGCACCGTGCTGATCTGGGTAGCGGTGGTGCTGGCAATCACCGGGATGGTTGCGGCCGCGGCGTGGACGATCGGCAGCAACTTGAGCGGACTGCTGTAGTCGCGCAACACCACTGAGCGAGTTTCCTACGCCGGCGATCCGCTGACCACCCAACACCGCCTGATCACCTATCGCGACCGATCACCAGTTGCGCCAAGCCGATCAGATCAGCCGAGCCTAGCTGGTCAGGCAACGCGGCAAGGGCGGCATCCATGAGTTCATCGGCATGCCGCCGGGCTGCCTTGCGCCCCCCTGCGGCTTCGATCAGTTCGCTCGCCCACGCCACATCATTGGCCGTCATCGGCTCCGTAGACCGATACAGCTCAGCCAGTTTGAGCGCCGCCGAGGAGCCGGACTCCAACGCCGCAATCACCGGCAGAGTTTTCTTGCGGCGGGCCAGATCGCTGCCGACCGGCTTGCCGGTGACAGATGGATCTCCCCAAATGCCGACGATGTCGTCGAGGATCTGAAAGGCCAGCCCCAGGTGGTAGCCGAACTCCCGCATCGCCGATACCGTCAACGGATCCGCACCCGCGGTCAGCGCCCCCAGCTCACAGGCACACCCCATCAATCCCGCGGTCTTCCCGGCTGCCATCCGCAAGTACCCGTCGACCGTTACCCGCTTGGGCGTCTCGAAGTCACCATCATCGACCTGGCCGACACGCAAGCCCAGAAACGACGACTCCAACGTCGCGATCGCGGCCATGGCAACCTCGGGCGCCAACATCTCGGCCAATACGCGACTACACAAGACGTGTAGCGCATCTCCGAGCATGATCGCGCTGGTTTCTCCCCAGACCGTCCATACCGTCGCCCTGCCGCGGCGAGTGACATCGCGATCCATCACGTCGTCGTGAACCAGCGAGAAATTGTGCATCAACTCCACCGCCGCCGCCACCGGAGCCGCCGCACTCGCGTCACCGCAAGCGGCGGCTGCCCCGACCACCAAAGCGGCCCGCGTCGCCCGCCCTGACCAACCACCCGTCCCGGATCCGTTGACATCCCACCAGCCCAAGTGATACCCGGCCATGGTTGCCAACGGCTCAGCCAACCAGCCCACGGCTACCCGCATTACCGGATCGCACTCGCGCCGAGCCCGCGACAGCAGTATCCGACCCGCATCCGGTGGCGCATCTGGAACATCAGCCATGCCGAGCGACATCGACCACCTCCTCACATCAGACTGCGCCGTACATCCGTTTGTGCTCGGAGATCGCTGTCAGCCGGAACGGGCGGGAGGTTTCCACCGGCAGGCTGTGGTGGTTGCCGTTGGTGGGCAGCGTGAGGTTGTGCAGTCTGCGATAGTGCTCATAGCTCAGCGGGATTCGCGTTTCCAGCGCTGCGCGGTGCTGATCGGTGCGTAGATGTTGTTGGTATCCGGGAGTGACGGTTCCGGCGAATAGTTCGGCTACACAACCTGATCCGTAGCTCAGCATCGCTATCGGCTGATCTGAGAGGTCGTCCGCTTGATCCAGCAGCGCCGCGAGGGCCAGATACAACGATGCGGTGTAGCTGTTGCCGATCCGCCGGTTGTACTCGACGGTGTTGCCGACCGCCGCCTGGACCGCGGCGTCGCTGGCATCTTCACCGGCTTCTGCGGCCAGTTGTTTGTGTGCCTTGTACGCCATTTTCGTGAACGGTTGGTGGTAGCAGAAAGCCGCGAATTCGCCGAAGGCTCTACCGCCGCGTTCGGTGTAGTCTTTCCACGCGCCCGATGCCGCCTCCATATATGCGGTGACCGAAGCCTTTCCGTCGACCAACGCAGTGCTGCGATAGTTCGGTCTCCAGAAGTCCATGATGTCGGCGGTATAGATTCCGGTGGGCTCCTCCAGCCGCAGCAGCGCGGGGTCTGCCGAAACCAGCATCGCCGCGGCCGCTGCACCTTGGGTGGGCTCGCCCGGGCTGTCGAGGTCGTAGCGGGCCACATCGGCTGCGATGACCAATACCTGCTGGGTCGGGTCGCGGTGTACGAGTGCCAGCGCGAGTTGCAGAGCACCTGTCGCCCCGTAGCAGGCTTGCTTGACTTCGAGTACGCGGGCGCTCGAGGGTAGGCCGAGCAGGGAGCTCACCCAGATTCCCGCCGATTTGGACTGATCGACGCCGGTCTCGGTACCGATGACTATTGTCCGGATCTTTTGGCTGCCATGCCGTTTGATGATCGGGTCGGCGGCCGCGGCGGCCAAAGTGACGATGTCCTCATCTGGTGCGACGATGCTCATCTGCTGTTGGCCCAGACCGACGAGGTATTTGTTCACGTCCACGCCGTGGTGTTCGGCCAGGGTTGCGTGGTCGAGTACGTAATGCGCAGTGGCTATTGATAGGTCGTGAATTCCGATCGAGACCATGATGGATGTTCCTTTCCGGTGTTGCGGTTTTGGGGTTGTCTGCTGTTAGGCCGTCGATGGTTTGCGTTCGTATGTGGTGTGCGCGCGCATGAGTTCGCCTGGGTTGGTTTGGGCGGCCATGAGTGACAGTTCGCCGCACAGCACGGTGGCCGCGCAGATTACGGCGAGCCGGCGTGCGTTGGCGCCGGGGGGCCGTTGTTCGCGGCATCCCAGCTGGGCGAGGTTGTCGGTGACGAAGTCCAGGTCTTTACCGTTGCCTACGGTGCCGACGATCAGGTTGGGAATGGTGCAGGAGAAGTACAGATCGCCGTCGCGGTCCTCGGCGTGTGTTACGCCTTGGGAGCCTGCGATGATGTTGGCGGCGTCTTGGCCGGTGGCGAGGTAGAAGGCCAGCAGCATGTTGGCGTAGTGCGCGTTGGCCGATCGGATGGTACCGGCTTGCAGGGTGCCGATGAGGTTCTTGCGGATGTTGAGCGCGGTGATCGCTGCCGCGCTGGTGTGCAGGTGCTGTTCGACGAGGTCGCGGGGAATCACGATCTCGGTGACCACGTTTTTTCCGCGGCCTAGGATGCCGTTGATCGCGGTCGGCTTTTTGTCGCAGCACATATTGCCCGAGATCGATCCGTATTCCATCTGGGGATAGCGGGTCAGGATATGTGCGATCAGGTGGTCGGCCGCTAGTGTGGCCATGTTGTGGCCGCTGGCGTCGCCGGTGCGGAACTCGAATCGAATGAACAGTAGGTTCGCGGTGATCTGCGGGTGCATCCCGATCAACTCGGCGAAGCGGCTTGTTTGTCCGACAACCGCTGCTAGCTCTGCGAATTCGGTCTGCAGTTGGCGCGCGGTGTTTTTTGCGACGGCGGCATCGGGGGCGATCAGCAGGATCGACCTGGTCATCTTCTCGTCGATCAGGGTTGTGACAATGCCGTTTTCGGTCAGACGGGACAGTTTGGCCCCGCGGCCAACGGACGGCCATACCGGTGATTCATAGGTGGCCAACGGTGCATGGGCGCTGAATTGCCCTTCGCTGCCCGAGATCTTGATGGGCCCCACCCAGCGTAGGGGGACATGCACCGAGAGCTGCTCCTGTTGTGTGGTCATTTGTGGTTACCTCTTTCGGGCTGTTAGAAGGATGTTGTTGTTGGAAGAGCAATATCGGCGGCGTTCACCGTTGGTGGGGCTATGTCGACGTCGAGGGGGCGGATGCCCGCGTGCAGCCAGCTACGGCCAAGCCCGGCCACATCGACGGAGCTTCCTGCCAATGCAATCCCGCAGTCGCCACCTCCAGCACCGGAGGGTTTAGCGGCTGCGCCGCTGGTTTCTGCTGCGGCGCACAGCGCGTTGAGCCGCTCAGTAAAGATGCCCATTGCAGTAGCGCGGTCCAACTCGCACAGCAGATTCCGGAACTGACGCACATGCTCGCCGAGTCCCGCGCCAGCGGGCGCAGACCCGCAGCAGGAGGCCGTCGCAGGTGTCAGCAGGCCAATGGCGGCGTCGACACATTCTTCGGAAGACTCGCGGAACCGGCGCACAATCTCGTCGCGGGTTCGGTCGCCGGATGCCAGCCTGCCGATCCGGGCCGTGGTGGCCGCGGGAGCGCCCGTCCACCCGACGAGCAGACGTTCAGGCGGCGGCGCGACCGCGGCGATGACGTGGCCGGGCCATTCGGCGTGAACCGCCGAATGCAGGTCCGCGGCGGCGAGTTCGACGATGGCTTGGCGATCCGGGGAGCGGTAGGACAGCCAGCCTCCGAACACCGCCGCAGCCACGTCAACACCGGAGCCAGAGGTCGTCAGGCGCGCGGTCGCGATCAACGCAAGCCGGAATAAGGTCGTCCGGTCTACCGGGGCGCCCCATGCGGCGGTAACCGCATCAATCACCGCCACGGTGACAGCCCCACTGGAACCTAGGCCCAGCTTCACGCCACGCTCATGCAGCTGCGAGGTGATCGTCAGTCCGACGCCGCGGTCCGGGCAGTCCAGCCACTGGCGCGCGATGGCCACCGCGGATGCGATATGCGGCAGCTGCCGGGCTGCGACGGATCGGTCAGAATCCAAATCCACAGTGCCAGCTATCAGCTCGCTACTGACGGCGACCCCGCCACCGATGCCCAGATCCGCGGCCTGGACAGTGACATAGCGGTCCATCGCAGCGACCAGCGCGCCACAGCCAGGCTCGACGACCGCGAACTCGCCCAGAATGACCAGTTTGCCCGGTGCTTTTCGGATGCTGTTCACCGCGTGGCCTTCTCTACAAGAGCCACCCCGGGCCCCGGATGGGCCACCACCACCGTCTGGACCTGACTCAGCTCCTTCAGCGAGGCCGCGATGAGTGGCGCATCATCGCGCGAGCAGAGCACCTTCACGTTGGGACCGGCGTCCATCGTCAGGTAGGCCGCGATGCCGTCGCCGCGCATCGCGACGACCCGGTCGATTACCTGTAGCGAGGCCGCACTGATGTATCGAACAGCGGGCCGGGCGGCCAGCATGGTGGCGTGCATGCCCATCGCGTTGGCCTCGGCGATCGCACCGGCGCCGTGCAAGTCGCCGGCGGCAAGCGCGGCCTGCATCGCGTGCAGGTCATCACCGCTGGCGTCAGCCCAGGCTCGATACAGCGGAGAAGTCTTGACGGTCTGGCTCATTGCCGCCCGGCTCGAGATCTGCTTGGCCCCGGCCTCGACCACAACGGCCACCAACGCTAGATCAAGCGCGACATCGATTGGCTCGGCATAGGATTGGGCATCACCGTCGGCTCCAATCGCGGCACCGGCGTGCCACACCGAGAACCCGCCGAACACCGAACGACTCGCCGAGCCTGAACCACGACGCGCCAGCCGGGACAGTTCCCGGACATCGGTGTCCAACCCGTAGGCCGCACACGCAGCGGCGGCCAGCGCGGCGAAGCCACTCGCCGATGAGGCCAACCCAGCTCCGGTGGGCCCCGCATTGTGGGTATCAACGATCGCCGGGGCCCGCGACTTCACCCGCACTCGCAGCAGATCCAAGAATTCGGTAACTCGGGTCGAAAAAGCCTCCGGCGCCGGCTTCCCGGCCATCATCACGATATCCGGACCAACTCCACCGCCGGTGGGCCCGACCTCGACGGTGGTCGTAGTCGGGAAGATGTCCAGGGTCATCGACAGGCTCGAGGTCATCGGAAGCATGAACTCTTCGTCGCGCTTGCCCCAGTACTTGATCAGCGCGATGTTGGGATGAGCGACCGCGGTCGCCGCTGCTGCGCTCACGGCGCAACCTCGCGACCCGATGCGCTCGCGGTGAGCCGTCCGGCGAAGGAGTCGAGCGCGACAGCCCAGGTAGCCACCGCGCCGGCCTTACGCATTGCCTCACCGATGACTTGCGCGTGGACCCAATCGCGGGCAAGTGCGAGCGCGCATCCGCCGCGACCGCTGCCAGTGAGTTTGGCGCCCATTGCGCCACTGGTGTTGGCCGCCTCGATGAGACCCTCCAGCCGCGGCGTGGACAGGTTCAGCCCGCGGAGCAGGTCGTGGTTGCGAGCCATCGCTGCCCCGAGTGCGGTGAGATCGCCTTGCTGCAGGTCGATGGCCGCGCGACCGACCAGAGCATCGAGTTGCTCGACGAGCCAGTCCCGACGAGCCAAGCCGTCTCTGTCGGCAGTCAAGATTGCCGCGACCTCAGCGACGGAGTCTTTGGTCGCGCTGATCTCGCCGCTGTCAGCCACCACAAACACCCCTACCGGCGCCGGGCTCACCGGCCGGACAGCCCCCCGGTGGAACACAATGGGCCCGTCAGCGCCGGTAGCGGCCGCATCCACCCCACTGGGTGTTCCGTGCGCGGTTCGCTCCCTGGACTGAACCAGCTCATAGATCTGCATGGCGGTCAGCTTGCGCTCGAAAAGGTCGGCAAGCGCCAGCACCACCGCTCGCACCACCGCCGCGCTCGACCCCAACCCACGCCCGCATGGCACGACGTGCGACACCTCGACAACCACGCCTGACGCGACTGCGGCTGGCACGTCGAACCGTTCAGCGAAGTCTGAGATCAGCGACGCCATGTCTAGGCCCATCGACCCCACCGTTGGCTGCCGGACCGGGGTTGGTGCCGGGCCCCGGTGTGCGGTCGCCGTCTCGACCAATATTGGGATCGGAATGGCCAGTGCGGCCGCCCCATGCACCACCAGGTGCTCGCCTAGGACGATCGCTTTCCCGGTCGCCGTTCCCACACCCGATCTCGAACGTGCCTTCATCGCGGGATGACTCACTTGTTGCCCTATCGCTAGTAGATCTCTTGCGTGAACTGGGCGAAAGCGACTCGGGCGGCGCCTAATACGGTGAGGAACCAACCGGAGAAACTATCCGCTTCGAGCAGCTGGGCCAGTTCGGCCGCGGTCACCATGCGCACTTCCGAGACCTCGTCGGGGTCCGGTTGTGGCGGACCCGAGATTCGCCCCACGTACAGGTGGTTGAACTCATGCTCGACCAGACCTGTCTGCGCATCGGCGTGGCGATACGTCACCGTCCCTGCCGGTACGAGTTCGACGTCGAGCCCGAGCTCTTCGCGCACCCGGCGCTGCGCGGCCACCCGCGGGCTCTCCCCAGGAAACGGGTGTCCGCAACACGCGTTCGACAGGACTCCTGGCCAGTGATACTTGCCCGCGGCACGGCGCTGCAGTGCCATTCGCCCGGACTCATCAAATAGAAACACCGAGAACGCGCGATGCAGCAGCCCCGGCGCTTCATGCGCAGCGATCTTCTCAGCCACACCCTGCGTGACGCCACCGGCATCAACCAACTCCAACATGATCTCCGGCATTTCAAGCAGTCCTTTCAGCGTGGTCCGGCAAATCCCCGGAAGCAGTTCCCCATCGCCGCATCGTCGCGGCCTACCAAATCGTCAACCGCTACTGAACTGCTGGCCGCTTACCCGACAACCAAGAAGTGCAGCAAGGGGGCCTCTCGGGCCGTTCTGATTTCATTTCGGCTCGGTGTAAGAAGTCACCGGTCGCGGGCAATGACCAATTGCGTCAACGCAATCAGATCTTCTGATCGCGCCGAGTCAGGTAGTGCCGCCAGCGCGGCACCGATGCATTCATCGGCCTGCCGCTCGGCGGCTTTGCGGCCCCCCGCGGTCTCCACCAAGTCGATCGCCTGCCGCACTTCATCGGCTGACATCGGCTCTTCAGCCCCATAAAGCTGCGCCAAGCTAGCCGCCGCCTCCGTACCAGAGCCCAAGGCGGCGACCACCGGAAAAGTCTTCTTGCGGCGGGCCAGATCACTACCGACCGGCTTACCGGTGACATTCGGATCTCCCCAGAGACCCATCACATCATCGACGATCTGGAACGCCAAGCCCAGTTGGAAACCGAACTGATGCATCGCCGTCACCGTGGCAGGATCCGCATTCGCGGCCAACGCCCCTAACGCACAGGAACAACCCATCAATCCCGCCGTCTTGCCGGCCGCCATTTCCAGATAGCCATCAACGCTCACCGACTCGCGTGTCTCAAAGTCACAATCTTCGAACTGGCCATCGCACAAAGTCACACACGAGGATTCCAACCTCATAACGGCGTTCGCCGCAACCTCAGGCTCCAACATCTCAACCAACACACGGCCAGCCAACGCGTGCAACGCATCTCCGAGGACAATCGCATTGGTCTCACCCCACACCGCCCATACCGTCGCCCTACCCCGGCGAGTGGCATCGCGATCCATCACGTCGTCATGAACCAACGAGAAGTTGTGCATCAACTCCACCGCCGCCGCCACAGGAGCTGCGGCACGCGCATCACCACACGCCGACGCCGCCCCAAACGCCAACGCCGCCCGAATCGACTTGCCAGACGAACCATCTACCGGCACCCCATTGACGTCCCACCAGCCGAGGTGATATCCGGCCATCTTGGCCAACGGCTCACTCAACCACCCCACTGCTGTCCGCAAGACCGGATCGCATTCTTGCCGAGCATTTTTCAGCAGCGCCCGAGCTGCGTTCGGGGTCGCATTGGCAACATTGACCATGCCCAACGACATCGACCAACTCCTCACATCAGAAGAAACCTGTCCGCGAACCACAAGCGGTGACGAGCAGTGTCCGGTACCGGTCTCAACAACTTCTCAATGAGCTGACCTGCGGCGCTCGTTGGACCGCAGAAGCATGTCGATCCGGTAGGGATCAGCCGAATACCCAAGTGCGATCTGGATTTAACATGTACGTAATAGATGTCTGGGTGAGTCGATTAGGACCGACGCCCAGCGCCGCTCGCCTCCCCCCGGGACGCATGCCAGCCGCCCCAGATGCGGCCATCGCGGCCGCGGGGCGGAACCCGCAGGCAGGTGCGTTTTGGTACCCATATTCAGGATGCGACGCCGGCGGCGATGAGAGTGCGAGACTTCGTGAAGATGTCGCTCTTGCAGGGATTTAACTCCGCTCAGCCGCTCGCCCGGCCTCGATCACACACGCCCGAAGGGCTCGCCATTCACATCGCACCTTGCGACGCCGAAACATCAAGCTGCCCAGCTTGATCACACTCCTTTCGCGGCGAGACACTCCGCCACGGTTCAAGATCCGTTGAGAATCCATTGAGGACGGGTCTGTTCAATCAGCGGCGGAACTTCCCAGTAGCGCAACGGAAATGGACTCCAAGTGAACGTTATTGACTTCCCCCAGGTCGACTTGGGTACCGAGGCGACAATCAGCCCCGATGTCGACAACGCAGGGGAACACCTGAAGACATGGTCTCGTGCCACAGGCATCGTCCTCGACGGCCCCAACGGTGACGCCTTCGATGCACTCGCGCAGCATCGCCTGGCGGCATGGACCTATCCGGCGGCAACCGGTGCGGAGCTTGATCTGATGGCGGACTGGATCGGTTGGCTCTTTGCCTTCGACGACGTTTTCGATGAATCGATAGACGGCTGCGATCAGGACTTTGCCATTGCGACGGCGGCGGCCACCAACACCGTCTACACCGGGCTGCCCTCAGCACCCCCGAGCCCAGTAGTCAGGCCCTATGTGGTGGCGTTGGAGGATCTTTGGGAGCGGACCACCCAGGGCATGCCGGCGTACTGGTGCAGACGACTGGCCAACGACATGGTCGATTACGTCAACTCCTACCGAAGCCATGCCCTGATCAACGCATCACGCATTGCGCTCGACGAACAGTCATATCGAGCCCACCGGCTGATCTCCAGCGCAGTATTCATCACGCTCGACCTCGGCGAAGCCGCCGCTAGACGTGCCCTATCGGAGTCGCTGTTGGTGCACCCATACATACGGGCCGCTCGCGAAGCCGCCAACAACATCGTGTCCTGGAGCAACGACCTCTACTCCGCGCCCAAAGAGCTCAGTCTGGGCGACCTGTGCAACTACGTCGCCGTCCTGCAGTCTCAGGATGATCTCACGACTGCGCAAGCAGCCGACCGGGTCAGTCAGTACCTGCACGAGGAGATCGCGCGCTTCGATCAAACCAAACAGCTCATCCACACCCACCTCATCCCACGCCTGCCAACCGAAGATCAACAAGGCGTGATCTCCATGCTGGATACCTGCAGCAACTGGATAACCGGCAACGTGGCGTGGTCATTGGAGACCGCACGCTACGCATCGCGCGCCATCGACATGGAGCGCGAAAAGGAAGTGTTCGGGGACTTGCGAACCTAGGACTCGCATTAACTCCCAGGGGCCGCGGCGAACATCAGCACACGAAAAGGCGCGGCCGTGAGCGAAAAGAAACTGGCGACTGTTGGTTCAGCCGGGTAGTTCACGGCCGGCGTCTTGGCCGCGGTCGTCCGCAGGACAACACCAAAATCCAAGACCCCAAATCAACTCGACCACAACTGCATCCACGGTGACCGGGCCAGCGCCATCCACACGCTGTCAACGGTCACCCATTCGACACTGATCTCGCAATAACTTCCACAACAATTTCCTGGAGGAGATCATGGAGCACCGTCCCGAATGCTGCTGTGGTTGCGCGCTCGCGCAAATGCCTGCTCCCCCAGAGGAATCTGTGCCCTTACCGCCCACAGTGGGCATACTAGGCACCGGCGCATTCGTACCGCCGCGCGTCGTCACCAACAACCAGGCAGGTGCCAGCGCCGGCATCGACGATGCCTGGATATTCGCCCGAACTGCGATCCGGACCCGACGCTGGGCCGACCCGGAGCAGGCCACCTCGGATCTGGCCGTCCAGGCCGCCGAACAGGCCCTCGCCAACGCCGCAATCAACGCCGGGCAGCTCGGAGCGGTCATCGTCTCGACCTCCACACCCGACCAACCCCAGCCACCCACGGCCGCCTTTGTCCAAAATGCGCTGCACGCCAACAGCGCATACGCCTTCGACACCAATGCGGTGTGTAGCGGGTTCCTGTTCGCCATCAACACCGCACACGCGCTGGCCCAACGTGACAGCATCCACGTGCTGGTCATCGGAGCAGACGTCTACTCACGCATCCTTGACCCCACCGATCGAAAAACGGTCTGCCTGTTCGGTGACGGCGCCGGTGCTGTGGTGGTCGGACCCACCACAGCCAGCTCGAGGCACCTGCGCATCGTCGACACCGAACTGCACACATTCACCCAGCACATCAACCTGATCGGGGTGCCCGGCGGCGGCAGCCGCCAGCCCCTGACCACGGCTACTCTCGACGCGGGACAGCACTACTTCCACATGGACGGTCGAGGCGTCCGCGACTTCGTCACCACCACGGTCCCGGAGCAAGTCCGCAAATTCTTGGCGCGACATCACCTCGCTGTCGAGGACATCGACCACCTGGTGATGCACCAAGCCAATGGCCGCATGCTCGATGAGATCTACTCGCTACTGGACCTGCGTAACGCCACATGCCACCAAACCATCGACCGATTCGGCAACACCGGTTCGGCATCGATCCCCATCACCCTGCACCACGCCTACCCCGAGCTGCACGGCAATATCCTGTGCATCGGTTTCGGAGGGGGGATGGCCGCCGGTATCACGCTGCTGGCCGCGGTGTCGGGCAGCGCGGGTGATGTGGGCGCTCACAAGTAGCGCGCGCTGCGCCACCGGACCGCCCCCGACCGGGGTGACGATCCGGGAGCGTCGCGATCCTGCGCACGCCTGGTCACGAACAGGCGCGCGCCGCACCCGGGTAGCCGAGCCCAGCGCCGCGGGCTGACCGTCCGAAATTCGGACGGTCAGCAGCGGTCATCCCATCGGAAAGCCCACCGCCAACGGCGGTTAGTCGCGCAGCATTTCGGCGACCAGGAAGGCCAGTTCCAGTGATTGTTGGGTGTTCAGTCGTGGGTCGCAGGCGGTCTCGTAGCGCCCGGATAGGTCGGAGTCGGAGATGTCTTGCGCGCCGCCCAGGCATTCGGTGACGTTCTCGCCGGTGATCTCGACGTGGATACCACCCGGGTGGGTTCCCAGGCCGCGATGGACCTCGAAGAATCCCTGTACCTCATCGACGATGCGGTCAAAGTGGCGGGTTTTGTAGCCGGTGGATGACTCGTGGGTGTTGCCGTGCATCGGATCGCACTGCCAGATCACCTGGTGACCGGCGGCCTGGACCTTCTCCACGATCGGCGGCAGCAGATCACGGACCTTGTTGTTCCCCAACCGACTCACCAGCGTCAGCCGGCCCGCCTTGTTATGCGGATCCAGCCGCTCGACATACTCGACAGCCAGCTCCGGAGTCATCGTCGGGCCGATCTTGACCCCGATCGGATTGGCGATCACCTCCGCAAAAGCAACGTGGGCACCATCGAGTTGACGGGTCCGCTCACCGATCCACACGGTATGGGCGGACAAGTCATACAACTGCGGCTCACCGTTTTCCCCCTCACCCAACCGCAACATCGCCCGCTCATAATCGAGCACCAAAGCCTCATGACTGGCGTAGATCTCAGCGGTCTGCAGATTACGGTCGGCCACCCCACAGGCACTCATAAACCGCAGGCCCCGATCGATCTCGTTGGCCAGCGCCTCATAGCGCGCCCCCGCCGGCGAGGTCCGCACAAACTCGCGGTTCCAATCATGAACCAAATGCAGCGACGCCAACCCCGACGACGTCAACGCCCGCACCAAGTTCATCGCCGCACTGGCATTGGCGTAGGCACGCACCAGCCGCGACGGATCATGCTCGCGCGCAGCAGCATCGGGCGGAAAACCATTGATCATGTCACCGCGGTAGGACTTCAACCCCAACGCATCAGTATCGGCCGAGCGCGGCTTGGCGTACTGCCCCGCAATCCGAGCAACCTTGACCACCGGCATGCTCGAGCCATAGGTCAGCACCACCGCCATCTGCAACAGCGTGCGCACATTGCCCCTGATATGCGGCTCGGTGTTATCGGTAAACGTCTCCGCGCAATCCCCACCCTGCAGCAAAAACGCCTCACCACGAGCGACCTGCGCCAGCTGCTCCTGCAACCGGATGATCTCCGAAGGCACCGTCACCGGCGGCACACTCTCGAGCACCTTACGCATCGCCGTCGCCTGATCGACCGGCCAGCTGGGCTGCTGAGCAGCCGGCTTAGCCAACGCAGCATCCAACCGCGCCCGCAACTCATCAGACAACGGCGGCAACGACGGCAGCTGGTCAATCGGAATATCGACGGTCCAGTTCATCGGTACATGGTAACTGGGCATTGTTGCGGGCTGATGGGCCGAACGTTGCTAGCGGTCGGTGATGATCAAAAACCTTCGCAATTGATCACGGGCATCGACCAGCGCGTCGTGGGCATCTCGGGACCGCGGGGGTAGCCGCGGGCTGCCGCGATCCTCCCACAGCTGCCGCAATTCCCGGGTGAAACGCGGTATCGCCTTCGGCAGGCCCGGCATCGGACCCCACAACTGACACAGCGCGACGTGATCGTAGGCCCCGACCCAGGCCCATAGTTCGATCCGCTCGCCGCTGTCCACACCGAGGAACTCCTCCAGGTCCAGGCGGATCTGGCGGCGCGAACGCCACACCTGCGAGGCGGGTGACGGCAGTTTGGTCAGCACATGGGCACGAACCCAACTTCCAGCCCGTTCCGGATCGAATTCTGTGGAAACGGCGTAGTACTCACGGCCGTCCTCGGCGACCACGCCGATCGAGACCAGTTCGATGGTGCGGCCATCCTCGATGAACTCGGTGTCATAGAAGTACCGCATCGCCGCAGCCTATACGGAGGTCAATAACGGCTCGGTGCCCTCGGGTGGCGGCGCGGGGTGAACGTCGCGATCCAACTGCGCCTCGACGGCGCGCTCGTCGGGCAGCCGAGGGGTGCCGGCGATCGCGCACTGCAACCAGAGCTTGACCCGCACCACCGGGCGGCGCAAGGTGCGCTCGCGCTGCAACGCTCGCCGCATCTTGTCCGGTTTCGCGGTATAGCGCCACCGGGCCCAAGGGGCATGCGGCCGCGACAGCCGGATTGCACCGATGACCAGCAACACCACGATGAACATGCCGAGCAACCCGGTCCACACCTTGCCCTTGATCAGCACCACCGTTGCCAGCGGCAGCGTGAGCACCAATCCGCCGACCACCACCGCACGCGGGAGCACCGAATCGCTACCGGACCAGATCGTCGGGAAGAACATCAGGGGATGCAAACCCAGGGTCAGCAGGCCCGCCACCGCTACCGCCGCAAAAACCGCGTCCACCGAGGTACGGCCGTCTTCCTCCCAATAGACATCGGACAGATGCAGGATCAACGCATACTCGTCGAGCACCAGTGCCGCGCCGATCCCAAAAAAAGTTGCCGCCACGCTGAGTTCGGGTTCACGTCCGTTGACAGCCAGCGTCACCAAGGTCAGCCCGGAGATCATCACCAGCACCACCCCGAACGTCACATGGTGGACATGCACCGACCCGAGGTGCACATTGCGGGGCTGCCACCACCTGGGCGGCGGGCCATCGTCTGGGCGCCCACGGATGACGCGCACGAAGGTGCGGGTCACAAAAAACGTCAGGATGAAGGCAACCAGGCAGCACAAAAGCGGCAATCGGCCGCGGTCGACAATGTCATGCTGCAGCCAATAGAACACCTCAAAAAAGTTACGCCCACCGACGAATGCAGGTCGGCAGCCTCGCTGCAGCGGTGTCCGGCCGTCCGGTAACGATTAGGCTGTCGGGGAAATGAGTACATGGAGGTCGCCCGACGTGGGCAGTCGACTCGGGCGGTTCTCGGTTTGGTGCCTGCTCTGGCTGGTAGCGGCCGCGGCACTGGGATACGTGGTCTGGCGGTTGTTCGGGCACATCCCGTACCGCATCGACATCGACATCTATCAGATGGGCGGTCAGGCCTGGTTGGACGGGCGCCCGCTCTACAGCGGCGACGTGAAGTTCCACACACCAATCGGACTGGACCTGCCGTTCACCTACCCTCCGCTGTCGGCGGTGGTGTTCAGCCCGTTTGCCTGGTTACACATGCCGGCGGCCAGTGTGGCGATCACATTCTTGACGTTGGTGGTGCTGATCGCGTCGACGGTGGTGGTGCTTACCGCTCTGGATGTGTGGCCCGACTCCGAGCAGCTGCCCGGCCCCGCGTGGCTGCGCCGGTTGTGGTTGGCGGTCATCATCGTTGCCCCGGCTTCGCTCTGGCTGGAGCCGATCAGTTCCAACTTCGCTTTTGGCCAGATCAATGCCGTGCTGATGACCTTGGTGATACTCGACTGCTTCCCGCGTCGCACACCGTGGCCACGGGGGCTGTTGCTCGGCTTGGGGATCGCGCTGAAGCTGACTCCGGCCGTGTTCCTGCTCTACTTCCTGCTGCGCCGCGACAACCGGGCGGCGCTGACGGCGGTGGCGTCTTTCGTGGTCGCCACGCTGGCCGGTTTCGCGCTGGCCTGGCGCGACTCATGGGAGTACTGGACCGACACCTTGCTGCACACCGACCGGATCGGTTCCGCGGCGCTCAACACCGACCAGAACATTGCGGGCGCACTCGCCCGCCTACCGATCGGCGAGCATGCGAGCCACCTGATGTGGGTGTTGCTGTCTTTAGGGGTACTCGCGGTGACCGTCTGGGCGATGCGGCGCGTCCTGCGGGCCGAAGAACCGAGCCTTGCGGTGATCTGTGTCGCCTTGTTCGGCCTGGTGGTTTCCCCAGTGTCGTGGTCGCATCACTGGGTTTGGATGTTGCCGGCGGTGGTCGTGACCGGGGTGCTGGCCTGGCGGCGGCGCAACGTCGCGCTGGCGGTGGTCACCATTGCCGGATTGGCGCTGATGCGCTGGTCACCGATCGATTTGCTGCCCAAACACCGCGAGGCGACCGCGGCCTGGTGGCGTCAGCTGGCCGGCATGTCTTACGTGTGGTGGGCGTTGGCCGTGATCGTCGTGGCCGGACTGACGGTCACCACCCGGATGACGATGCAGCGTCCGGCGGAGCCGGGTCGAACCCCGGTGCCGGCCGCGCGCTGATTATCCGGCGGCGGTTTCGGGAATCCGTACGGCGTCCCCGGACCCGTCGTCATCCCCCTTGCCGCCGTTCTTGATGCTGGCGGCGTAGATGTCGACGTACTCCTGGCCCGAGAGCCCCATCAGCTCGTACATCACTTCGTCGGTGACGGCCCGCTCGATGAAGTGGTTGCCGGCCAGACCCTCGAACCGCGAGAAATCCATCGGCTTGCCGAAACGAACGATGACGCGGCCGAAGCGCAACATCTTGCGTCCCGGCGGGTTGACGACATTGGTGCCGATCATCGCCACCGGGATGACCGGAACTCCGGTGTGCAGCGCCAGCCGAGCCAGGCCCGTCTTGCCTTTGTAGAGGCGACCGTCGGGCGAGCGGGTGCCTTCTGGGTACATGCCCAGCAGCTTGCCCTGGCGCAGCAGTCCCGCGGCGGTTTCCAGTGCGGCCTGTGCCGCGTCGGAATTGGTGCGGTCGATCGGCACCTGCCCGGAGACGCTGTAGAACCAGCGGTTGATCCAGCCTTTCACGCCGGTACCGGTGAAGTATTCGGCCTTCGCCAGGAAGGTGATCCGACGACGCACGACCAACGGCAGGTAGAAACTGTCGGCCACAGCGAGGTGATTACTGGCGAGAATAGCCGGCCCGGAGCTCGGGATGTGTTCCAGCCCTTCGACTTTCGGCCGCCCCAGCAGGGTAAAGAGCCAGCCCATGAAGATGTACTTGAATAGGTAGTACCACATGGCCCTCCCTCTCACCCGCATCGGAATGATGTCTGCGCCAACTGTACCCATCGGCGATAGGTACGACCACCTCCGTAGGTTGGTCGCTTACTCTTGCAGAGTAATCGGGATCGCCTGGTAGCGCGTCTTCGCATCGGCGTTCGCCGACCCGTTTTCGGGGGCGCTCTCACTGCTGAGGCCCCCGCCGGGCGGACCATCCGGCGGCGGTTTCGCCGATCGGTCGATGTCGTCGACTATGGCGCGAATCACGTTGAGCAACGCCACACTGTGTTCGGCGATAACCGTCGTCAACGGGTGCTGCTCACCATTGACCAGCGCAGCGAGTGCACACAGCGGGCACCACACCTGTTGGCACTTGCCGGTCGCTCCGCCCGATGCCATGGCGGCCGCGGCGCGCAGTGCAGGATCCACGCCATCAAGGATCGCCTGGGCGAGTTTGCGCAGTTCAGGACCAACTTCGGTATGGGGCCCAGTCACGTCGGCCACACCTCCGGATCTGGTCGAAATCGAATGGTCAGCTCACCGCCAGACAGGCGCGCGTCCAGCACGATGCACCTCCGCAATACGGAGGCCAACCGCACCCTGCGCCGCATGCCGCCGGCACTGATGATCAGGTCGTCATCAGCTCGGCCCAGTGTCAACGAACCGGGATCGAGCTGGGGCAACGCTAGCCGCAGACGATATACCGACCCAAGGCCGGACCCGGACTCGAGGTCAACAATAGGACGCAGCGGCCCCGGCGGCGCGCTTCCGCGGCGCCGGCGGGCGCCATCAAGCAGCCCACCGAGGGCCTTGGGTCCGATCGGCTCGCCGGCCGCATGCGCAACCAGCACCAGCGCCACATCGCCAATGGTGGCGTCGAGTTCCTCGAGAACGGCACGCTGCTCGGAGATGCGTTCGGCATACCAGTAGAAGGCGGGGTGGTCGGGCAGACTGCGGTACTCGTATGCCTCGTCCCGCACCAGAACCTGATTGACGAGTAATTCCTCGACGCGGACGCCCATCAGGGCCAACGATCCCAGCGTGCGCGTCGCCTCCGCTGCGACCACCCGCTCAGGAGTCAGCACCAGATGCGCGCCGACCAGAGAACCATCCGTCAGCAAAGTGCTGAGTCGATCGACGCTGGCGCTGGTTCGCTCCAGCAGCTCCACCAGCGCTGCCGAGCGGGCATCTTCGATCGCGAGGCTGAGCCGGCGATGCCGCGGCCACGCGCGCTCGACGTACAGGGAGAAGGTGGCGGGGAGGGTCAACATCCGCAGGGCGTCCGCGGTCGAGGCGCAGTCGACCACGATGCGGTCCCAACGTCCACTGGCCGCGAGCTCACCGACCGCGTGCAGACCGAGCACTTCCTGGACTCCGGGCAGCGCGGAGAGCTCCTCGGGAGCAATGCTGCCCAGCTCCGAATCCGGAAATCGCCCGTTGAGGGCATCGACAACGTCTCGCCAGCGGTCTTCGAGCAACGCCAGGGTGTCCAGCGCTAGGGCATCCAAGAACCCCCCGCCGGTGTCGACCTGACCGGTCTCGAGATCGGCAAAAACACGAACCGGCTCGCCGGAGCCCGTCGGCGCAACCGCAATGCCCAGCACATCACCCAGCGAGTGCGCCTGATCGGTGGATACCACCAACACCCGCTGACCAGCAGTGGCGTCACAAACCGCGGTGGCGGCCGCCAAAGTGGATTTTCCTACCCCGCCTTTGCCTACGAAGAGACTGATCCGAGCCGGGGTGGGCGCAACAGGATCACTCAGCCCTCAACTCGTTTCTTCAGATCTTTTAGGGCTCCGTCGATCAGCCTGCGCTCAGCCTTGCGCTTGAGCATTCCGATCATCGGAATGGCCAGATCAACCGACAACTCGTAGGTAACGTCAGTACCAGAGCCTTTGGGCGCCAAGTGATACGAACCTTCAAGGGCCTTCAGCAGCGAGCTGGACTGCAGGGTCCAGCTAAGCGATTGACGGTCGGCCGGCCACTCATAGGCCATGATCAGGGTGTCCTTGAAGATGGTGGCGTCCATCAACATCCGGGCCAACATCGGATAGCCGTCGTCATCGGCCTCGAGGATTTCGACTTCCTTGTACTCGGAGATCCATTCAGGGTAGGCCTCGATGTCAGCGATCGCTTTCATCACCTCACCCGGCTCCGCGTCGATGTAAATCGTCTGCGTCGTCTTGTCCGCCACCTGACCACCTTTCTCTGCCCCCGCACTCGATGTTTTTTCCCGGGGACACGGCCTTCCGGCAGAAACGGTACTCCCCGAAGCGCTACCTTGACCCGGCTAAATTACCGGAGAAACTCCGATCGGGCGTGTCTGCTCCAACGTCGTTTTCACCTCGAACGCCATCTTCTTGCCCGCCACCCGGCGCTGATGCGTCATTTTCGCCAGCTTCATCCGGGCCAACTCCCAAGCCGTCACTCCAGTGGGTTCAGCATGCAGGAAATAGTGCAGCACGACCCCGTCCAACGACGGCTCGAGCCAGATCTCCATCGTGCCGGTCAAGGCCCCGGTAACCGCCCACCTGATTCCCTTGTCGGCGCGGTCCTCGGTGACCTGCAGCCACAGATCGGGCCACCACCGGCTCCAGCTTGATCGATCCGCGACCGCGGCTCCGACCCGTGCGCCATCCGCGGCGATATACGTCTCATCCGCGATCTGGATGCTGTTCATGGCCACAGCTTCACACACCCACCTGAGGGGGGCTGGCACCACCCCGCAGGTGCGGAACCCGCGCGCGCGGGCAATCGCAGTGAGAATCCGAACCGGGCGCCAACCAGGCGCCTCCATGCTGCGCGAATGCTGCGATTAGGCTGTGAGCAGGCAGTCCGCCCGCAAAATGGCAATCAACGCCACAACAGGTGTAGCGAGGTCGAAACGAAGTGCGTCAGTACAGTGTCCCCGCCCGTTTTTCCGTCGACGAGCGCGACAACGTCGCGGCCATGGTTTTCGAGCACGAGCGCGATGATCCCGACCACATCATCTATCAGCGCCAGATCGACGGTATCTGGACCGATATCACCTGCGCCGAGGCGGCCCGGCACGTTCGTTCTGCAGCATTGGGTTTGATCGCACTCGGAGTCCAGGCCGGTGACCGGGTGTCCATCTTCTCGGCCACTTGCTACGAGTGGGCGATCCTGGATCTGGCGATCCTGGCGGTGGGCGCTGTCACCGTGCCCATCTACGAGACATCGTCTGCCGAGCAGGTGCGCTGGGTGCTGCAGAATTCAGAAGCCGTGCTGGCGTTCGCCGAGACCGACGCGCATGCCGCAATGATCGCCGAGCTGACCGGTGACCTGCCCGCCCTGCGCCGCGTCCTGGTTATCAACGGTTCGGGTCCCAAGGCGCTCGAGCAGCTCGCCGAGGAGGGTGGGTCGGTTGACCGGGCCGAGCTGACGGCGCGACTCGATGCGCTGCGCTCCTCGGATCCGGCAACCCTGATCTACACCTCAGGCACCACCGGGCGGCCGAAGGGCTGCCAACTCACCCACTCCAACCTGCTTCACGAGATTCGCGGCACGCAGGAGTCCCTACCCACGCTGGTGTGCCCCGGGCAGCGGTTGCTGGTCTTCCTGCCGCTGGCCCACGTGCTGGCCCGGGCACTTGCCTTGTCGGCCTTCGCCAGCAAGGTGACCGTCGGATTCACCAGCGACATCAAGAATCTGCTGCCACTGTTTGCGGTGTTCAAACCCACAATTGTGGTTTCGGTGCCGCGGGTCTTCGAGAAGGTCTACAACACCGCGGAACAGAACGCCGCCAACGACGGCAAGGGGGCGATCTTCAAACTCGCCGCGCAGACGGCGGTCGATTGGAGTCGAGCCGTCGATGACGGCCGCCCGGGGTTGCTGTTGCGCGCCAAGCATGCGCTGTTCGACCGGCTCGTGTACCACAAGTTGCGCGCGGCTCTTGGCGGCGACTGCCACGCGGCGGTCTCCGGTGGGGCACCGCTGGGCGCGCGACTTGGTCACTTCTATCGCGGGGTCGGCCTAACCATCTACGAGGGCTACGGGCTGACCGAGACCAGCGCGGCAGTCACGATCAACCAGATTGACGCTATCAAGATCGGGACGGTCGGAAAACTGGTGCCCGGCAACAGTTTGCGAATCGCCGACGACGGCGAGTTATTGGTACGCGGCGGCGTGGTGTTCAGCGGCTACTGGCGCAACGAACAGGCCACCGACGAGGCATTCACCGACGGCTGGTTCCGGACCGGCGACCTCGGCGCAATTGACGACGACGGCTTCCTGAGCATCACCGGCCGCAAGAAGGAGCTCATCGTCACCGCGGGCGGTAAGAACGTCGCCCCCGCGGTGCTAGAGGATCAGCTACGGGCGCACCCGCTGATCAGCCAGGCGATGGTGGTCGGGGACGCCAAGCCGTTCATCGGCGCACTGATCACCATCGATCCCGAGGCGTTCGGCGGTTGGAAGCAACGCAACAGCAAGGCCGACCATGCGGCGGTGCGCGACCTGGCCGAGGACCCCGACCTGGTTGCGGAGGTGGATGCGGCCGTCAAGGAGGCCAACTTGGCGGTGTCCCACGCCGAATCGATCCGCAAATTCCGAATTCTGCACGTCGATTTCACCGAGGACACCGGCGAGTTGACGCCAACGATGAAGGTAAAGCGCAACGTGGTGGCCGAAAAGTTCTCCGTCGAGATCGAGGCGATCTACACCAAGGATTAGTCCAACGCGCCGCCGGCGGCTCCGCCGGCGGCGCGCATGAGCGGATCGCCCGACTCCTCCTCCGGCCTCACCGGCCGGCATCGTCGCCGCGCACCACCCCAATCGCCCGACTCCTCCTCCGGCCTCACCGGCCGGCATCGTCGCCGCGCACCACCCCAATCGCCCGACTCCTCCTCCGGCCTCACCGGCCGGCATCGTCGCCGCGCACCACCCCAATCGCCCGACTCCTCCTCCGGCCTCACCGGCCGGCATCGTCGCCGCGCAGAAGCTCGGCGAGGCGGGCCGCCAACGTGTCCCAGCGCCACTGAGACGTCACCCACTGCCGGCCGGCGTCACCCATCCGGGCCGCCCGGTCGCGATCGGCCAACACCTCGATGACCGCGCCGGCGACCTTGTCCACCGAGTTGCCGTCAACCACCAGCCCGGTCTTGTTGTGCTGCACCGTTTCCGGCGCTCCACCAGATTCACCCGCAATGACCGGCACGCCGCTGGCGGACGCCTCGAGAAAGACGATGCCCAAGCCCTCAACGTCCATACCAGAGCCCCGAGTGCGGCACGGCATCGCGAACACGTCGGCCATCGCGTGATGGGTCGGCAGCTCCTCGCCCGGCACGCCGCCGGTGAACGTCACATGCTCATCCACCTCGCAGTCCCGCGCCAGCTTGCGCAACGTCTCCAGGTAGGGGCCGCCTCCGACGATTACCAGCGCCGCCCCGTCGACCCTCCGGCGGATCGCGGGTAGCGCCTTGATCAGGGTGTCCTGGCCCTTGCGCGGCACCAGCCGCGACACACACACCACGGTGGGCCGCTCCCCCAGCTGGTAGCGCTTGCGAAGTTCGGCGCGGGCGGCCGGGTCCGGCCGAAACCGGTCGGTGTCGACTCCGGGCGGCAAGTATTCCAATGAAGCCGCGGGCCCGAAGGCCGGCGCGAATCGCGAGCGCGTGTAGCGACTGACGAAGGTCACAATGTCGGTGGTGTCCCCGATTCGACGCAGTACCGACCGCGCGACGGGAAGCATCGACCAACCCACCTCGTGACCATGCGTGCTGGCCAGCACCCGGGTCGCACCAGCCTGCCTCGCACGCGGCGCCAGCAGAGCCAACGGTGCGGCCGCACCGAACCACACGGTGTCGATGTCGTGCTGGGCGATCAGCCGGCGCACCCGGCTGTCGACTGTCGGAACGGGCAGCATCAGCGTGCTGGGATGGCGTACCACCCGATAGCCCGCGGCCCGGGCCACGTCGTCATACCCCTGCGCACCCTTCCATTGCGGTGCATAGACCGTTATGGAATGCGACCCGGCCTCAACGAGGCGACCGACGAACTCGCTCAGATATGACTGGATGCCGCCGCGACGGGGCGGAAAGTCGTTAGTTACCAGCAGGACCCGACTCATCAGGGCCAATCTAGCCTGGCCACGATGTGGACTATCCAGCGGTCTTTGCCACGCGTTGGATCGTGCTCGAATCAGGACGAGACGCTCATCCATTGCTGCCAGCCGGCGAGCAGCCCGGCAGCATCCGTGCCGAGCACCTCGAGCGCGGCTCGCGGCAAGTCCGAATGCCCTGGACCGCAGGCGGCCAGGTAGAGGTCGCGCAACTTGGTCGTGCCATAGGTGTCGGCCACAAATCGGGTAAACCACCATGCTCGGTCATACGCTCGCGAGCGCGCCGGCCCGGGAATGTCGAGGTCGTCGTCTGACGGCAGAGCTGCGGGTGGGGCCTCAGCCGGCCGGGAAGTGGTCGGCCGCGCGACGAAATCGGCCACCCCCTCGGTCAACCACCGCGGCGCGTCAAGTGCCGTGTCAACGCGGGCCGCGTAGTGAAAAAGCTCGTGGGTCAGCACTATTCGCAGTGCCGTGGCGCTCATCTTGACCGCGCCTGGTGCGAACACAATTCGTTGGCCAGCCACCGCCCGGCTGCCAGGATCGAAGCGCTCGGCCACAGTCACCGCCGCGATGTCAGCCCATTGGGACGCCGTACCGCCGCCCGCCGCCGTTCGGAATTGTTCGTCTGAACCGGCGGCCACCACCGAGATTTCGCGGGCCCAGTCGGTGCCCCAGAAGGCCACTACCGCATTGACCGCGGCGTGGATGTCCGCCCCGACGCGCGACAACAGTAGGTCGGAGTTCGCGCCGCCGAGGTTGATCAGCCGCACGGTCCGATCTCCGATGACAACCGGCGGCGGGCCAGGATCCTCAGCAGACGCTAGTGACCGCTGTGGCGCACTATCCGGATGACGCGTTACGGCGGCAGCCGTTACCAACTCGATGACAAATATGCACGCCAGCGCAATCGAAAACCATCGGGATCGATGCCGCAGCACCGTGGCAGAGCCGTCAGTAGCGGCGCGCGTCGTAGATCGGTCCCGAGGAATTCATCGGCACCACCCGCACCGGTACACCGTAGGTGGACGAATGGACCATCAGTCCGTCACCGATGTAGATGCCGGCATGTGACGCGTCGGAGTAGAAGGTCAGGACGTCGCCTGGCTGCAGGTCCGACAGCGATACCGGTTGACCTCCATGGGCCAGCGCCTGGCTGGAGTGAGGTAGCGCGATGCCGGCTTGCTGGAAGGCCCACATGACCAACCCGGAGCAGTCGAACCCACCTGGAGCGGCACCGCCCCACGCGTAGGGCGTCCCAACTTGGGTTAGCGCCGCCTGCACCACGGCCGCGCGGTCGCCGCCGGCACCGTCTGGCGGCGTGAACGGCATCGCGGACACTCCACCGGGCGGCGGGGCCTCACCCGGCACCGGTGCGCCCGCTGGCGGCGGTCCACCTGGCGGTGTGCCCTCCGGCGCCGGCCCGGGGGCACCTGGCAATCCGGCGGGAACCTGTCCTGGATCGGCGAGCGCGGTGCGCTGGTCCGGAGTCAATGCCAGGTACTGCGACTTGACGACCGCGATCTGGACCTGCAGCTGGCTCTGCTTGTGCTGCAGATTTGCCCGCACGGCCGCAGCTTGTTCGGCGGCGGACTTGGCATCGGCGGCCGACTTCTCGGAGGCCTGCTCAGCCTCGGCGGCCTGCTCCCTGGCGGTCCGGAAACCCGACATCTGGGTGGCCATCTGGTGCGCCATCACGCGCTGCATCGACAGGCCGTCGATCAGCAGCTGCGGGGACGGAGCCGTCAGAATCGTGTCCATACCGTTGGCGCGACCGCCCATGTAAGCGGCCGCCGCGACCTTGTTGACCGCGGTCTGGAACGAGGCCAGCTGCCCCTTGGCAGCGTCCAGCGCGGCCTGGTCGTCAGTGAGCTTGTTTTCAGCGGCCTGCTGAGCCGCCAGCTTCGCGCCCAAGTCGAGCTCTGCGCTGTGCATCGCTTCGGTGGTTTGTTCCGCCTGCCGAGATAGCTCGTTTAGCTTTGCCAGCGCGTCCTCAGCCGGGTCCGCCATCGCACCCGCGGCGACGAAGCCGGACAACGCGGTGAAGCTCGCTAACGAACCGATGGCGGACCGCCGGATAACGCGCGCAGTCAATTGCCTACAGTCGAGCCTCAAGATTTTGCTTCCTTAAACTGCCATCGGCGATGTGCCGTCGAGCCGGTTTAGGTCTCAAATAGGTTACGAAATGATATCGGCGTTTGTCCAAACGGGAGAGTTAAGAAAATAGCAAGATTTCTGTAGTTTTCATGTGGGAGCGCGTCTTTGCGCGATCACCACCATACATAACTTCTACGCGACGCCAGTCGCTCGGTTACGGCGGATTGGGACCAGCCGTAACCTTGGCGCCAGCCCGGCATCCGCGAGGGCTTCCAGCGCCACGCGTTCGTCGTACATCAACTCGTCGGGGACCCCGAGCAAGACGCTGACTACACAGTCGCGGCACGCGGGCCCGCGGACCGCGCAGTCATCACAATCAATCACCACCGGATCGCCCGGTTCGGCCCCCGCACCGCTTTTGCTGTCGGTTCCGCTGGTGTGTGCCATTTGGGGTCGGTCCTCTCGGTAGTGTCTTGCGCTCACTGTCAACTGAGCCGAACGCTAACCGGCGCCACCGACAGATCTGGTCCTGCCGAGATCCGGCAGCACTCCCTGACAGCCGGTGCGAGTGTCTGCGCGCGCCGGGTGGGAACCGGCGAATGTCGGTGCGAGTGCCTAACGTCACGGCCATGGGTGTGACGGGTGGAACTCAGCTGAGTCTCACCGGGCTCGATCCGGCCGCCTTTGCGGACATCGCCTTACCGGGCACCGACCTCACTGACCCGGCGGCCGCCCAGGCAGACGACGTGTCGCTGCGCGAAACCACCTTCGTGGTCGTGGACCTGGAGACCACCGGCGGACGAGCGACGGGCACTGAAGCATCGCCGCCGGACGCCATCACCGAGATCGGGGCCGTCAAGGTACGTGGTGGCGTGATCCTGGGCGAATTCGCGACCCTGGTCGACCCGCAACGCAGCATCCCACCCCAGATCGTGCGATTGACCGGAATCACCACGGCCATGCTGTGTGATGCCCCGACGATCGACTCCGTCCTGCCGATGTTCTTCGAGTTCGTTGGCAACTCGGTCCTGGTCGCCCACAACGCCGGGTTCGATATCGGGTTCCTGCGGGCGGCCGCAGGGCGCTGCGACATCGCGTGGCCGGGATCGAAGGTGCTGTGCACGGTCCGGCTGGCTCGCCGAGTGCTCAGCCGCGAAGAAGCACCCAGCGTGCGGTTGGCCGCTTTGGCGCGCTTGTTTTCCGTCGCCACCCAACCCACACACCGCGCCCTCGACGACGCGCGCGCCACTGTCGAGGTGTTGCATGCCCTGATTGAGCGGGTGGGCAACCAGGGCGTGCATTCCTACGCCGAGCTGCGTGCATACCTACCGGGCGTGACGCCGGCACAGCGTCGCAAGCGAGTGCTCGCCGACGGGCTGCCGCACCGCCCGGGGATCTATCTGTTCCGAGGGCCATCGGGCGAAGTCCTCTATGTGGGCACCGCGGTCGACTTGCGCCGCCGGGTCAGTCAGTACTTCAACGGCGCCGATTCTCGGGGCCGGATGAAGGAGATGGTCGCCCTGGCCGGCGCCGTCGACCATGTCGAGTGCGCACATGCCCTCGAGGCCGGAGTCCGTGAACTGCGGATGCTTGCCGCGCATGCACCGCCGTACAACCGTCGATCGAGGTTCCCGCACCGTTGGTGGTGGGTGACGCTCACCGACGAGGCGTTTCCCCGCCTATCGGTAGTTCGTGCTCCCCGGCATGACCGCGTTGTCGGCCCGTTTCGGTCGCGCACCGACGCGACAGAAACGGCGGCCCTGCTGGCGCGCTTCACCGGTGTCAGAACCTGCACCAAGCGGCTGGCCCGCTCGGCACTGCATGGTCCGGCTTGCCCAGAGTTGGAGGTGTCGGCCTGCCCCGCCGCGCGCAACGTCACCGCCGAGGGGTACGCCGACGCGGCCAAGCGTGCGGCCGACTTGATCGAGGGAGTGGATAACACCGCACTGACCGCGGCCGTGCACCAAGTCAGCGACCTGGCCGAGCGGCACCGCTATGAGAGCGCGGCACGGCTGCGCGACCACATCGCCACAGCTGTCGAAGTGCTCTGGCGTGGCCAACGGCTGCGCGCGCTGGTAGCCCTGCCCGAGCTGGTCGCGGCCGCTCCCGATGGCTGCGGCGGCTACCAGTTCGCGGTGATCCGCCACGGCCAGCTCGCAGCCGCCGGTAATTCCCGACGTGGGACACCGCCGATGCCGGTGGTCGACGCCCTCCACGCCGGAGCGCAAACGATCTTGCCGGCACCGGCGCCACTCGGCGGCGCGCTGGTAGAAGAGACCGCGCTGATTGCCCGCTGGCTGGCGACCCCGGGAGTGCGGATCGTGCGAGTCACCGGCGCTGAGCACACTGCCGACCGTGCGGAGTCCGCCGGCTGGACTTCACCGCTGAGATCAGCCGGACCGTGGGCGGCATGGGCGGCTGCGGCGCGTTCGGCGCGGCTAGCCGCAGAGCAGGTTAGCCAAGGAGATCCGCGTGGTCGCCCGGATGGCGGCCGGCAATCAGACGTGCTGGCTGAAGCGCACCCATCGCGCGAGCAGTTGCTCGGCCGCACCGCTGTCGATAGCCACCGCGGCGCGTTGCAGCCCGTCCTGCCAGGCGGGGAGCCATTCAGCGCGGCTGGATAGCCCGGCATGAGCAACGATCGCACCAGCCGCATTGAGCACCACCGCGTCCCGGACAGGCCCGGCTGCACCGCCCAAGACAGCGCGCGCCTCGGCCGCGTTGGCCTGCGGGTCTCCGCCGAGTAGCTGGCTCAGTTCAGCACGCGCGAACCCGAAATCTCCCGGGTCGAAAGTCAACTTGTCGACCGTTCCCGCCTGGACACGCCAGATCGTGCTCGTCGTAGTCGTAGTCAGCTCGTCGAGCCCGTCGTCGCCATGCACCACCAGCACACTGGACCCACGCGTGGCGAACACACCGGCCATGATCTCGGCGAGATCGGCGAAAGCACAGCCAATCAATCCGGCCCGCGGCCGCGCCGGATTAGTCAGCGGGCCAAGGAGATTGAACACGGTGGGCACCCCGATTTCACGACGTACCACCGATGCTTGCCGATAGGACGGATGAAACTGCGGCGCGAAACAGAACCCGATCCCGATCTCGTTGAGGCTGCGCGCGACCTGGTCGGGCCCCAGGTCTATGCGCACCCCAAGGGCCTCCAGGGTGTCCGCGCCGCCGGCCAACGACGAGGCGGCTCGGTTGCCATGCTTGACCACCGGCACACCCGCGGCGGCGACCACGATGGACGCCATAGTGGACAGGTTCACCGTGTTGACCCCGTCGCCACCGGTGCCGACGATGTCGACGGTGTCGTCGCGGATCAAGTCGGCCGGCATCGGACGCGCGTAGGCGAGCATCACGTCGGCCAGCTCACCGACCTCGCCCGCGGTGGGAACCTTCATCTTCATGGCGACGGCGAAAGCGGCGACCTGGGCGGGCCGCGCGTTGCCGCTCATGATCTGCTCCATGGCCCAGCCCGCCTGACCCGGCTCCAAATGCTTGCCCTCCGTTAGCCGGCCGAGCAGCTGCGGCCACGAGGACGTCGGTATGGGTGCGGCCGCCGAGTGGTCGGCCGCGGATGAAGCTTCGGATGACAGCACCACGCGCCCGATAGTCCCATGCGTCCGACTACCTCCTATCGCCCGCCCACCGGTTGGCCGCGACCGGCGCAAACGCAGCGCCGACGCGACTCGCGGAAGCGAATTTCAGCCCCGGGTAGAGTTCGACAACTACAAAGCGTCATACTTGCGGATGTGACGAGTGCTGTAGGGACCTCGGGTACTGCCATCACGTCGCGCGTGCATTCGCTGAACCGACCAAACATGGTCAGTGTCGGCACCATAGTGTGGCTTTCCAGCGAGCTGATGTTCTTTGCTGGGTTGTTCGCTATGTACTTCACCGCGCGCTCGCAAGCCGGCGGGAAGTGGCCGCCACCGCCCACGGAGCTGAATCTCTATCAGGCCGTGCCGGTGACGTTGGTGCTAATCGCGTCGTCGTTCACCTGCCAGATGGGGGTGTTCGCGGCCGAGCGCGGCGACGTGTTTGGGCTACGCCGCTGGTATGTGATCACCTTCCTGATGGGTCTGTTCTTTGTCCTGGGCCAGGGCTACGAGTACTACCACCTGGTGACTCATGGGACGACCATCCCCGGCAGCGCCTACGGAAGCGTGTTCTATCTGGCCACTGGCTTCCACGGGCTACACGTCACCGGCGGTCTGATCGCGTTCATATTCCTGCTGGTGCGGACCGGGATGAGTAAGTTCACCCCGGCCCAGGCAACCGCCAGCATCGTCGTCTCCTACTACTGGCACTTCGTCGACATCGTGTGGATCGCGCTGTTCACCGTGATCTATTTCATTCGATAGCAGCTGGCAGCCCCCAAACAGGCACGATCAGGAAACGAACAGGAGAGCTCAGTTGAAGAAACTGGGATTCACCCGATCCGGTGGCAGTGAGCCGGTTGCCCGGCGACTCGTCGGGGCGCTGCGCGGCCCGCGTAGTCACCGATCAGAACAGCGAACTAGTCGCGCACGACGGCGTCTTCATCGCCGGTTATCGGGTGGGCTGCTGCTGTTGATAGCCCTGACCATCGCTGGCGGCGTGGCGGCCGTACTCACACCCGTCCCGCAGGTAGCCGTCGCCGACGAGTCTTCCGCCGCACTGCTTCGCACCGGCAAGCAGTTGTTCGACACCTCATGTGTGTCTTGCCACGGCGCCAACCTGCAAGGCGTGCCCGACCACGGCCCCAGCTTGATCGGAGTCGGCGAGGCGGCCGTCTACTTCCAGGTATCGACGGGCCGGATGCCAGCCATGCGCGGCGAAGCGCAGGCACAGCGCAAAGAGCCGATTTTCGATGAGGCACAGACCGACGCTCTTGGCGCGTTCGTGCAAGCCAACGGCGGTGGCCCCACCGTGGTGCGCAACCCCGACGGCAGCCTTGCGATGAAGTCGCTGCGCGGAGATGATCTGGGCCGCGGCGGTGATCTGTTCCGCCTCAACTGCACCTCCTGCCACAACTTCACGGGCAAGGGCGGGGCGCTGTCCTCCGGCAAGTTCGCGCCGGATCTGGGGCCCGCCAACGAGCAGCAGATCCTCACCGCGATGCTGACGGGTCCGCAGAACATGCCGAAGTTCTCCGACCGTCAGCTGTCATTCGACGCGAAGAAGGACATCATCGCCTACGTTCGCAACGCCGCCGAGGAGCGGCAGCCCGGCGGCTACGGACTCGGTGGATTCGGTCCCGCACCTGAGGGCATGGCGATATGGATCATCGGTATGGTCGCCGCCATTGGGCTGGCACTGTGGATTGGGGCGCGATCATGAGCGACGGCTCAACGGAAACCGGCGTCTCGCGCGAGCCCGACGAGGCCGCGCTGGCCGAAATGTCCCAGCAAGAACTGCTGGAGCTGGGCGGCAGCATCGACGGCGTGCGCATCGCCCACAAGGAACCTCGCTGGCCGGTAGAGGGCACCAAGGCGGAGAAGCGCGCGGAGCGCGGCGTGGCCCTCTGGCTTTTGCTGGGTGGGTTCTTCGGCCTGGCACTGCTGCTGGTCTTCCTCTTCTGGCCGTGGGAGTACAAGCCGAGCGGAGACAAGGGCAACCTGCTCTACTCCCTTGCCACCCCGCTGTACGGGTTGACCTTCGGGATGTCCGTGCTGGCGATCGCGATCGGCGCGGTGCTTTTCCAGAAACGCTTTATCCCCGAAGAGATCACCATCCAAGATCGCCATGACGGCGCCTCCCGCGAGGTAGACCGCAAGACGGTGGTGGCCAACCTCGCCGACGCCTTCGAAGCCTCCACGATCGGACGGCGCAAGATGGTCGGCGCGTCGTTGGGCGTGGGTCTGGGCGCGTTCGGGCTCGGCACCTTGGTTGCGTTTGCCGGCGGCCTCATCAAGAACCCGTGGAAGCCGGTGGTCCCCACCGCTGACGGCAAGAAGGCGGTGCTGTGGACCTCGGGCTGGACCCCGCGGTTCCACGGCGAGACGATCTATCTGGCGCGAGCCACCGGACTCGGTGACGGGCCTCCGTACACCAAGATGCGCCCCGAGGACTTGGACGCCGGCGGGATGGAAACGGTGTTTCCCTGGCGGGAGTCCGACGGCGACGGCACCACCGTGGAATCCCACGAAAAGCTGCAGCGGATCTCAATGGGCGTCCGCAACCCCGTGATGCTGATTCGGATCAAGCCCACCGACATGCACCGCGTGGTGAAGCGCCAAGGCCAAGAGAGCTTCAACTTCGGAGAACTCTTCGCCTTCACCAAGGTCTGCTCTCACCTGGGCTGCCCGTCTTCGCTGTATGAGCAGCAGTCCTACCGAATTCTGTGCCCGTGTCACCAATCCCAGTTCGACGCGCTGCATTTCGCCAAGCCGATATTCGGCCCGGCCGCGCGTGCGCTGGCGCAGTTGCCTATCACAATCGACACCGAGGGATATTTGGTCGCCAACGGCGACTTCATCGAACCCGTTGGACCGGCATTCTGGGAGCGCACAACATCATGAGCCCGAAACTCAGTCCGCCGAAGATCGGTGATGTCCTAGCCCGCCAGGCCGAGGACATTGATACGCGCTACCACCCCGCGGCAGCGCTGCGCAGACAGTTCAACAAGGTCTTCCCGACGCACTGGTCGTTCCTGCTCGGCGAGGTCGCGCTGTACAGCTTCATCGTGCTGCTGATCACCGGCGTGTACCTGACGCTGTTCTTCGATCCGTCCATGATGGACGTCACCTACAACGGCGTCTACCAGCCGTTGCGCGGCGTGGAGATGTCGAAGGCTTACGCGTCGGCACTCGACATCTCCTTCGAGGTGCGTGGCGGCTTGTTCGTCCGCCAGGTACACCACTGGGCGGCACTGATGTTCGCCGCGGCGATCATGGTGCACTTGGCACGTATTTTCTTCACGGGCGCATTCCGGCGGCCACGTGAGGCCAACTGGATCATCGGTTCGTTGCTGCTGATCCTGGCCATGTTCGAGGGATACTTCGGCTACTCACTGCCTGACGACTTGCTGTCCGGCATCGGTTTGCGGGCCGCGCTCTCCTCGATCACGCTGGGGATGCCGGTGATCGGCACCTGGCTGCACTGGGCGTTGTTCGGCGGCGATTTCCCCTGCGGTGGTGTGGGCGACGACTGCACCGCGGCGGGCTACATCATCCCGCGCATGTACTCCCTGCACATCCTGTTGCTGCCGGGAATCATCCTGGCGCTGATCGGGATGCACATGGCCTTGGTGTGGTTCCAGAAGCACACCCAGTTCCCCGGCCCGGGCCGCACCGAGCACAACGTCGTCGGTGTCCGAGTGATGCCCGTGTTCGCGGTCAAGTCTGGTGCGTTCTTCGCGGCCATCACCGGTGTGCTGGGTTTGATGGGCGGTCTGCTGCAGATCAACCCGATCTGGAATCTGGGCCCCTACAAGCCGGCCCATGTTTCGGCAGGGTCGCAGCCCGACTTCTACATGATGTGGACCGAAGGCCTGGCCCGTATCTGGCCGCCATGGGAGTTCTACTTCTGGCACCACACCATTCCGGCACCGGTGTGGGTCGCTCTGATCATGGGTCTCATTTTCATGCTCCTGATCGTCTACCCCTTCCTGGAGAAGCGGTTTACCGGC
Organism: Mycobacterium marinum; assembly: GCF_003391395.1. Classification (NCBI taxonomy): domain Bacteria; kingdom Bacillati; phylum Actinomycetota; class Actinomycetes; order Mycobacteriales; family Mycobacteriaceae; genus Mycobacterium; species Mycobacterium marinum. The sequence continues at coordinate 3,733,823 of NZ_CP024190.1, forward strand.
GACTACGCGCACCACAACCTGCTGCAGCGGCCGCGTGACGCTCCGGTTCGTACCGCAGTCGGAGCGATGGCGATCTCGTTCTACATGCTGCTCACGCTGGCGGCGATGAACGACATCATCGCGCTGAAGTTCCACATCTCGTTGAACGCAACGACGTGGATCGGACGTATCGGCATGGTGATTCTTCCGCCGTTCGTCTACTTCATCAGCTACCGGTGGTCCATCGGACTGCAGCGCAGCGACCGTGCGGTGCTCGAGCACGGTATTGAGACCGGCATCATCAAGCGGCTGCCGCACGGTGCCTACATCGAACTGCACCAGCCGCTCGGTCCGGTCGACGAGCATGGTCATCCGCTTCCGCTGGACTACCAGGGCGCTCCATTGCCCAAGCGAATGAACAAGCTGGGCTCGGCGGGATCGCCGGGTAGCGGTAGCTTCCTGACCGCCGATCCGGCATCGGAGGACGCGGCACTGCGCGAGGCGGGTCACGCCGCCGAACACCGTGCTCTGACAGCGTTGCGCGAATACCAGGACAGCCTCAACGAGACGTCCAACGGCGAGGGCGATCACTAGCCTCGACGGGTAGCAACCACTGGCCAGGCCCGGTTCCCCAAGCGGAGTCACCTCGACCCGCTTTCGGGAGCCGGGCTATTGGCGTCTTTGGGCCTGCTACTTGGTTCTATGGCGTCGCGCTAGGTGGCCGTTGGGGCGGCGCCAAGTGGGTTTCCCAATAAACCCACTGAACCGATTGAACCCAATGAACCCATCATGGCCACCGGCACCCGCTGGCCCGGACCGCGAGTAGGCCATCCGCCAACCATCGCTCGTCCGTGGGGAATTCGTGCCCTCAGCCGGTCCCCGACTGCGCTACACCAGCACCGGTCGAGATAGCCAACACCTCTCCCCTCCCCCACCCGGCATCCGAGGCATCTCAGGCGTCTGAACCACGACAGCCATAGGGGCGAACGCCGGGGCAGTCGCCGGCTGGTGCCTGACCGAGACCTATCCGGCCGAGATCTATTTGACCGAGACGCGACGCAACTGGCGAACGTAGAACCACTCGATCGCCGGCATTCCTGCGGTCACGATCCCAGCCAGCCCGTAGGCGACCCAGGACGCACCGTCGTGACCGACCGCCATCAGATTGGTCGCTGCGCCAACGGTAATCAAAGCAATCCCTATCGTGCCGACCAGGGCCACGGTGCCACGCAACCAAACGCGGTCCACCGCCTCGCTAGACCACTGGGTGCCCTCCGAGCGCCCATTTGCGTGATCCCGACGCGCGCTACGGTCGGCGGCTCGCATCGTGGCGTTGGCCGTCCGCAACGGCTGCCCGCCCGTTCTACGCAATGGCACCGAGGTGACCAGCGGTCCAGTCTCGGCCATCCGTCGCGCCCGCAACAGCATCGGGACCGCCCCGACGATGATCAATGCCGAGACGACGATGACCGTGTACAACACCCAACTGCTGTGCGAGTCCTTCGATATCTTCTGTACGCCCCGGCCAAGATCGGCCAACGCGACCACGGCGGCCACACCTACGCCCACCAGCGCCAGCCAGACCGCCGCACACGCCCCGATGAGAATTCGGTCGACGACTTCGGGAGCGACAACGCCTTCCGGTCCACGCCGGTACGCGGAGTATTTACCGAGCATCAGCAGCTCGTCTGCGGTGCGTCGTTGCTGTTGGACGACAGCACCGTCCCGTCACTGGTGGTGATCGAGCAGTTGAGCCTGCTCACCCGGAACAGGCTGGAGGCCTCCACAGAGCCCACATCGGACTGCGAAATCGGAGTGACGGTCATCGACCAGGGGATATACACGTTGTGCTGGGTCCTTCGCCGGCCTGAAGCGTCCACATAAGTCACCGAAATGATGTCACCGGGTGCCTTGGTACCGGTCACCGAATAGGTAACTTGCCGCGGCCCCGCAGGAGTCGTCGTGGTGGGTGGCGGCGCAGCCGCCGGTGTCGTCGGAGTAGTAGCCGCCGGTGGCGGCGCCGCAGAGGTCTCCGGAGGCGGAGGCGGCGGGGGTGGAGGTGTCACCGTCACTGTCTGCGTCTCCGTCGCTGTCGGAATCTCGGTACTAGGCGGTGGCGGCGGAGGAGGCGGAGGGGGCGGCGGCTTGGTCGTCGTGATTTCGTCCTGTACCGGCGGTACCGATGACGTGGTTGCGGGATTGGCGAGCTTCGTGGAATCGGTGCGCGTCACCAGCAGCGACACCGATGCCACCAGTGCTATGGCGGCCATTATGGCCGCCACCCCAACCACCCAGGGCCAGCGTGGCGTGCTTGGCTCATCCTCTTCGTCGAGCGAGTCGTCGTAGCCGTCATAGTCGTAAAGACTGAGATCTGCCGGCAGGTAGGCCCCGCTGATGAATTGCTCGGACTCCGGCGCCGAATAGGCCCGTGAATACGCTTCCGATTCCTGCGCGGGGTCTACCGGCTCAATCTGGCCGCTCTCGCTGACGGGTTCGAGTTCGCCGCCTGCAAGAGCGTCGTCTGGCTCATCGTCGGTGTCGCCAAAGGGTTCCAGTTCAGCGCTGGAATCGCCAGCTGGGTCGGGTTCGTCAGGTTCCCATCCCGGCGGATTCGGCCCGCTCATGTTTGCCTACCCTGTCCAAACTGACTCACCAAAGCGCGGTGCTCCGCAGCTGCATCTGTGCACGCCCGCTCGGTGCATTCTCACTGTGCATCAAAACCCTACCCAACCGGGTAGCTCACAGAAGTCTTGGCTAACTGGCCACTGATCAACTGATGCTCTGATTGTGACCTTCCCGGCTCGAATCAGTGCTTCTCAGGACCCACGTAGTACTCGAAGACCAGACCGGCCGCCGATCCCAGGATGAACACCACGCCGGCGACGATCAGCCACGGAAGCCACAATGCGATGCCGGTCGCGGCCACCGAACCGGACAAAGCCACCATGATCGGCCACCAGCTGTGCGGGCTGAAGAAACCCAATTCCCCTGCCCCATCGCTGATTTCAGCGCCTTCGTAGTCCTCAGGCCGGGTATCGAGCCGGCGAGCCACGAAGCGGAAGAAGGTGGCCACGATCAAGGCCATACCACCGGTCAGCGCCAGCGCCGTGGTGCCGGCCCACTCGACCCCACCGGTAGCGAATATGGAGGTCACGACACCGTACAGCACCGCCGTGACGACGAAGAACGCGGCGACGAACTCAAACAGCCTGGCTTCAATGTGCATTGAGTGTCCTAACCTACGGGCATCGGGGCCTGTTGGCCCCGCCGGGTCTCGAACGGGTGGGTGGTAATCGCCAGCGGTGGCTGGTTGATCGCCTGCAACGCCTCGGCATTGGTCTTTCCGGCAATACGCTGCTGCAAGTAGGCCTTGAAATCGTTAGGGGCCACAACGCGAACTTCGAAGTTCATCATCGAGTGGTAGGTGCCACACATTTCCGCGCAGTGCCCGACGAACGCTCCGGTCTTGGTGATCTGCTCGACCTGGAACCTGTTGACCGAGTTATTGGCGGCCGGGTTGGGCATCACGTCGCGCTTGAACAGGAATTCCGGCACCCAGAAAGCGTGGATCACGTCGGCCGAGTTGAGCTGGAATTCGATCCGCTTGCCGGCGGGCAACACCAGAACCGGAATCTCGGACGTGGTTCCCAGCGTTTCGACCTTGTCGAAGTTCAGGTAGGTGCGGTCCTCGGTGTTACGTCCGGCCACCGGCCCGACCAGTTCCTCGCCGTGCTCGTCCTTGCCTTCCGGCTTGGATTCCATGGCACGCTTACGCGCCTCATCGGCACCGTCGTAGGTCAGGGTGTGGTCGTGGAAGTCGACCTTTTGGTAGCCGAACTTCCAGTTCCACTGGAACGCCGTGACGTCGACAACAACCTCTGGGTCATCGGCCAGGTGCAGCATCTTTTCCTGCACCACAACGGTGAAGTAGAACAGCACCGAGATGATGAGGAACGGCGTGACCGTGAGGACCAGCTCCAGCGGCATGTTGTAGCCGAACTGGCGCGGGAAGTCGGTGTCGGTCTTCTTCTTCCGGTGGAAGGTGGCCGACCAGAAGATCAGGCCCCACACAATGACACCGACCACCAGGGAGGCGATCACCGCGCCGATCCACAGCTCCCGGTTGACGTGTGCCTCCGGTGTGATGCCCTCAGGCCAGCCCAGGGCCAGCGCTTCAGACCAGCTGCAACCGCTCAGGGTGACGGCCAGCAAACCCAGCGCGCCGGCCAGCCCCGCTAGCCGAGCGATCCGCCGCGCGGCACCGCTGCGACCAACGGAATTGCTCTGAGAATTGCACGGCGACAAGCTTTGCGAACGACCTGGCTCGCGAGGTGTCACGTTGCGCCTCCTGTATCACAAGCTGGGCCGACCGGTGCTGGACGCCGCGTCTGGCGGAATTCGTCGGCTCACTCGGATTCGAATACTACGCAGCGTAGACCACGCCGCTCGCGCGGGCGACGATGCGGGCCAAAACTCGTCCGGCGCGCTGCGCTCCAACCGGGTCGAAACCTGTGTTTGCCACGGTGGACGCGCATGGGCGCGGCGAGTGGCCGACGCGACCGGCCCCGGCGCGCGGCACCGGTGGCCGGGCGAGGATTCCACGCGAGACCGCCCGCGTGGGTGCGCGTCGGGCACCGTGAATGGGCGGCAACCATCCGGGCCCGCCACCCGCAGATGGCGACCCGCCGGGCTCGACCCCCACAAGCTTCGCCAATTGCGGCATACTGGGGCGCCGTGTGTGGACTGCTGGCCTTCGTTGCGGCCCCGGCCGGCGCTGCCGAGACGCAAGGCACCGATACTCAACTCGCCCAGGCCGACCAAGCCGCGCTGGCCGCGCGAGCCGACAGCGCAATCGCGGGCGCGTCGCACCTGATGCGCCACCGCGGCCCCGACGAGCCCGGCACCTGGGCAGACCCCGATGCCGACGGTTCGGTGGTGTTCGGGTTCAACCGGTTGTCCATCATCGACATCGAGCATTCGCACCAACCGCTGCGATGGGGGCCACCCGAAGCTCCTGACCGCTATGTCTTGGTGTTCAACGGCGAGATCTACAACTACCTCGAACTACGCGAGGAACTGCGCACCGAGCACGGCGCCACCTTCGCCACCGATGGTGATGGTGAGGCCATCGTCGCCGGTTACCACCATTGGGGTGCCGACGTGCTGGGGCGACTCCGCGGCATGTTCGCCTTCGCGCTGTGGGACACGGTCACCCGCGAACTGTTCTGTGCCCGCGATCCGTTCGGCATCAAACCGCTGTTCATGGCGACCGGACCGGGCGGCACCGCGGTGGCTAGTGAGAAGAAGTGTCTACTGGACCTGGTCGACTTGGTGGGATTCGACACTGAAATCGACCACCGGGCGCTACAGCACTACACAGTCCTGCAGTACGTCCCCGAACCCGAGACACTGCATCGCGGAGTCCGACGGCTCGAATCGGGCTGCTACGCGCGCATCCGGCCCGGGTGCAACCCCGTGGTCACCCGTTACTTTGTGCCGCGGTTTGCCGCCACACCGATCACCAGCGCCACCGAGCGGGCGCGCTACGACGAGATCACCGCGGTGCTAGAGGACTCGGTGGCCAAACACATGCGCGCCGACGTCACTGTCGGTTCGTTTCTGTCAGGCGGGATCGACTCCACGGCCATCGCGGCGCTGGCCATCCGGCACAATCCGCGGCTGATCACCTTTACCACCGGCTTCGAACGCGAGGGTTTTTCCGAGCTCGACGTGGCGGTGGCCTCGGCCGAAGCCATCGGCGCCCGCCACATCGCCAAGGTGGTCAGCGCGGAGGAATTTGTGGCCGCGTTACCCGAAATTGTCTGGTATCTCGACGAGCCGGTCGCCGACCCGGCGCTGGTACCACTGTTCTTCGTGGCCCGCGAGGCCCGCAAGCACGTCAAGGTGGTGCTCTCCGGGGAGGGCGCCGACGAGCTGTTTGGCGGATACACGATCTACCGCGAGCCGCTCTCGCTGAAACCCTTCGACTATCTACCCCGGCCGCTGCGACGGTCGATGGGCAAGGTCTCCAAACCCCTGCCCGAGGGTATGCGCGGAAAAAGCCTGCTCCATCGCGGCTCGCTGACGCTCGAGGAGCGCTACTACGGCAACGCCCGAAGCTTCTCCGACGCCCAACTGCAAGATGTGCTGCCCGGATTCCGGCCGCAGTGGACACACACCGATGTGACCGCTGCGGTCTACGCCGGGTCAGCGGGCTGGGACCCGGTAGCCAGAATGCAGCACATCGATCTGTTCACTTGGCTACGCGGCGACATTCTGGTGAAGGCCGACAAGATGACGATGGCCAATTCGCTCGAACTGCGGGTGCCATTCCTGGATCCCGAGGTGTTCGCCGTCGCCGCCCGATTGCCGCTGCAGGCCAAAATCACCCGCACCACCACCAAGTACGCGCTACGGCGCGCATTGGAGCCGATTGTCCCGGCACATGTGCTGCACCGACCCAAGCTCGGGTTCCCAGTCCCGATCCGGCACTGGTTGCGCGCCGGCGAACTGTTGGAGTGGGCCTATGCGATGGTCACCACGTCGCAGGCGGGTCACCTGATCGACCTGGCAGCGGTCAACCGGATGCTCGACGAGCACCGCACCGGCGCCAGCGATCACAGCCGCCGGCTGTGGACCCTGCTGATCTTCATGCTGTGGCACGCGATCTTCATCGAGCGCAGCATCACACCACAGATCAGCGAGCCCCAGTATCCGGTCGAGCTCTAGCTCCTCGCCGCGCTAAGCCAGGACAGCAGTGATCTCGTTGGCGGCGTCGTCACCGTAGGCCTCGGCCAGTCGGGCGGTCGCGACCTGGCGGTCCCACTGCCATTCCTGGGTGCCGGTGGATTCCAGCACCAGAACGGCCACCAGCGAACCCAACTGCGCGGCGCGCTCCAGGTTCAAACCCGCGCTGCGGCCGGTCAAGAAGCCCGCGCGGAACGCGTCACCGACGCCGGTGGGGTCGGTCTGGCTGGTTTCGGGGACGACGCCAACGTGAATGCTGGTGCCGTCGGGCTCCACCAGATCCACGCCCTTGGGGCCCAATGTCGTCACTCGCAAGCCGATCTGGGCCATCACGTCGGCCTCGGACCAGCCGGTCTTGGACAACAGCAGGTCCCACTCGTAGTCGTTGGTGAACAAATAGGTGGCACCGTTGATGAGCCGTTTGATCTCATCGCCCGACAGCCGTGCCAGCTGCTGCGAGGGGTCAGCGGCGAATGCCAGTCCTAGCTGGCGGCATTCCTCGGTGTGCAAGAACATCGCCTCGGGGTCGTTGGCGCCGACAATCACCAGCTCCGGGGTACCGACGGCCGATACCACGTCGGCGAGCTTGATGTTGCGCGCCTCAGACATGGCGCCCGGGTAGAACGACGCGATCTGCGCCATGTCGACATCGGTGGTGCAGGTAAATCGGGCCGTGTGCGCGGTCTGCGAGATCAGCACATGGTCGCAGTTGACGCCGTGGGCTTTGAGCCAATCGCGATAATCGGCGAAGTCGGCGCCTGCGGCGCCGACCAGCGCCACGTCACCTCCGAGCACACCGATGGCAAAAGCCATATTTCCGGCCACCCCGCCGCGGTGCACGACAAGGTCGTCGACGAGGAAGCTGAGTGACACCTTGTGCAGATGCTCGGGCAGCAGCTGTTCGGAAAAATGGCCTGGGAACCGCATCAGATGGTCGGTCGCAATCGAACCGGTTACCGCAATCGTCACAAAATCTCCGTCCTATTCACGCGAGGTCGTCTAGCCTCTCACAATTATCGGCGTCAGGGCCCGCCCCGTCGCGTCGACAGCCGTCGGCAAGTATTGCGCTAGCCTGCCTAGGGAACTCATCAGCTTTGCCGGAATCCCGCGCTGGCGGCAGCCCCGCCTGTCGTCCCGTCCACCACCGTAGGAGAACCACGATGGCCGGTCCGCACCCGTCGAACCCCGCCGTCAGCACGGAGGGACCGATGCCATACCCGGAGAACGGGCCCAACGAGCCCCTTGAGTACCCCCATGACCTGGGCGGCGCCGAACCGGCATTCGGTGCTCCGCCGGCCGATGGCCCGCCGCGACTGCCGGTTAGCTACCCAGGCCTGCCTCCGGCGCCGGGCGGATACCGGAATCGACGTCCCAGACGGCTGCTGATCGGCACTTTGCTGGCGCTGGCGCTGGTGGGTGCGCTCACCGCGACGATTGTCTACGGGGTTCGCACCAACGGGACCAACAGCAGCGGCACGTTGTCCGAAGGCGCAGCCAAGACCGCGATTCAGGGCTACCTGAACGCCCTCGAACACCGCGACGTTGACGTCATCGTCCGTAACGCCTTGTGCGGGATCTACGACGGGGTCAAGGACAAGCGCTCCGATCAGGCGCTGGCCAAACTCAGCAGTGACGCCTTTCGCAAGCAGTTCTCCCAGGCCGACGTGACGTCGATCGACAAGATCGTCTATTGGTCGCAGTATCAGGCCCAGGTGCTGTTCACGATGCAGGTGACGCCGGCCACCGGTGGCCCGCCCAAGGGCCAGGTACAAGGCATCGCACAGCTGCTCTTTCAGCGTGGCCAGATCATGGTGTGCTCGTACGTGCTGCGCACTGCCGGGCAGTACTGACCAGGCCGCAGCGGCGGCCCGGTCAGGTGCGACTAGCTGCTCAGTTAAAGGAATCCCCGCAGGCGCAGGACCCGGTGGCGTTGGGGTTGTCGATGGTGAAGCCCTGCTTCTCGATGGTGTCCACGAAGTCGATCGACGCACCTTCGACGTAGGGCGCGCTCATCCGGTCCACCGTCAAGGTCACGCCACCGAACTCCGCGGTCAGGTCGCCGTCGAGGGCCCGATCATCGAAGAAAAGGTTGTAGCGCAAGCCTGCGCACCCGCCCGGCTGCACCGCGATCCGCAGCGACAGGTCGTCACGTCCCTCCTGGTCGAGCAGGGATTTTGCCTTGGCGGCGGCAGCCTCGGTCAGGATTACGCCGTGGGTCTTTGCGTCCGACTCGTTCTGCACGGTCATTGCTTCTCCTACATGCTTCGTCGTTGGGTGGGCCCGCCCGGCTGAAATCCAACCGGGGTCTGCCACAGGGGGAAGCCCAGTCCTATTAACGGTACCCCGCAGGTCCCCGATTCCCGAGTCGTGCGGCAACCTCAGATGACAAACCCATCAGCTGGTTCGCCGCGTCAGCCAGTGCCAGGCGTACCGAACCCGCATAGTCGGCGATGGACAACGCGGACATGATCCCGGCCAGGCGGATCGTGGATTTGTCCAGGTCCACCTGTCCCGCCAGCACGATCACCGGAATGCCCAGCGGCCGCGCCGCGGCAGCAATCTCACCGACCACCTTTCCGTGCAGCGATTGTTCGTCAAACCGCCCCTCCCCGGTGACGATGAGCTCGGCGTCGGCGAGGTCGTCGGCAAGATGCGTGAGCTCAGCGATGATCGCGGCTCCGGACTCGCATCGACCCCGCAGTGCAAGTAGCCCCGCCCCGATTCCTCCGGCGGCCCCGGCCCCTGGCTCGGCACTGACCGCGCGTCCGGCCGCCGCGTCCAGCTCAACCGCCCATGCCGCCAGGCGCCCCTCCAGCACGCTGATGGTGGCCGCGTCAGCACCCTTCTGCGGCGAGAACACCCTTGCCGAACCCCACGGGCCCAACAGCGGGTACTCGGCGTCAGAGGCGGCAATCAGCTCTATTCCGGCCAGCCGATCGCGGGCCGCATCCAGGCCGCCGAGCTCGGTAATCATGCCGTGGCCACCGTCGGTGCACGCGCTGCCGCCCAACCCCACCACGATGCGCCGCGCTCCCGCGGCCAGCGCCGCATCAATGAGCTGGCCCACTCCGCGGCTGTGGGCCGCCAACGCGGTTTCGGGCGACGGCGGACCACCCAGCAATGAGAGACCACAGGCTTGGGCGCATTCCAGGTAGGCGGTCGCCGAAGATCGCTCAAACACCCACTCCGCACTGACCGCGGTGTCCAGTGGCCCGGACACCTGCAGCTTCCGGACGCCACCCAGCCGGCTGCGCAGCACATCGATGAACCCCGGACCACCGTCGGATTGTGGGGCCACGATAAAGGAGTCATTGGGTCGTGAGCGGGTCCAGCCGGTGGCAATGACCGCCGCGGCTTCAACAGCCGACAGGCTTTCGCCATAGCAGTCCGGGGCCACCAGGACCCGCATCGCGGGCAGCTGGATCCGGCCGGGCCCGAGGCCATCGGCGGCAGCATCCGAGGCGAGGGAGCCGTTCATCACAAGCAAGAGTAGGGCCAACCGCTACACCGGCGCTGGGTAACACCGGCACAATTCCGGGGACTGGGCTCTCGCGAAGTAACCTGTCGGTTGTGAAGCTGCTGGGCCGCAAGAAAGACCATGACGAAGGCGCCGACATTTCGGCCGCAACCGACCACGCCGACGAGTCGGCGGCGAACTCCGGGGATACCTCATCATCGGCAACTTCTCGCGGACCGAAGACGACCGGCCCCAAGGGCCGGCCCACACCGAAACGCAACGACGCCACGCGATCCAAGAAGGGCCCGGTCGTTCCGGCGCCTATGACCAGCGCAGAGGCCCGGGCCCGGCGTAAGAAGCTGGCCCGGCCCAAACTCAGTCGCGAGGAGCGCAAGGCGGAAAAGGCGGCCGGCCGGGCCCGGATGGCCGAACGCCGGGAGCGCATGATGGCCGGCGACGAGGCATACCTGTTGCCCCGCGATCAAGGGCCGGTACGCCGGTACGTCCGCGATGTGGTGGATGCCCGGCGCAACCTGCTCGGTCTGTTCATGCCGTCTGCGCTGGCGCTGCTCTTCGCCATGTTCGCCGTCCCGCAGCTGCAGCTTTACATGTCGCCGGCAATGCTGGTGCTGATGGCGCTGATGACCATTGACGGCATCATTTTGGCCCGCAAAGTCAGCAACCTGGTCGACGTCAAGTTCCCGAACAACACCGAAGGCCGTTGGAAGCTGGGCCTGTACGCGGCCGGCCGCGCGTCTCAAATGCGCAGGATGCGGGCGCCCCGGCCCAAGGTCGAGCGCGGCGCCAGTGTCGATTAGTACTCACCGGAAAGCTGTTTGACCACTCATGCGCACACTGGTTCTCGGTGGGATCAGGTCGGGCAAGTCCCGCTGGGCAGAGGAGACCATTGCGGACTCGCTTACGCCCGAACAGCCGGTCCGTTATCTGGCCTCCGGACCGGCCACCGACTCCGACTCAGCCGCATCGCAGGACTGGGATCAGCGCGTCGCCAGGCACCGCGATCGCCGGCCCGGACACTGGTCAACGGTCGAAACTGACGACATCACGACCCAATTGCGGCAAGTGCCGGACACGCCCACTCTCGTCGACGATCTCGGTACGTGGTTGACCAGCGCCATGGACAGCCACCGCGCCTGGGAGGGCGGCTCCCCACCGGCCGCCCTGCAAGACACCATCGACGACATGCTGGCCGCCGTCGGCGAATTCGGATCGACGCTGGTCCTGGTCAGCCCGGAAGTGGGGCTGACCGTGGTGCCGGCGACCGCATCCGGGCGCCGGTTCGCCGACGAGTTGGGCACCCTCAACCAGCGAATGGCGGCACTGTGTGACCGCGTGGTGCTGGTGGTGGCCGGCCAAGCCGTCCCGATCAAACCGTCGCGCGCATGATCGGGTTCGCACCGATCTCAGCACCCGACGCCCTCGCCGAGGCGGCAGCGCGGGCTCGCCAGGACGCGCTGACCAAGCCGCGGGGTGCGCTGGGGAGGCTCGAGGACCTGTCTGTGTGGGTCGCCTCGTGCCAGGGCCAGTGCCCGCCGCGGCAGTTCCAGCGCGCCCGCGTGGTGGTATTCGCCGGTGACCACGGTGTCACCCGGTCCGGGGTGTCGGCCTATCCCCCGGATGTCACCGCCCAGATGGTCGCCAATATCGACGGTGGCGGAGCCGCCATCAACGCGCTTGCCGACGTCGCGGGCGCCACGGTACGGGTGGTGGATCTGGCTGTCGACGCGGAAGCGCTCTCGGAGCAGATCGGCGCCCACAAGGTGCGGCGCGGCAGTGGTGATATCGCCACCGAGGACGCATTGACCGACGACCAGACCGCCGCCGCGATCGCGGCCGGTCAGCAGATCGCCGATGCCGAGGTCGACGCTGGCGCCGACCTGCTGATCGCCGGTGACATGGGAATCGGTAACACCACCCCGGCCGCGGTCCTGGTGGCGGCGCTGACCAACACCGAGCCGGTTGCCGTGGTCGGCTTCGGAACCGGAGTCGACGATGCGACCTGGTCACGCAAGACCGCGGCGGTACGCGATGCGCTGTTTCGGTCCGCGCGAGTGTTGCCTGACCCCGTCGCGTTGCTGCGCTGCTGCGGCGGCGCGGACCTGGCCGCCATGGCGGGCTTCTGCGCGCAGGCCGCGGTCCGGCGTACCCCGCTGCTGCTCGACGGCATGGCAGTCACCGCGGCAGCGCTGGTCGCCGAACGCCTGGCCCCCGGCGCCCGGCAATGGTGGCAAGCCGGCCACCGCTCCACCGAACCCGGCCATCAGCTGGCACTGACGGCGCTGGCGCTGGACCCAGTGGTGGATCTGCGAATGCGGTTGGGCGAAGGCACCGGCGCCACCGTTGCCCTACCGGTGCTGCGCGCCGCCGTGGCAGCGCTGTCATCGATGGCGACCTTCGCCGAAGCCGGGGTGTCCACGGCGTGCGACGACGCCGGCGCCACCGAGCCACCTGAATCGTGATTCGTTCGCTGGCAACAGCGCTCTCCTTTGGCACGGTCATACCCGTCCCTGCCTCGGTCGCCGCACCGATGGGGCGCGGGGCGATGACGGCACTGCCGGTTGTCGGCGTCGTGCTGGGCGGACTTGCCGCCGGCGTCACGTGGTCCGCATCGCTGGTGTTCGGCCCGGTCAGCCCGCTGCCCGGACTGCTCGCGGTGGCGGTGCTACTGCTGGCCACCCGCGGTCTGCACATCGACGCCGTCGCCGACACGGCTGACGGGCTCGGCTGCTACGGGCCACCACAACGGGCCTTGGCCGTCATGCGCGACGGTTCGACCGGACCGTTCGGGGTGGCCGCGGTCGTGTTGGTCATTGCCGTGCAGGGGTCGGCGTTTTCGACACTGAGCGCGGCAGGCAGCCGCGGAATCGCGGGCATCGCCGTGGCGGTCTTTGCCGGCCGGGTCACCGCGGTACTGGGCTGCCGGCGGTCGGTACCGGCGGCCGCGGGCAGTAGCTTGGGCTCTCGGGTCGCCGGCACCCAGCCCATATCGGTGCTGGTGGCGTGGCTTGCTGTGCTGCTGTTCGCTTCGCTGGCCGCGGCTCCGCGGCCATGGCAGGGCCCTGCCGCGGTGGTGGCCGCGGTCTGCGCCGGCACCCTGCTGATCAGGCATTGTGTCCGACGGTTCGGCGGCATCACCGGCGACGTGCTGGGTTGCGCGATTGAGCTAGCCACCACGGTGACTGCCGTGGTGTTGGCGGCTCTGGTACGTTTGTAGAAGCTGAAAACGCTAGATTGGTGCCAAGTTGGGTTGGTCAGATTCCGACCAACCAGCATTTTTTGAGCCGGTCCGCAGGACTAATGGAGATTCCTCCGATCGGTGGACACGGGATTGCACCGGCAATATCTGATTAATGTCCGATTAGTGGACCCTATTTTGGATCACGCGGACGTAAAGTCTCTTGACATGACCGCATCACGGCTGGTCGGCTCGAACCCCAGAACCCCGTTCGGACGACTGGTAACCCAGGGTAGCTTCTACTCGGCGGGGATGCAGATGGGCAGCGGCGCCGTGGTTCTGCCGGTCATTTGTGCGCATCAGGGACTTACTTGGGTGGCCGGGCTGTTGTTTCCGGCATTCAGCATCGGCGCGATTCTGGGCAACTCGGTCTCCCCGTTGATTTTGCAGCGCTTCGGCCAGTACCGGCACTTGCTGATGGCCGCGATATCGGCGAGTGCCGCAACCCTGATCCTGGCCAACGCCGCAGTTCCCTGGACCGGCGCGCTGGTCGCCGCGGTTTTCTTCGTGACCGCGACCGCCAGCGGTGTCGTCGCCGGGGTTTCCGGTGTCGCCTACACCGACATGATCTCCAACAAGTTGTCCGTGTTGCGCCGCGGCGAGCTACTGCTCACCCAAGGGGCCGTCGGATCGCTGTTGGCCACCGGCGTCACGTTGGTGATTGTGCCGAGACTGGCCCACGGTGACGAGATGGCGCGCTACCACGATCTGCTCTGGCTGGGTGCCGCGAGCATGATTGTCGCCGGCGTTGCGGCGCTGTTCGTCGGTCCGATGCGGTCAGCGTCCAGCGCACCCACCGTCCGGTTGCCGCTGCGCGATATCTACCGTCAGGGCTTCGAGATCGCCCGCCGCGAGCCATGGTTCCGTCGGTATGCGACCACCTATCTGTTGTTCGCTCCCATCAGCCTGGGTACCACGTTCTTCAGCCTGCGCGCCGCCCAGTCGAGCGGCAGCCTGCACGTCCTGGTGATCCTTTCGAGCATCGCGTTGGTTATCGGTTCGCTGCTGTGGCGAGCGGTGAACCGCCGGTTCGGCGTGCGCGGCATGCTGTTGGGTAGCTCGCTGTTCAGCATCGCCGCCGCGTTGGTGTGCATCGTCGCCGAGCTGTGCGGCCAGTGGACCCAGATGTGGGCATACGGCACGGCGTTCCTGCTGGCGACCGTCGCCGCCCAAACCGTGGTCGCGGCCTCCATTTCGTGGATCAGCATGTTTGCTCCCGAACAACACCGCGCGACGCTGATCTGCTTTGGAGCGACCTTGGCCGCGGTGGTGTCCACGCTGCTGGGAGCCGTACTGGGTGAACTCGCGCAGCGGCACGCAACCATCGGCCCAGTCCTCGTCTCGCTGACCTTGGCCATCATCGCCGCCGTCGCCAGCCTGCGCGCCCCGGGACTAAGCCAAACGACCGAAGCGCAGAGTCAGCTCGTCGAGAAGGCCCCGATGCGCCGGCTGAGTCGGGCCAGGCGGGGTGCACACCGCCTGGTCACCGGCACCGCTCCGGGGCTGGGTCTGGCACTGACCCGCCACACGGCGCCAGACCGCCGCGGCCGGTACCCAAGCCTGCGCCGGGCACATCGCCGGCCGGCGCCATCCCCGATCCGGCCGGGCTGCCACGCCAGCGCGCACCGGCCCGAGCCCGGCAACCTCGCAACAGTCCTAACTTAGCCGCGACATCCAGCCGTGGGTGTCGGCAAAAGTACCCCGCTGGATCCCGGTCAACGTGTCACGCAACGCCATTGTCACCTCGCCAGGTTGACCGTCGGCGATGGTGAACTCGCCGTCGCCGTACTTCACCCGCGAGACCGGGGTGATCACGGCTGCGGTACCGCACGCGAAAACCTCGGTGATCTCGCCGGCCGCCGCCTTCTTCTGCCACTCGGCGATGTCGATCTTGCGCTCCTCCACCGCGAATCCGGCGTCAAGCGCCAACTGCAGCAACGAATCCCGGGTGATGCCGGGCAGCAGCGAGCCGGATAGCTCTGGGGTTACCAGTCTGGCCGACCCCCCCTTGCCGAGCACGAAGAAGATGTTCATCCCACCCATCTCCTCGACGTAGCGCCGTTCCACGGAATCCAGCCACACCACCTGGTCGCAACCGTTCTCGGTGGCTTCGGCCTGAGCCAGCAGCGACGCGGCGTAGTTGCCGCCGAACTTGGCGGCGCCGGTTCCTCCGGGGCAAGCACGCACGTAGTCGGTCGACACCCAGACGCTGACCGGATTGATACCGCCCTTGAAGTACGCGCCGGCCGGCGAGGCAATCAACAGGTACCGGTACTGCTTGGCCGGGCGCACCCCGAGTCCCGGCTCGGTGGCGATGATGAATGGCCGCAGGTAGAGCGCCTCTTCGCCACCGGCCGGCGGCACCCAGACGTTGTCGACGGCGATGAGTTGGGTCAGCGATTCGATGAACAGCTCTTCGGGCAGCTCGGGAATCGCCATCCGCCGGGCCGAGGAGCGCAAGCGCGCCGCATTGGCCCAGGCCCGAAACGACACAATCGAGCCGTCCGCCCAGCGATAGGCCTTGAGCCCTTCGAAGACTTCCTGCGCGTAGTGCAAGACGATCGCCGACGGGTCCAACTCGATCGGGCCGTAGCCGATGACCCGCGGATTGTGCCAGCCCACCCCCTCGTCGAAATCGATCGACACCATGTGGTCGGTGTGATAGCGGCCGAAGCCGGGGTCAGCCAGAATTGATACGCGCTCAGCCTCGGTGGCCGGATTTGTCGCGCGCGTCACGGTGAACTGTTGGGACCCCCTGGTCATGGCCACGATTGTATATCGCTGTGCCAACTGGTTTTTGCCACGTGATTGGGCGCCTTACCGCGTCTTGGCCTCAACGAAGGGCGGACGCACCACTTCGCACTCGACGGCACGGCCTCGCACGTCGACGGTGATTTGCTGGCCGTCTTCCACACCCGCGTCGGTGTCAATCAGCGCAAGCGCGATACCGATCTGCAGGGTTGGCGAGAACGTCCCCGATGTGGTGACCCCGACCGGGGTGGAGCCGTTTAACACCGTCAGGCCCGGACGCAACACACCGCGGCCGACCATGCGCAACCCCCGGAGCAAGCGGCGCGGGCCGGCCGCTTTCTCCGCCAACAACGCTTCCCGGCCAAAGAACGCGTCCTTCTTCCAGCCGATCGCCCACCCACATCGGGCCTGCAACGGCGAAATGTCGAGCGACAGTTCATGCCCGTGCAGGGGGTAGCCCATTTCGGTGCGCAGCGTGTCGCGCGCGCCCAGGCCGGCCGGCTCACCGCCCACTTCGGCAACGGCGGCCGCCAGGGCGTCGAAGACCACGCCGGCGGACTCCCACGGTGGTAGCAGCTCATAGCCGTGCTCGCCGGTGTACCCGGTGCGGCAGACCCGAACCGATACCCCGTTGTACGACGAGTCGGCATAGCCCATGTAATCCATCTCAGTGGGCAGGCCGAGCGCGGCCAGCACCTCGGTCGAACGCGGCCCCTGCACCGCCAGCACCGCGTAGGAGCGATGCAGGTCGGTGATGGTCAAATCGCTCGGTGCCGCCGCCTGCAAGGCTGCGACCACCGCGGCGGTGTTGGCGGCGTTGGGCACCAGGAAGATTTCGTCGTCGGCAACGTAGTAGGCGATCAAGTCGTCAATCACGCCACCGGATTCGTTGCAGCACAAGGTGTATTGCGCCTTGCCCGGCCCGATGCGGCGTAGATCGTTGGTAAGCGCGGAGTTGACGAACTCCGCCGCACCCGGCCCGCGAACCAGTGCCTTACCCAGATGGCTGACGTCGAACAAGCCGGCGGCGTTGCGGGTGGCATTGTGCTCGCTGACCGTCCCGGCGTAGGACACCGGCATCAGCCAGCCGCCGAATTCGGCGAAGCTTGCGCCCAGCGCGCGGTGGCGGTCTTCCAACGGTCCCTGCATCAACTCTGGCGCGTCACTCACGGCGTCTCACCCTAATCGGTCCGGCTGCTGGCACACTTGGGCAGGTGTCCGGTTCTCCCGACCCCCTCGACTTCGAGGCGCTCGAAGCTGCCGGAATCGCTAACCCCCGGGAGCGGGCCGATCTGATCAAGTACCTCGATGACCTTGGCTTCACCCTCGAGGAAATGGCCGAGGCCGAACGGCGGGGACGGCTATTCGGCCTCGCCGGCGATGTCCTGCAATGGCCAGGCCCCCCGATCTACACCCTGACGGCCGCCGGCGAGCAACTCGGGCTATCTGCCGACGACATCGCTCACATCTGGGCCCTGCTAGGTCTCACCGTCGCCGGTCCCGACGTACCCACCCTGAGCCAGGCCGACGTCGATGCGCTGGCAACCTGGCTCGCCGTGAAATCGGTGGTGGGTGAGGACGGCGCGTTCGGGCTGTTGCGGGTGCTCGGCGCGGCCATGGCCCGGCTGGCCGAGGCCGAATCCACGATGATCCGCGCGGGGACACCGGACATCCAAATGACGTACACCAATAACGAACTAGCCACGGCGCAGGCCTACCGCGCGGTCGCCGAGTTTGTCCCCCGCATCGGCACCCTGATCGACATCGTGCACCGCCATCACCTGACCAGCGCCCGGACTCACTTCGAAGGCGTCACTCGTGATGCATCAGCCAGCGTGGTGTGCGGCATCGGTTTTGCCGATCTGTCGAGCTTCACGGTATTGACCCAAACGCTGACGCCGACGGAGCTACAGGGCCTGCTCAACGAGTTTGGCGCGGCCGTAGCCGACGTGGTGCACGCCGACGGGGGCCGGGTGGTGAAGTTCATCGGTGACGCGGTGATGTGGGTTAGTTCGACACCACAACGGCTCGCGCAGGCGGCGGTCGACCTGGTCCACCACCCCAGAGCACGCGAAGAAGGATTGCAGGTGCGGGCCGGACTTGCCTACGGCACCGCACTGGCCATCAACGGGGACTACTTCGGCACGCCGGTCAACTTGGCCGCGCGTCTGGTGGCGGCCGCGGCGCCGGGACAAGTCCTAGCCGACGCGGCGTTGCATGACCAACTGCCGGATTGGCCCACGATCCCCCAGGGCCCATTGACGCTCAAGGGATTTGACGACCCGGTGAATGCATTCGAACTGCAAGGCAGCGCCGATCGACCAGACGGTGGGCAAGCAGGCCCGCGCTGCGGTGACTAGGGTGATTGCCCGTGACCGCCGAATCGGGTGACCAAATCCCCACCGTCCATGTCGCCACCTCGTTGCCGAAGCGTGGTGTGAGTTCATCCGTGCTGATCGTGCCGGTCGTCTCGACCGGCGACGATGAGCAGTCCGGCGAGCGGCCAGGCGCCGTCGTCGCCTCCGCGGAGCCATTCCTGAGCGCGGATGCGATCGCCGAGATCGAGGCGGGCCTGCGGGCCCTGGACGCTACCGGCGCCAGTGACCAGGTGCACCGGCTCGTGGTCTCGTCGCTTCCGGTGAGCAGCGTGCTGACGGTGGGCCTGGGCAAACCCCGCTATGAGTGGACACCGGACGCGGTGCGTCGTGCCGCCGGCGCTGCCGCGCGGGCGCTCGGCACTGCGAAGACAGTGGTGACCACGTTGGCGGACTTGCCCGGCGACGGTGTCTGCGCTGCGGCCATCGAGGGTCTGATCCTGGGCAGCTATCGGTTCAGCGCCTTCCGTAGCGCCAAGACGGCCCCCAAAGACGCCGGGCTGCATAAGGTCACCGTGCTGACGACGGCCAAAGACGCCCGGAAGCACTGCGCGCACGGTGCAGCCGTGGCAACCGCCGTCGCCACCGCCCGCGACCTGGTGAACACGCCGCCCAGCCACCTCTATCCCGCCGAGTTGGCGCGACGGGCAAAAGTTCTGGGCGAGTCGGTCGGACTCGAAGTCCAAGTGCTCGACGAGAAGGCGCTGCAAAAAGCCGGATACGGCGGGCTGGTCGGTGTCGGTCAGGGCTCGTCCCGCCCGCCGCGGCTGGTGCGGTTGACCCACCGGGGATCGCGGCTGGCCAAGAACCCCAGACGGGCCAAGAAGGTCGCCCTGGTCGGCAAGGGAGTGACCTTTGATACCGGCGGGATCTCGATCAAGCCGGCCGCGTCGATGCATTACATGACCTCGGACATGGGTGGCGCGGCCGCGGTGATCGCGACCGTCGCGCTGGCGGCCCAGCTGGAGTTGCCGATCGACGTGATCGCCACGGTGCCGATCGCCGAAAACATGCCTTCAGCCACGGCACAGCGGCCCGGCGACGTGCTGACGCAGTACGGCGGAACCACGGTCGAGGTGCTCAACACCGACGCGGAGGGCCGGCTGATCCTGGCCGATGCCATCGTTCGGGCGTGTGAGGACAACCCGGACTATCTGATCGAGACCTCGACGTTGACCGGAGCCCAGACCGTGGCCTTGGGTGCGCGTATCCCCGGAATCATGGGCAGCGACGAGTTCCGCGACCGGGTCGCGGCAATCTCCCAACAGGTGGGTGAGAACGGTTGGCCCATGCCGCTG
Source organism: Mycobacterium marinum (assembly GCF_003391395.1). Taxonomy (NCBI): domain Bacteria; kingdom Bacillati; phylum Actinomycetota; class Actinomycetes; order Mycobacteriales; family Mycobacteriaceae; genus Mycobacterium; species Mycobacterium marinum. The sequence continues at coordinate 3,753,686 of NZ_CP024190.1, forward strand.
CCGGACGAACTCAAGGACGACCTGAAATCCACGGTGGCCGACCTGGCCAATGTCAGCGGGCAGCGCTTTGCCGGCATGTTGGTCGCCGGGGTGTTCTTGCGGGAGTTCGTCGCCGATGCGGTGGACTGGGCACATATCGATGTGGCCGGCCCGGCGTACAACACCGGTAGCGCCTGGGGCTACACGCCCAAGGGAGCCACCGGCGTGCCGACCCGCACCATGTTCGCGGTGCTCGAGGACATCGCGGCTAACGGCTGATCCCGCAGCGCGAAGATCGCGAAACTCCAGCCACCGCAAACACCGCTGGTCTAGCCAAGGCGCACAGCGGTTAGGCCGGTCGCCCACGGCGATACTGCGGCCCATGGCCGGACTGTGACTGTGCGACGGTTGATCATCGCCGTAGCCGCCGTGCTCTTGGTGGCTGGCGCGATTGGGCTGTTGGTGCCGGTGACGGCATCCAAGGGCGACGGCGGCTCCGTGTCTTGCGGCAGCGGGCTGGCGGCTGACCCGTCCGCAGCGGGGAACGCCAACGACAGCAATGGCGCCAACATACCGATCCCCAACCAGGTCATCCCGCACACCGACGTCGTCGCGCAATGTTCAGTCGGCGGTGTCCCGCAGGGGCATGTGGGCGATACCGCTGGCGGTCATCGGGGCCGTCGGAATAGCCGGCGCGGTGCTCGCGCGGCGGTCCGAAGGTGCAGCGGCGAGCGTCTGACGCGTCAGATGACCCGCATGCGTGCGGTGCTTCGCAGCGCCGGGGGCAGCACTCGGGAAATGCCGTAGAGCGCGTAGGCCTCCGGAGCTACCGGCCGGATCGGCTTGTTCTTCTTGACGGCGGACACAATCGCTTTGGCGACCTTGTCCGGCCCATAGCTGCGCAGCGCAAACATCTTGTCGATCTGTCCACGCCGGCCGTCCACTTGGTCGCCGCCTTTGCCGGGCGGCGCGTCGAAGCGGGTGGTGTTGACGATATTGGTGTTGATGACGCCGGGACAGATGGTGGTCAGGCCGACATCGGCCGCATCGAGTTCGGCACGCAGACAGTCCGAGAACATGAACGTCGCCGCCTTTGAGGTGCAATAGGCGCTCAATGACTGCAGCGGGGCGTATGCGGCCATCGACGACACATTGACGATGTGGCCTCCGGTACCGCGCTCAACCAGACGCTGACCGAAGGCTCGGCAGCCGTTGACCACACCACCCAGGTTGACGTCGAGCACCCGGTCGAACTGCTCTGCGGGAGTGTCCAGGAACCTCCCCGCCTGGCCGACGCCGGCGTTGTTGACGACGATGTCGGGCAGCCCGTGCGTGGCGCTGACCTGATCCGCGAACGCCTCGACCGCCTCGGTGTCGGATACATCGAGCACATAGGGGTGGGCAACACCACCGCGCGCGGCGATTTCGGCGGCGGTGTCCTTCACGGTGGCCTCGTCGATGTCGCTGAGCACAACTTCGGCGCCCTCGCGCGCGAACGCGAGGGCGGTTTCCCGGCCAATTCCGCTGCCCGCCCCGGTGACCGCCACCAGGGTGTCACCGAAGTACTTGCGGGGACGGCCAACCTGGGCCCGCAGCAGTGCGCGGCTCGGGGGCTTGCCGTCAACCAGGTCGGCGAAGTCGTGCACCGCTGCCGCCATCACCTGCGGATGCGACATCGGCGAAAAATGACCTGCTTTGATGTCGCGGCGCCACAACCGCGGCACCCAGCGCGCGGTTTCGTCGTACCCGTAGGGCCGCACGTAGGGGTCCTTGGTGTTGACGATGAGTTGCACCGGCACGTCGATGACCGGCACGCCGCGTGTGCGCGACTGCCGGGAAAAGGCCCGAAAGTAGTTAGCCGGATAGGTCTTCACCGAGTTGGCGGCATCGCTGGCCAAGTTGTCGGAATGGTGAATCCGGTCGAGCGGAAGGTTGTCGACCATGTTGCGCCGAACCGAGGCACGCGACAGCGTCGCCCGCAACACCAGCGGGGCCAACACCGGCACCGAGAACAGCGCCATGTAGCTCAACCGCAGCGCCTGGGTGAGTGCGCGAGCAAAGGTCTTTGGCCGCCACGGCTGGCGCAGGCCGCCGAATATGTAGTTGACCAGCTGGTCCTGGCTCGGGCCGGACACCGACGTGAACGACGCGACCCGGTCGGCCGCGCCGGAGCGGGTCAAGTACTCCCAAATCGCCACCGAGCCCCAGTCGTGACCCAGTACGTGCACCGGCTGGCCGGGGCTGAGCGCTTCGATGACGGCGGCGAAGTCGTCGGCCAAACACGCTGTGGTGTAGGCAGAAACGGCCTTGGGGGCCGACGACAGGCCGACACCGCGATTGTCATAGCGCAGAATCCGGAACCGTTCGGCCAAACGCGGAACGACCCCGTCCCACAACACGTGAGAGTCGGGAAAACCGTGCACGAGCACCACCGTCGGGCCGTCGGGGTTGCCCTCTTCATAGACAGCGATCCGCACGCCACCAGCGCTGTCGACGAACTGCTGGGGTGCTTGTCTTGTTGCCGACATCGGACCTCCGCCCACCTGCGACTTGTTATGCCAATCAGTCGCCACACCGTAGCAAGCGCCATACACAAGCCCCGCGGGCCAAGCGCCACGCCCTGGGTGCGAGCCGACCAAGCGACAGTGACAGGATAGGTTTCGAGATCAACTTGGGTTCCGTACCTGGTGCACGACTGTGTGGTAAGCCAGAGGTCGGCCTATGCCTACCGACGACCGATCTAGGAGTCAAAAACGATGGCCTTCTCAGTCCAGATGCCGGCACTCGGTGAGAGCGTCACCGAGGGAACCGTCACCCGGTGGCTCAAGCAGGAGGGCGACACCGTCGAGATCGACGAGCCACTGGTTGAGGTTTCCACCGACAAGGTCGACACCGAAATTCCCTCGCCGGCCGCCGGTGTGCTGACCAAGATCGTCGCCAAGGAGGACGACACGGTCGAGGTCGGCGGTGAGCTCGCCATCATCGGCGATGCGGCCGAGAGTGGCGGCGGCGATGCGCCGTCCCAACCGGAGCCCGAGGCCGAGCCCGCCGCGGCGGCACAGCCCGAACCGGAGGCCGAGCCCGAGCCGCAACCCGAAGCCAAACCCCAATCCGGAGGCTCGTCGGCTGCTGGTGGCGACGCGACCCCGGTGCTGATGCCCGAACTGGGCGAGTCGGTGGCGGAGGGCACCGTAACTCGCTGGCTGAAGAAGGTCGGGGATTCGGTTCAGGTCGATGAAGCGCTGGTGGAGGTGTCTACCGACAAGGTGGACACCGAGATCCCGTCACCGGTGGCCGGCGTCCTACTCAGCATCACCGCCGAGGAGGACGACGTCGTCCAGGTCGGCGGCGAGTTGGCACGGATCGGCTCCGGATCTGCGGCCGCCGCACCGCCCGAGTCCAAGCCGGCCCCCGCCCCCGAGGCCGCCCCCGAAACCAAGGCCGCTCCTGAGCCCAAGGCCGCGCCCGAGCCCAAGCCGGCTCCCGAGCCCAAGGCGGCTCCCGAGCCCAAGCCTGCGCCCGCGGCAACGCCGCAGCCCGCGGCCGCCCCGGCACCGAGTGCGGGCGACGGCACCCCCTACGTGACTCCCCTGGTCCGAAAACTGGCCGAGGAGAACAACATCGACCTCGACTCGGTGACCGGCACCGGTGTCGGCGGTCGCATCCGCAAGCAAGACGTGTTGGCCGCTGCCGAGAAGAAGAAAGAGCGACCAGAGGCCAAGCCAGCGGCTGCTCAGGCTTCGGCTCCCGCCTCGCCTTCGAAGGCGGCAGCCCCGGCTGCGGCCGCGGCGCTGGCACACCTGCGGGGCACCAAGCAGAAGGCCAGCCGGATTCGGCAGATCACCGCGATCAAGACCCGCGAATCCCTGCAGGCAACCGCGCAGCTCACTCAGACCCATGAGGTCGACATGACCAGAATCGTGGCGCTGCGGGCCCGGGCCAAGGGGTCCTTTGCCGAGCGGGAGGGTGTGAACCTGACCTTCTTGCCGTTCATCGCCCGTGCCGTGATCGACGCCCTCAAGATCCACCCGAACATCAACGCCAGCTACAACGAGGAAACCAAGGAGATCACCTACTACGACGCCGAGCACCTCGGGTTCGCCGTCGACACCGACCAGGGCCTGCTCTCCCCCGTGATCCACAACGCCGGCGATCTGTCGTTGGCCGGGCTGGCCCGGGCGATCGCCGACATCGCCGGTCGCGCTCGATCGGGCAACCTCAAGCCCGACGAGTTGTCCGGCGGCACCTTTACCATCACCAACATCGGCAGCCAGGGCGCCTTGTTCGATACCCCGATTCTGGTGCCGCCGCAGGCCGCCATGTTGGGTACCGGGGCGATCGTGAAACGACCGCGAGTGGTCGTCGACGACACCGGCAACGAATCGATCGGCGTCCGCTCCGTGTGCTACCTCCCGCTGACCTACGACCACCGCCTGGTCGATGGTGCTGATGCGGGACGTTTCCTCACCACCATCAAGCACCGCCTCGAAGAGGGAGCTTTCGAGGCCGACCTGGGGCTCTGAGAGCGTGGGCAAAGCCGTTGTCGCCATAGCGGGTTCGTCTGGATTGATCGGCTCGGCGTTGGCAGCGGCACTACGCGCGGCCGATCACCGCGTGCTTCGGATCGTGCGCCGAACTCCGGCCAATTCCGAAGAGCTGCACTGGAACCCCGAAAGCGGCGAGTTCGATCCCGACGCACTCACCGATGTCGACGTCGTCATCAACCTGTGTGGCGTCGGCATCGGCCGCCGCCGTTGGTCAGGCGCGTTCAAACAGAGCCTGCGCGATAGCCGGATCACACCCACCGAAGTGCTCTCCAGCGCCGTCGCCGACGCCGGCGTGCCCACCTTGATCAACGCCAGCGCGGTGGGCTACTACGGGGACACCCGCGACCGGGTGGTCGACGAAAACGACCCAGCCGGAATGGGATTTCTCGCCCAGCTGTGCGTGGACTGGGAAGCCGCCACGCTACCCGCCCAATACGCCGGCACCCGGGTCGTATTGGCGCGCACCGGCCTGGTGCTGGCCCCGGCGGGAGGCACCCTACGCCCGTTGCGCCCGGCGTTCTCAGTGGGACTCGGCGCCCGGCTGGGCAGCGGCCGCCAGTACATGGCATGGATCAGCCTTGAAGACGAGGTGCGCGCGCTGCTGTTCGCCATCTCCAACCCGACGTTGTCAGGCCCGGTCAACATGGCTGGGCCCGCGCCGGTAACCAATGCCGAATTCACCACCGCCTTCGGACGCGCGTTAAACCGCCCAACCCCGTTGATGCTGCCCGGTTTCGCGGCGCGCGCCGCCCTCGGCGAGTTCGCCGACGAAGGCCTGCTGATAGGCCAACGCGCCATCCCCACCGCACTCGAGCAAGCCGGTTTCCAGTTTCACCACAACACAATTGGTGAAGCGTTGAGCTACGCCACAGCCCGCCGCGACCAGATCTAGCACAACTCCGGACCCCGCGAGCATGCTCGGCGGAACCCACCACCAGGGCGGGCCAGGCGCCAAGTCACCCCACCGACTACTGCGCAAACGGACCGATCGGCCCCTGCGCGTCATGCCGAAGACACGCAACCAGCTCAACAGCAGGGCTAAAGGGAAGTGCGGCGGATATAGGCGCGAATGGCGATAGGAGCCAATAGCGCGGTCAGAACTATCGAATAGATCAGCGTGGACAATGCCGGATGATGCAGTGGCAATTGCGCGCTTGGTGGCGCCATTGGCTCATCGATGGTGAGCTTGCGCAATGCCAGCGCCAAGGATGAGAGCGGATTCCATTCGGCAATCACGCGCAGCGCGTGCGGCATAGGCTGTGTCGGCACAAAGCAGTTCGATATGGAAATAATTGGCAGCGTTATCAAGAACACCGCAGCACCAACCACCTCCACAGTCCTGACCATCAAGCCAACCACCATGCCCAGCCACATAAACCCGACACCGAAAACTAATACCAGCACGAAAGCCAGCACAGCATCGGCTAGGCTGCCGTGCATCCGCCACCCAATGAGCATGCCACTAATACCGATCAGAATGTATACGATCGCCGCGTAGAGCAGCGAGACCAGGCCGCGCGCGATCAACGGCGCGGAATTAGATATTGGAAGCGAACGGAATCTGATAAAGACGTCATTTTCGACATCCGCAGAGATCGCCGCCCCCACAAGTATTATTGTCGCTACTATCGCCTGCGCCTGGATACCCGGCAACAGGTATTCACGGTAGTGCGGTGCCGCGTTTTCGCTGATCGATCGTCCAACAATAAATGTGAAGAACAACATGAACGCAATGGGCTGCAATAGCAACTGCATGAGCGTCTCTGGCCTTCGCCTGACTCTAATCAGGTTACGCTTGAGCATTACCCATACCTGCCACGCAACGCTAGAACTATGCGCCTCGGGCCGACGCACAGTTTGACGATGACTTGTGGATACATCCCGGAAAACGATCATGCCGAGTCCCCCTCCGAAGAACTGCCGTGATGCCCAGTCAACAACACGAAAACGTCGTCAAGACTCGGCCGCGTAAGACGGATATCCTCGATGGGCGCCGCGTATTGGTGCAACATCCGGGCGACGTCCGAAAGGTCCAACAACCCGTGGGTCGCGACCGTGATTCGACGGGCGGAGATGTCGACGCGCACCTCTTTGGCGCCCGTTCGCAGGAACGCCGCGACATTGGCAACATCCTCGGTGCGCGACACAGTCACGACAATGCTTGCGTCACCCGCCTTTTGCTTGAGCTCAAATGGAGATCCCTCTGCAATCACCCTGCCCTTGTCTATCAGGACAATATTGTCGGCAAGCCGATCGGCTTCCTCCAAGTATTGGGTGGTCAGTACCAGCGTGAGGCCATCGTCGACCAACGTGCGCAAAACTTCCCACAGCTGGATGCGACTATGCGGATCCAGCCCTGCAGTTGGCTCATCCAGAAACAACACCTGGGGCCGGGCCAGCAGGCTTATCGCGACATCGAGACGCCGCCGCATTCCGCCGGAGTAGGTATCGACACGTCGATCAGCAAATTCGGCGATCGAGAATTGGTCTAGCAGCCGATCGGTCAGTGACGCCAATTCCTTACGGCGGATCCCGCGCAAGCTGCCGATCATGTTGATGTTCTCTCGAGCAGTCAAGAGACCGTCGAGAGTGGCTTCCTGACATGTCAATCCGATTTCTCTGCGCACCGACTCGGGAGCGGCGCACACATCGTGGCCGGCGACCCACGCGGCGCCGCTTGTCGGCCTGGTCAACGTAGCCAGCATCCTCACCGTGGTGGTCTTGCCAGCACCGTTTGGGCCCAGCAGACCAAGAACACCGCCTGGAGGCACCGCAAAGCTGATGCCGTCGACCGCCGTGACTGAACCGCGCCTTTTGACGAGGTCGATCACCTCAACCGCTGACTGGGATCGCCGCATAAGTTTCTCCTATAACAACGCGTCGCTAGGTGCTGAAGACCATGTCCTGATGCTGTCATCGATCCCAACGCGGCCGATGTCGGTGGACAACGCGGGAACGACACATGACTGAACCTCGATTTTTTTCAGAGCACCCGGGTCAGGGTGTGCTGGTGGTCAGGTTGGTGGTGGGTTGTGATGGTGTGGGTGATGGCCATGGTTGTGGGATGGGTCGGGGTCGGACGTGGTGGGGCCACCAGAACCAGCGGCCCAGCAGGACGGCGATGGAGGGGGTCATCAATGCGCGGACCACGAACGTGTCGAACAGCAGTCCCATGCCGATGGTGGTGCCGATCTGGGCGATGACGGTCAGGTCGCTGACTGCCATGGAGATCATGGTGAAGGCGAACACGAGTCCTGCCGAGGTGGCCACCGATCCGGTGGCTCCTACGGTGCGAATGATCGCGGTGTTGATCCCGGCGTGGAGTTCTTCTTTGAGGCGTGAGACCAGCAGCAGGTTGTAGTCGGCGCCGACGGCGAGCAGGACGATGACTGACATCGACAGGACCAGCCAGTGCAGTTCGATGCCGATCAGGTGTTGCCATAGCAGCACCGATAACCCCACTGAAGCGCCCAGTGATGCCGCCACGCTGCCCACGATCACCAGGGCCGCGATCGCGCTGCGGGTGATGTTGAGCATGATGAGGAAGATCAGACTCAGTGCCGCGATGGCGGCGATCAGCAGGTCGTAGTTGTTGCCATCGTTGATGTCTTTGATGACGGCGGCGGTGCCGGCGAGGTAGACCTTGGAACCTTCTAGAGGTGTGCCTTTGATGGCTTCGGTGGCCGCTCGTTTGATCGCTTGAGTACGGGCCATCCCTTCAGGCGTCATCGGATCGTTCTGGTGGGAAATGATGAAGCGCACCGACTTGCCATCCGGGGAGATGAAGTTCTTCATCGCGCGCTGGAAGTCTTCGTTGTCGAAGACTTCTGGGGGAAGGTAGAACGAGTCGTCGTTCATCGAGGCGTCGAACGCCTTACCCATGGCGTTGGTTTTGTCCGATGCGGCCGCCATCTGGTCCAGCATGCTTTTCTGGGTGGCGTACATGGTCAACGCCATGGCTTTCATGTTCCGCACCGTCTGGGTCATTTTCGGCATGAGTGCAACCATCTGCGGCAGCAACTCATCAAGGCGTTCCATCTCGGGCAGGATCTCCTGCAGGTCGCCGGTCATGAGATCCACACCATCGATGGCATCGAATATCGATCGCAGCGACCAACAGACCGGGATATCGAAACAATGCGGTTCCCAGTAAAAATAGCTGCGGATCGGATGGAAAAAGTCTTCGAAATTGGCGACCGCATCACGCAGCTCTTCCACATCGACCACCATCGATTTTGTTTTGGTGACGAGTCGGTGAGTGGTCTCTGCCATCTCAGCAGCAGTGCTGGTCATCTGCTCCATCGTGTCGATACTGGTCTGCATCTCATCGGCCTGCGCTAACAGATCAGCCATCCGGTCCTGCTGATAATGCTGATTCAGCTGCATAAAAGAACCCTGCGCACCAATCATGAACGGGATCGAGGTGTGCTTGATCGGTTTCCCGTCCGGACGGGTGATGACCTGCACACGAGAGATCCCCTCAACCGCAAAAATCGCCTTGGCGATCTTGTCGATCACCAGCAAGTCAGCCGAATTCCGCAGATCGTGATTGGATTCAACCAGCAGCACATCCGGATTCATCCGCGCCGCACCAAACCCCCGCTCAGCGGCGGCATACCCAATGTTGGCGGGTACGTCCTTCGGCAGATAATTGCGGTCATCGAAACTAGCGCGATAGCCCGGCAAGACCAACAAGCCCCCCAAAGCCAACACACTGGCCGTAATCAGAATCGGCCCCGGCCACCGCGCAATAGCCGCACCCAGTTTGCGCCACCTGCGCACCCGCAACTGCCGCCTCGGTTCCAACACCTTGCCAAACCGACTCGTCACCGCAATAAGCGCCGGCCCCAACGTCAACGCCGCCAACACCCCGACCGTCATACCCACAGCCAACGGAACACCCAGCGTCTGCAAATACGGCAACCGGGTAAAGCTCAAACACAACGTCGCCCCCGCGATCGTCAGCCCCGAACCCAACACCACATGGGCCGTCCCACCAAACATCGTGAAAAATGCCGACTCACGATCCTGCCCCGCACTACGCGCTTCCTGATAGCGACCCACCAGAAAGATCGCATAATCAGTACCCGCAGCAATCACCAACGTAACCAACACATTCGTCGAAAAGGTCGAAAGCCCCACCAGCCCGTGATAGCCAAGCAACGCCACCACACCCCGCGCCGCAGCCAACTGCAGCACCACCATCACCAAAACCACCAACGCCGTCGTGACCGACCCATAGATCACCAACAACATGACAACGATCACCCCAATAGTGACCAACTCGACGAGCCGCATGCTGCGGCTGCCAACCGTCTGCTGATCAACCATCAGCGCCGCAGACCCGGTAACAAAGGTTGTGACGCCGTCCGGAGCCGGTGTGCTGTCGACAATGCGCTGGACGGCTTTCACTGATCTGATGGACCTTGCGTGCCCCTGCAGCCCCATCAGATTCACTTGGACGTAAGCAAACTTCCCGTCGGAGCTTTCCGCGCCAGCTTCGGTGACGGGATCACTCCAATAATCCCGCACACCGACCACGTGCTCTTTGTCTGCTCTGAACTTCCTGACTAGATCGTCGTAGTAGGCATGGGCATCTTCGCCAAGCGGTTCCTTACCTTCCAGCACAAGCATGATCGCGCTGTCGGCTTTGTGTTCGGTGAATAGCGCATTGATTTTATTTGCCGCGATTATCGATGGGGCGTCCGTAGGGGAAGACGAGACCGCACGCATCTCCCCGACCACTTCCAATGAAGGCACGGCGACGCCGAGAGCCACAATGAGGGCTATCCATACGGCGATGATCGGTAACGCTAGCCGACGGATCATCCGCGCCAACAATGGCCGCGCCCCATCACCGGGAGCCAATACGCCCCCGCCACACTGGTCAACTGAAACAGAACTCATCCGGCCTTCACCAGACAAAAGGTCTGCGCATTTACACCGGTCGACGTACGTTCATCCTTGACCTTGCCATCAATAACAATGCGACAACGTATCGTCGAACCATCACTTTGGGCTAGCAATATCGGGGCCGTTGGCAGACTGTTCAAACCAATCTGCCGTGACCACATCGCCCTGGCCCGCCCGCGACCGGATAAGTCGCCATCGAGGCCGTCGCTAAACACGACTACATCACATCCCGCCAAAGCGGCCACACACAGCCGCCATCGTTGTGAACGCGCCCCCCATGCTGAATTCCGCATCTGCAAATTGCAGAAACTCCCCGGATTCACACCATTCCCCTTCGAGAGATTCACACGCTGCTAGCGTTAGAACATGCGGGCGCTCGCGGCGCATGGACAGACGGAATCCCGATCAGTCCATGCGCATTTCTCGAGCTATCCTTGACCAGAAGCAAGTTTTTCCCGCAGACTCTTCGGCCGAATGTCCGTCCAGTGCTGGTCCACGTACTCCACGCAGGAAGCACGACTCGCTTCCCCGAAAACTACGCGCCAACCAGCTGGAACATCAGCGAAAGTTGGCCATAGGCTGTGCTGTTCCTCGTCATTGATGAGGACGAAGAACATGCCATCTTCATCATCAAAAGGGTTGTCGCTCATGATTTTCATTTCCTTCCCGGTCAACGTGCTGCATAACGAAATCGCTTATGGCCTTCATAATGGCTTCCACCACCGCAGACTACGATACCTCACCCGCTAGTTGTTCTCAGTTTAAATGGATCGAAGCGGATAAGAATCTGCAATGAATAATAGATGTTCCAACTGGCCATGACGGCTTTATCAGTTCAGGGCAGAAGCTCCGACTGCAACTATTCTGATGACATTATCCTAATGGGTCATACGACGCTGGGTACCTCCACTTGTTCGATCCCCGCATAACAGCGGGACGGGTCAGGGTGTGCTGGTGGTCAGGTTGGTGGTGGGTTGTGATGGTGTGGGTGATGGCCATGGTTGTGGGATGGGTCGGGGTCGGACGTGGTGGGGCCACCAGAACCAGCGGCCCAGCAGGACGGCGATGGAGGGGGTCATCAATGCGCGGACCACGAACGTGTCGAACAGCAGTCCCATGCCGATGGTGGTGCCGATCTGGGCGATGACGGTCAGGTCGCTGACTGCCATGGAGATCATGGTGAAGGCGAACACGAGTCCTGCCGAGGTGGCCACCGATCCGGTGGCTCCTACGGTGCGAATGATCGCGGTGTTGATCCCGGCGTGGAGTTCTTCTTTGAGGCGTGAGACCAGCAGCAGGTTGTAGTCGGCGCCGACGGCGAGCAGGACGATGACTGACATCGACAGGACCAGCCAGTGCAGTTCGATGCCGATCAGGTGTTGCCATAGCAGCACCGATAACCCCACTGAAGCGCCCAGTGATGCCGCCACGCTGCCCACGATCACCAGGGCCGCGATCGCGCTGCGGGTGATGTTGAGCATGATGAGGAAGATCAGACTCAGTGCCGCGATGGCGGCGATCAGCAGGTCGTAGTTGTTGCCATCGTTGATGTCTTTGATGACGGCGGCGGTGCCGGCGAGGTAGACCTTGGAACCTTCTAGAGGTGTGCCTTTGATGGCTTCGGTGGCCGCTCGTTTGATCGCTTGAGTACGGGCCATCCCTTCAGGCGTCATCGGATCGTTCTGGTGGGAAATGATGAAGCGCACCGACTTGCCATCCGGGGAGATGAAGTTCTTCATCGCGCGCTGGAAGTCTTCGTTGTCGAAGACTTCTGGGGGAAGGTAGAACGAGTCGTCGTTCATCGAGGCGTCGAACGCCTCGCCCATGGCGTTGGTTTTGTCCGATGCGGCCGCCATCTGGTCCAGCATGCTTTTCTGGGTGGCGTACATGGTCAACGCCATGGCTTTCATGTTCCGCACCGTCTGGGTCATTTTCGGCATGAGTGCAACCATCTGCGGCAGCAACTCATCAAGGCGTTCCATCTCGGGCAGGATCTCCTGCAGGTCGCCGGTCATGAGATCCACACCATCGATGGCATCGAATATCGATCGCAGCGACCAACAGACCGGGATATCGAAACAATGCGGTTCCCAGTAAAAATAGCTGCGGATCGGATGGAAAAAGTCTTCGAAATTGGCGACCGCATCACGCAGCTCTTCCACATCGACCACCATCGATTTTGTTTTGGTGACGAGTCGGTGAGTGGTCTCTGCCATCTCAGCAGCAGTGCTGGTCATCTGCTCCATCGTGTCGATACTGGTCTGCATCTCATCGGCCTGCGCTAACAGATCAGCCATCCGGTCCTGCTGATAATGCTGATTCAGCTGCATAAAAGAACCCTGCATAGCAATCATGAACGGGATCGAGGTGTGCTTGATCGGTTTCCCGTCCGGACGGGTGATGACCTGCACACGAGAGATCCCCTCAACCGCAAAAATCGCCTTGGCGATCTTGTCGATCACCAGCAAGTCAGCCGAATTCCGCAGATCGTGATTGGATTCAACCAGCAGCACATCCGGATTCATCCGCGCCGCACCAAACCCCCGCTCAGCGGCGGCATACCCAATGTTGGCGGGTACGTCCTTCGGCAGATAATTGCGGTCATCGAAACTAGCGCGATAGCCCGGCAAGACCAACAAGCCCCCCAAAGCCAACACACTGGCCGTAATCAGAATCGGCCCCGGCCACCGCGCAATAGCCGCACCCAGTTTGCGCCACCTGCGCACCCGCAACTGCCGCCTCGGTTCCAACACCTTGCCAAACCGACTCGTCACCGCAATAAGCGCCGGCCCCAACGTCAACGCCGCCAACACCCCGACCGTCATACCCACAGCCAACGGAACACCCAGCGTCTGCAAATACGGCAACCGGGTAAAGCTCAAACACAACGTCGCCCCCGCGATCGTCAGCCCCGAACCCAACACCACATGGGCCGTCCCACCAAACATCGTGAAAAATGCCGACTCACGATCCTGCCCCGCACTACGCGCTTCCTGATAGCGACCCACCAGAAAGATCGCATAATCAGTACCCGCAGCAATCACCAACGTAACCAACACATTCGTCGAAAAGATCGAAAGCCCCACCAGCCCGTGATAGCCAAGCAACGCCACCACACCCCGCGCCGCAGCCAACTGCAGCACCACCATCACCAAAACCACCAACGCCGTCGTGACCGACCCATAGATCACCAACAACATGACAACGATCACCGCAAAAGTGACCAACAAGATAAGCCGCATACTGCGGTCACCCGCGATCTGCTGATCAGCAAGCACAACCGCAGGCCCCGTCAGAAATGCATTGACCCCGTCCGGCCCCGGCATATCGCGCAGCGCGCCCTGCACCGCTGCCACCGATTCGTTGGCAAGCGCTTCGCCCTGCGTCCCATTGAGGTAAACCTGCGCATAGACAGACCGACCGTCGTTACTTTCAGCGCCAGGAGCGGTCAATGGATCACTCCAAAGGTCCTGGACATACTGGACGTGCCGTGTATCCGCTTTCAGTTTGGCAACTAGTTCTTTGTAGTACTTGCCCGCACGCACATCGAGCGGCTCAGCGCTTTCCAATAGCAGCATGGCCACACTATCGGTGTGGTGCTCATGGAACATCGCTCCTATTCGCTGTATCGCGATGACGCCGGGGGCGTCACCTGGACTCAACGACACCGAACGCACCCGTCCGACGGTATCTAGCTGTGGCACAAAGATATTCAGGGCCGCGATAACAGCTATCCATACGGCGATGATCGGTAACGCCAACCGACGGATCATCCGCGCCAACAATGGCCGCGCCCCATCAACGGGAGCCAATACGCCCCCACCACACTGGTCAACTGAAACAGAACTCATCCGGCCTTCACCAGACAAAAGGTCTGCGCATTTACACCGGTCGACGTACGTTCATCCTTGACCTTGCCATCAATAACAATGCGACAACGTATCGTCGAACCATCACTTTGAGCTACCAATATCGGCGCGACCGACGCTGCTGTCGCCGTGACAGTCATCGTCCACGGCAACGTTATGTTGTTGAGGTCACGCGGTATCGCATCCGGGTCGAGGTAGTTGATATCCGCATAGGTTCCCGAACCAGACACCTCATACGTCACCCTTTTCGGGTTGTGGGGATCTGGATCTTCGCCGAAGATCACCGGGGTAACAATCACCGGAACAGCACCGAAATAGGTGCGTATCCGCGCCACGAGCGCCGTGGAACTGACGATGACCAAGACCATAATAATAGGTATCCACCACCGCCTCAGCACCGACAACATAGAATACCTAAGCGCTTCTTCTAGTGTTGCTACGCATCATTACCACGAGTAACCATATCTTCCACCGCCATTTTCAAGCATTCCCCATTATTCCGAGTTTTTCGATGGATACAGATGGAGAACAAATTAACAGGTTATTGATCGCAAGTTGTCCGGAATCAATTTCCTTGATTGCGGCAATAAATTGTAAAAACAATTTCGCTATCAACAAAGTCGTAAGCCGCGATCGACAGCCGTCCGGCTGAATCTGAACCATGCCTGGAGAATGCCCCAATAAACTGCGCGTCGCCAATTTCGGTCGCCTGGGAATCGATTCACAGTGCATGCTGGTCTACTTTCGAATCTAACCACAGTTGCGCCCGTGGCTACACTACCCGCACCTAACTGTCCGGGGCACATCTTCGGGACACGAGTCAGCGGTGCGTGAGCCACAGGGTAGCGGCGAGCCTTCGCGTTTGAATAGCCCAATTCCAACCTGCTCCCGCCGAACTAGCTGGCTCTTTGGACCAGGAGATGGGCAGCTTCTGCGGCGCCTCTCAGCGCAACCCGTGATGCGTGGCGACTCGGCCCAGACCGTCTGCCGAGCCCGCCCGAACGCGGCTCTCAGAATGAACATGCAGGTCAAGGCGCCTGTCAACAGAGCTCCGGATCCAGTAAGGCCTAGCTGCACACCCACCCGGCCCTCGCCAACCCGCCGGATCCTGTTGGCGCCCCATCCCGGCGCCGAGGGACATAGCCGCCCGAGCTCCAAACGTGACACACCAGCGTCTCAAATGCACGGCCGATGTCTCTTTCGTGAAGATCGCGTCCCATTCTTTTGATTCGGCTTGGCCACTGCTGAATCTCGAAATATGCTGAGCTTCTTCCGCAGGTGCCGGAAACCATGGACGGGCCCGATTCGCCGCCCGGGTGAGGTAGATGATCGCTTTGTTCACTGTGCCGGGGGCTTGTCATCGGTCAAGATCTCGACCGGCATCTCCTTTTGAATTCAATATATCGGGACATGGTGTCCTTCATATCCCCAGTAGTCCCACCCCGGTGATCGCCGACACCAGTAGCAACTAGGCAGTAGTACCGACAACCGCGATGGGTGCAACACGATCAAGCAGGAACTCCCCATCATCCCGGGATGTCGATAATTGCCATCTTTCCGGTGCGCAGCCGCGGACCATTATATGCAGACAGGGAATCGCTAAGCAATTTGCTGTGACCAGCGCCGGAGGTTGATCAGTGAGGGGCGGGGCAAAGGCTGTATTTCATTTAACCCGGGGGCAGCTGGGCATCTGGCTCGATCAGCAGGTTAATGACGCAGGTGCGCGTTGGAACCTGGCAAATCTTGTTGTGCTCGATGGCGCGATTATTCCTGATGTTTTGACCAAGGCACTGCGATTGGCAGTGCAGGATTCAGATTCACTGAGAGCTGTTTTTTACGAAAACGATGGTGAGATATTTCAGGAAATCCTGCCCAGCCAGGATTTCGACGTGCCGTTCTACGACCTCCGCGCCTTCGACGATCCGGTCAAGGAGGCCTACCACCGCGCGTTGTTGATTCGGAACAAGCCGATGCCGCTCGACCAGCCCCTGTATAGATACGCCATATACCAAACCAGAACAGACGAATTCTATCTGTATGCCGGTTTCCACCACCTCGTCTGCGATGGATTCGGGGCGATGGTCCACTGCAACCGGCTTGGGATGATCTACTCCGCCCTGGTCGCCGAGGAGCCGGTTCCCCCGAATTTTGTCGGCTCACTACAGGACCTCATCGCCCTCGAAACCGCCTACGCAGACTCACCCGACTATCACCGCGACCACAAGTACTGGGCCGAGCATCTGCCCGCAGACACCGACGTCGATTACCGCTTCATCAACACCAACAACCGCAGCACCGTGAGCGGTGGCGTTTCCGTGCCAGTGCGGCTAGATCCCGCAGTCGTTGCCGCAGTCCAAGAATCATGCCGAACGTTGGGGGTGCGCCGATCGGCGATATTGACTGCTGCGTGCGCGCTGCTGGTTGGGAAGTGCTGCGGTCACGGCTCGGACATTGTGCTCGATTTCCCGGTGAGCAGACGAGTTCAGCCCGAGTCGTTGACCTTCACCGGGTTGATGGTGGGTACCGTCCCGCTGACGTTGGCCGGCACGCCCGCGGAAAGTGTGGCCCAGTTCTGCAGACACACGCATTCCCAGATCCAGGCCGCGGTAGAGCATCAGCGGTTCCCGGTGGAAACCCTCACGAGACAGCAGCAGTCGCCTACACCGGGACACACCGCCTCCAGAGTGGCAGTCAATTTCATCCCGAGTACCGCCTCGCACCCGTTCGGGCAAGCCCCGGCATCGGCGGTGTGTGTCGCCTTCGGTGGGGCCAGCGGCTTTAGCGTTTTCTTCCAAAACAACGGTCACGAGCTACTGGTGAGCACCGAGGGTGCCGCCGACTCAGAATCAGACTTTGCTACTACCCACATATTCGTGCGACGTTTGGAACAGGTCTTGGTGGCGATGACCACCGAGGCTGATCAGTTGGTGTCCGGCATCGATCTGCTCACCGACAGCGAACACACTCAACTGCGCACCTGGGGCAACCACCCCACCCTCACCAACCCACCGGCCACCACGGCGGTGTCGATTCCCGCCGCCTTCACCGCCCAAGTCGCCGCTCACCCCCACGCCCCGGCCCTCACCTTCGAAGACCACACCTGGACCTACCAACAACTCGATACGGCCAGCACCCAACTCGCCCACCACCTCACCACCACCCACGGGGCTCGAGCGGGTGCGGTCGTCGCGCTGCTGCTCCCGCGCAGCGACCACGCCATCCTCGCGATCCTGGCCATCCTCAAAACCGGGGCCGCCTACCTCCCCATCGACCCCCACCACCCCCACGCCCGTATCGCGTTCATGCTCACCGACACCACCCCCACCGCGGTACTGACCACCACCGAACTGACCACCCACCTCCCCACCAGCAGTGGTTTTCCGGTGATCACCCTCGACACCCTCACCAACCTCGATGACCACCCCACCACCCCACTACCCCCACCCAACCCCCACGACCTGGCGTATCTGATCTACACCTCCGGCACCACCGGAACCCCTAAAGGCGTGGCCATCACCCACCACAACGCCACCACCCTGACCACCACCCTGACCCCACAACTGGGCCCCACCACCAACCAGGTGTGGTCGCAATGCCACTCCTACGCCTTCGACTACTCCGTCTGGGAAATCTTCGGCGCCCTACTCACCGGAGGGCGGGTCGTGGTCGTGCCCGAACACGTCGTCACCTCACCCGAAGAGCTGCACCACCTACTGGCCACCGAGCAGGTCACCGTCCTCAGCCAAACCCCCTCAGCGTTGGCGATGTTGGCGCCGACGACTTTTGATGTTGAGACGGTGATCGTCGCAGCCGAGGCCTGCCCAGCAAAGCTGGTCGATCAGTGGGCGCCGGGGCGCGCCCTGCTCAACGCCTATGGCCCCACCGAAACCACTATCTATGCGACGGTCAGCGTCCCCCTGCACGCCGGCGAGACGGTGGTGCCCATCGGCGCCCCGGTACCTGCTGCGGGGTTGTTTGTGCTCGATCGGTGGCTGCGTCCGGTGCCTCCCGGGGTGGTGGGTGAGTTGTATGTCGCCGGTGCTGGGGTGGGTGTGGGGTATTGGCGCCGGGGTGGGTTGAGCGCGACCCGGTTTGTCGCATGCCCGTTCGGGGCGGCCGGGTCGCGGATGTATCGCACCGGCGATCTGGTGTGTTGGGGCCCTGATGGGCAACTGCAATATGTGGGCCGCGCCGATGAGCAAGTCAAAATCCGTGGCTACCGCATCGAATGCGGCGAAGTCACCGCCGCCCTGACCACACTCGACCCCATCGAACAGGCGGTGGTGATCGCCCGCAACGACGCCCCCGGCCAAACCCGGCTGGTCGCCTACTACACCACCACCAGCGGGACCAGGCTCGACACCACCGACATCCGCGCCTCCTTGAGCCAGGTGCTGCCGCCGTATATGGTTCCGGCCGCCTTCATCGAGATCGACCAACTACCGTTGACGGTCAACGGCAAACTCGACCGCCGCGCCCTGCCCGCCCCCGACTACACCACCACCGAGGCTTATCTCGCCCCGCAGGGACCGGTGGAAGAAGTCCTGGCCAGCCTCTACACCCAAATCCTGGGTGTGGACCGCATCAGCGCCGCCGACTCCTTCTTCGAACTCGGCGGGGATTCCCTGTCGGCGATGCGTTTGATCGCCGCCGCCAACACCACCCTGCACACCGGCCTGCGCGTTGCTGATGTGTTCGAAGCCCCCACCATCACCGCCCTCGCCGAGCGTGTCGGGGCGGACCCGGTCGCTCAGCTGCCATTGATCGCCGGCCCCCGCCCGCCGCGGGTGTCGTTGTCGTTTGCCCAGTCCCGATTGTGGTTTCTTGAGCAGCTTCAAGGCCCCTCGGCGGTCTACAACATCCCGGTCGTCCTGCACCTGCACGGCCCGCTGGACACCGAGGCACTCCGGGCCGCACTCACCGATCTGATCACCCGCCACGAAACCCTGCGCACCCGCTTTCCCAGCATCGACGGCACCGGCTACCAAGACATCCTCACCCCCAACCAAGCCGAAATCTTCTGGCAGGTGGTGGATGCCCAGGGTTGGACACCCCAACACCTGCACACCGCTATCGACGAAGCCACCAACTACCACTTCGATCTAGCCGCCGAGATCCCGATCCGCGCCACCGTCTTGCACACCGCACCCCACCAGCACGTGCTGGTACTGCTGATCCACCACATCGCCGCCGACGGCTGGTCGCTAGGCCCGCTCGCCCGCGACCTGAACACCGCCTACACCGCCCGCACCGCCGGACACCCACCGGCCTGGGTGCCGCTGCCGGTGCACTACGCCGACTACACCCTGTGGCACCACCAACTCCTCGGCGACCCCCACGACCCCACCAGCCTGCTGGCCACCGACCTGGCCTACTGGCAGCACACCCTGGCCGGACTCCCCGAACACCTGCCCCTGCCCACCGACCGCCCCTACCCCCCGATCGCCGACTACCGCGGCGCCAGCCACCAATTCAGCTGGCCCCCCGAACTAACCACCGCAATCCACACCCTGGCCCACACCCACCACGTCTCGGTCTTCATGGTCATCCACGCCGCCCTGACCGTGGTCCTAGCCACCCTCGCCGACACCAACGACATCGCGATCGGTGTCCCGATCGCCGCACGCACCCACCCCCACCTCGATGAACTGATCGGGTTCTTCGTCAACACCCTGGTGCTACGCACCCACACCCACCCCGCAGACACCCCCACCGACCTACTCGCCCACATCCGCGACCGCAGCCTGACCGCCTACCAACACCAACACGTCCCCTTCGAACTCCTTGTCGAACACCTCCAGCCCACCCGCTCCCGCACCCACCACCCCCTCATCCAGGTCATGCTCGCCTTCCAAAACCACCCCTGGACCCAACACGACACCACCGGCGCCGAAATGCGCCTGGGTGAAGCCAGCATCAGCCCCTACCCCGTCGCCACCCACACCGCCCGCATGGACCTGGTCATCTCCCTGACCGAACACCCCACCACCCCCAACACAGCACCGACCCTGACCGGCACCATCGAATACCGCACCGACGTCTATAACCCCACCACCATCAACACCCTGGCCACCCGCCTGCACCACACCCTGCACGCCTTCACCACCCACCCCGACCAACCCCTGCACCACCTCGACCTCCTCACCGACACCGAACACACCCACCTGCGCACCTGGGGCAACCACCCCACCCTCACCGCTCCCACCACCACGGCGGCGATCTCGATTCCCGCTGCCTTCACCGCCCAAGTCGCCGCTCACCCCCACGCCCCGGCCCTCACCTTCGAGGACCACACCTGGACCTACCAACAACTCGATGCGGCCAGCACCCAACTCGCCCACCACCTCACCACCACCCACGGGGCTCGAGCGGGTGCGGTCGTCGCGCTGCTGCTCCCGCGCAGCGACCACGCCATCCTCGCGATCCTGGCCGTCCTCAAAACCGGGGCCGCCTACCTCCCCATCGACCCCCACCACCCCCCCACGCGTATCGCGTTCATGCTCACCGACACCACCCCCACCGCGATCATCACCACCACCGAACTCGCCCAACACCTCCCCCACACCCCAGCCGTCGCCACCATCACCCTCGACACCCTCACCCTCGATGACCACCCCACCACCCCACTGCTCCCACCCGACCCCCACGACCTGGCGTATCTGATCTACACCTCCGGCACCACCGGAACCCCCAAAGGCGTGGCCATCACCCACCACAACGCCACCACCCTGCTCACCCAACTCGATCTCGACATCCCCACCGGCGGGGTGTGGTCGCAATGGCACTCCTACGCCTTCGACGTCTCCGTCTGCGAAATCTTCGGCGCCCTGCTCACCGGTGGGCGGGTCGTGGTCGTGCCCGAACACGTCATCACCTCCCCCCACGACCTGCACCACCTCCTGGCCACCGAACACGTCAGCGTGCTCAGCCACACCCCCTCCGCGTTCTACGCACTACAAACCATCGACGACACCACCCACCACAACCCCACCCAGCCACCACTCGCCCTCACCGCCGTGATCCTCGCCGGTGAAGCCTTCGCCCCCACCCGTGCTGCGGCATGGCTGTCCCACCACCCCCACACCCGACTGATCAACATGTACGGCACCACCGAAACCACCGTGCACGCCACCCTGCGCGACATCACCGAACACGACACCACCAACGACACCAGCCCCATCGGCACCCCCCTGCACCACCTGGCCTTCGCCGTCCTCGACAGCTCGCTGCGCCCGGTCCCACCCGGAACCGTGGGTGAGTTGTATGTCGCCGGTACCGGGGTCGGTGTCGGCTATTGGCGCCGGGGCGGGTTGAGCGCGGCCCGGTTTGTCGCATGCCCCTTCGGAGCGGGCGGGTCGCGGATGTATCGCACCGGTGATCTCGTGTGTTGGGGCCCTGATGGGCAACTGCAATATGTGGGCCGCGCTGATGAGCAAGTCAAAATCCGCGGCTATCGCATCGAATGCGGCGAAGTCGCCGCCGCCCTGGCCGCACTCGATGGGGTGGATCAGGCGGTGGTGATCGCCCACGACGCCTCCGGCCAAACCCGGCTGGTGGCCTACTACACCACCACCGGTGGCGGTGGGATCGATACGGCTTGGCTGCGTGACCGCCTAAGTGAGGTGTTGCCGGCGTATATGGTTCCGGCCGCCTTCATGGTGATCGACGAACTACCACTAACGGTCAACGGCAAACTCGACCGCCGCGCCCTGCCCGCCCCCGACTACACCACCACCGAGGCTTATCTCGCCCCGCAAGGCCCGGTCGAAGAAGTCCTGGCCAGCCTCTACGCCCAAATCCTCGGCGGTAGTGACCGGGTCAGCGCCGCCGACTCCTTCTTTGTTCTGGGCGGGGATTCGCTGTCGGCGATGCGTTTGATCGCCGCCGCCAACACCACCCTCAACACCAGTCTGCGCGTTGCTGATGTGTTCGAAGCCCCCACCATCACCGGGCTCGCCGAGCTGGTGGGCACCACCACCACGACCACACAGCAGGCGGTGCCGGCGTTGATCGCCGGCCCCCGCCCGCCGCGGGTGCCGTTGTCGTTTGCCCAGTCCCGGCTGTGGTTTCTTGAGCAGCTTCAAGGCCCCTCGGCGGTCTACAACATCCCGGTCGTCCTGCACCTGCACGGGCCCCTGGACACCGAGGCACTCCGAGCCGCACTCACCGATCTGATCACCCGCCACGAAACCCTGCGCACCCGCTTCAGCACCACGAGCGAGGGGATCGGCTACCAAGACATCCTCACCCCCAACCAAGCCGAAATCTTCTGGCAGGTGGTGGATGCCCGCGGGTGGACACCCCAACACCTGCACACCGCTATCGACGAAGCCACCAACTACCACTTCGATCTAGCCGCCGAGATCCCGATCCGCGCCACCGTCTTGCACACCGCACCCCACCAGCACGTGCTGGTACTGCTGATCCACCACATCGCCGCCGACGGCTGGTCGCTGGGCCCGCTCGCCCGCGACCTCGACACCGCCTACACCGCCCGCACCGCCGGACACCCACCGACCTGGGTGCCGCTGCCGGTGCACTACGCCGACTACACCCTGTGGCACCACCAACTCCTCGGCGACCCCCACGACCCCACCAGCCTGCTGGCCACCGACCTGCACTACTGGCAGCACACCCTGGCCGGACTCCCCGAACACCTGCCCCTGCCCACCGACCGCCCCTACCCCCCGATCGCCGACTACCGCGGCGCCAGCCACCAATTCAGCTGGCCCCCCGAACTAACCACCGCAATCCACACCCTGGCCCACACCCACCACGTCTCGGTCTTCATGGTCATCCACGCCGCCCTGACCGTGGTCCTAGCCACCCTCGCCGACACCAACGACATCGCCATCGGTGTCCCGATCGCCGCACGCACCCACCCCCACCTCGATGAACTGATCGGGTTCTTCGTCAACACCCTGGTCCTGCGCACCCACACCCACCCCGCAGACACCCCCACCGACCTACTCGCCCACATCCGCGACCGCAGCCTGACCGCGTTCGAACACCAACACGTGCCCTTCGAACTCCTTGTCGAACACCTGCACCCGACCCGCTCCCGCACCCACCACCCCCTCATCCAGGTCATGCTCGCCTTCCAAAACCACCCCTGGACCCAACACGACACCACCGGCGCCGAAATGCGCCTGGGTGAGGCCCGGATCAGCCCGTATCCGGTCGCCACCCACACCGCCCGCATGGACCTGGTCATCTCCCTGACCGAACACCCCACCAGCCCCGACACAGCACCGGCCCTGACCGGCACCATCGAATACCGCACCGACGTCTATGACCCCACCACCATCAACACCCTGGCCACCCGCCTGCACCACACCCTGCACGCCTTCACCACCCACCCCGACCAACCCCTGCACCACCTCGACCTCCTCACCGACACCGAACACACCCACCTGCGCACCTGGGGCAACCACCCCACCCTCACCGCTCCCACCACCACGGCGGTGTCGATTCCCGCCGCCTTCACCGCCCAAGTCGCCGCTCACCCCCACGCCCCGGCCCTCACCTTCGAGGACCACACCTGGACCTACCACGACCTCGATACGGCCAGCACCCAACTCGCCCACCACCTCACCACCACCCACGGGGCTCGAGCGGGTGCGGTCGTCGCGCTGCTGCTACCACGCAGCGACCACGCCATCCTCACCATCCTGGCCATCCTCAAAACCGGCGCCGCCTACCTCCCCATCGACCCCCACCACCCCCCAACGCGTATCGCGTTCATGCTCACCGACACCACCCCCACCGCGATCATCACCACCACCGAACTCGCCCAACACCTCCCCGACACCCCAGCCATCGCCACCATCACCCTCGACACCCTCACCCTCGATGACCACCCCACCACCCCACTGCTCCCACCCGACCCCCACGACCTGGCGTATCTGATCTACACCTCCGGCACCACCGGAACCCCCAAAGGCGTGGCCATCACCCACCACAACGCCACCACCCTGCTCACCCAACTCGATCTCGACATCCCCACCGGCGGGGTGTGGTCGCAATGGCACTCCTACGCCTTCGATGTCTCGGTCTGGGAAATCTTCGGCGCCCTGCTGCGCGGAGCCCGCCTGGTCGTCATCCCCGAACACGTCATCACCTCACCCCACGACCTCCACCACCTCCTGGCCACCGAACAAGTCACCGTCCTGAGCCACACCCCCTCCGCACTCGCCCAGCTCTCACCACAAACCCTCGATACCGCCACGGTGATCGTCGCGGGCGAAGCCTGCCCACCCGACCTAGCCCAACGCTGGGCTAGCGGTCGCGCCCTGCTCAACGCCTACGGCCCCACCGAAACCACCATCTACGCCACCATCAGCAACCCCCTACAACCCGACGCCGACCTGGTCCCGATCGGCGCCCCCGTGCCCGGCGCCGGGGTATTCGTGCTCGACAGGTGGTTGCGCCCGGTGCCGCCGGGGACCGTGGGTGAGTTGTATGTGGCCGGTACTGGGGTGGGTGTGGGGTATTGGCGCCGGGGTGGGTTGAGTGCGGCCCGGTTTGTGGCATGCCCGTTCGGGGCGGCCGGGTCGCGGATGTATCGCACCGGCGATCTGGTGTGTTGGGGCCCTGATGGGCAACTGCAATATGTGGGCCGCGCTGATGAGCAAGTCAAAATCCGTGGCTACCGCATCGAATGCGGCGAAGTCGCCGCCGCCCTGGCTGCCCTCGACGGGGTGGATCAGGCGGTGGTGATCGCCCGCAACGACGCCCCCGGCCAACCCCGGCTGGTCGCCTACTACACCACCACCGGTAACGCGGGTATCGATACGGCGTGGCTGCGTGACCGCCTAAGTGAGGTGTTGCCGGCGTATATGGTTCCGGCCGCCTTCATGGTGATCGACGAACTACCGTTGACGGTCAACGGCAAACTCGACCGCCGCGCTTTGCCCGCCCCCGACTACACCACCACCGAGGCTTATCTCGCCCCGCAAGGACCGGTGGAAGAAGTCCTGGCCAGCCTCTACGCCCAAATCCTCGGTGTGGACCGCATCAGCGCCGCCGACTCGTTCTTCGAACTCGGTGGGGATTCCCTGTCGGCGATGCGTTTGATCGCCGCCGCCAACACCACCCTGCACGCCGGTCTGCGCGTTGCTGATGTGTTCGAAGCCCCCACCATCACCGCCCTCGCCGAGCTGGTGGGCACCACCACCACTACACAGGCGGTGCCGGCGTTGGTCGCGGGTGAGCGCCCGCCGCGGGTGCCGTTGTCGTTTGCCCAGTCCCGGCTGTGGTTTCTTGAGCAGCTTCAAGGCCCCTCGGCGGTCTACAACATCCCGGTCGTCCTGCACCTGCACGGCCCGCTGGACACCGAGGCACTCCGGGCCGCACTCACCGATCTGATCACCCGCCACGAAACCCTGCGCACCCGCTTTCCCAGCATCGACGGCACCGGCTACCAAGACATCCTCACCCCCAACCAAGCCGAAATCTTCTGGCAGGTGGTGGATGCCCAGGGTTGGACACCCCAACACCTGCACACCGCTATCGACGAAGCCACCAACTACCACTTCGATCTAGCCGCCGAGATCCCGATCCGCGCCACCGTCTTGCACACCGCACCCCACCAGCACGTGCTGGTACTGCTGATCCACCACATCGCCGCCGACGGCTGGTCGCTGGGCCCGCTCGCCCGCGACCTGAACACCGCCTACACCGCCCGCACCGCCGGACACCCACCG
Source organism: Mycobacterium marinum (assembly GCF_003391395.1). Lineage (NCBI taxonomy): Bacteria > Bacillati > Actinomycetota > Actinomycetes > Mycobacteriales > Mycobacteriaceae > Mycobacterium > Mycobacterium marinum. The sequence goes on from NZ_CP024190.1 coordinate 3,779,699, forward strand.
GCCTGGGTGCCGCTGCCGGTGCACTACGCCGACTACACCCTGTGGCACCACCAACTCCTCGGCGACCCCCACGACCCCACCAGCCTGCTGGCCACCGACCTGGCCTACTGGCAGCACACCCTGGCCGGACTCCCCGAACACCTGCCCCTGCCCACCGACCGCCCCTACCCCCCGATCGCCGACTACCGCGGCGCCAGCCACCAATTCAGCTGGCCCCCCGAACTAACCACCGCAATCCACACCCTGGCCCACACCCACCACGTCTCGGTCTTCATGGTCATCCACGCCGCCCTGACCGTGGTCCTAGCCACCCTCGCCGACACCAACGACATCGCGATCGGTGTCCCGATCGCCGCACGCACCCACCCCCACCTCGATGAACTGATCGGCTTCTTCGTCAACACCCTGGTGCTACGCACCCACACCCACCCCGCAGACACCCCCACCGACCTACTCGCCCACATCCGCGACCGCAGCCTGACCGCGTTCGAACACCAACACGTGCCCTTCGAACTCCTTGTCGAACACCTCCAGCCCACCCGCTCCCGCACCCACCACCCCCTCATCCAGGTCATGCTCGCCTTCCAAAACCACCCCTGGACCCAACACGACACCACCGGCGCCGAAATGCGCCTGGGTGAAGCCAGCATCAGCCCCTACCCCGTCGCCACCCACACCGCCCGCATGGACCTGGTCATCTCCCTGACCGAACACCCCACCACCCCCAACACAGCACCGACCCTGACCGGCACCATCGAATACCGCACCGACGTCTATAACCCCACCACCATCAACACCCTGGCCACCCGCCTGCACCACACCCTGCACGCCTTCACCACCCACCCCGACCAACCCCTGCACCACCTCGACCTCCTCACCGACACCGAACACACCCACCTGCGCACCTGGGGCAACCACCCCACCCTCACCGCTCCCACCACCACACCCGCGATCTCGATTCCCGCCGCCTTCACCAGCGTGGTCGCCGCTCACCCCCACGCCCCGGCCCTCACCTTCGAGGACCACACCTGGACCTACCACGACCTCGATACGGCCAGCACCCAACTCGCCCACCACCTCCTGAACTACGGCGCTGGGCCGGGTGCGGTCGTCGCGCTGCTGCTCCCGCGCAGCGACCACGCCATCCTCACCATCCTGGCCATCCTCAAAACCGGGGCCGCCTACCTCCCCATCGACCCCCACCACCCCCCAACGCGTATCGCGTTCATGCTCACCGACACCACCCCCACCGCGATCATCACCACCACCGAACTCGCCCAACACCTCCCCCACACCCCAGCCGTCGCCACCATCACCCTCGACACCCTCACCCTCGAGCACCACCCCACCACCCCACTACCCCCACCCAACCCCCACGACCTGGCGTACCTGATCTACACCTCCGGCACCACCGGAACCCCCAAAGGCGTGGCCATCACCCACCACAACGCCACCACCCTGACCACCACCCTGACCCCACAACTGGGACCCACCACCAACCAGGTCTGGTCACAATGCCACTCCTACGCCTTCGACTACTCCGTCTGGGAAATCTTCGGCGCCTTACTGGGCGGCGGCCGTCTGGTCGTCGTGCCCGAACACGTCGTCACGTCGCCCGAAGAGCTGCACCAGCTCCTCATCACCGAGCAGGTCACCGTCCTCAGCCAAACCCCCGCCGCGTTTTACGCACTGCAGGCTGTGCACACCACCCTGGCTGAACAGGGCCAGAAACTGGCGGTCAAGACGGTGGTATTAGGTGGTGAAGCCTTTACCCCCGCCCGCGCGGGGGCATGGCTGTCTCAACAGCCTCACACCCGGCTGATCAACATGTACGGCATCACCGAAACCACCGTGCACGCCACCCTGCGCGACATCACCGAACACGACACCACCAACGACACCAGCCCCATCGGCACCCCCCTGCACCACCTGGCCTTCGCCGTCCTCGACAGCTCGCTGCGCCCGGTCCCACCCGGAACCGTGGGTGAGTTGTATGTCGCCGGTACCGGGGTCGGTGTCGGCTATTGGCGCCGGGGCGGGTTGAGCGCGACCCGGTTTGTCGCATGCCCGTTCGGGGCGGCCGGGTCGCGGATGTATCGCACCGGCGATCTCGTGTGTTGGGGCCCTGATGGGCAACTGCAATATCTGGGCCGCGCTGATGAGCAAGTCAAAATCCGTGGCTATCGCATCGAATGCGGCGAAGTCGCCGCCGCCCTCACCACACTCGACGAGGTGCAGCAGGCAGTCGCCATCGCCCGCGAAGACACCCCCGGCCAACCCCGGCTGGTGGCCTACTACACCACCACCAGCGGGACCGGGCTCGACACCACCGACATCCGCGCCTCCTTGAGCCAGGTGTTGCCGGCGTATATGGTTCCGGCCGCCTTCATCGAGATCGACCAACTACCGTTGACGGTCAACGGCAAACTCGACCGCCGCGCCCTGCCCGCCCCCGACTACACCACCACCGAGGCTTATCTCGCCCCGCAAGGCCCGGTGGAAGAAGTCCTGGCCAGCCTCTACGCCCAAATCCTCGGCGGTAGTGACCGGGTCAGCGCCGCCGACTCCTTCTTTGAGCTCGGCGGGGATTCGCTGTCGGCGATGCGTTTGATCGCCGCCGCCAACACCACCCTGCACGCCGGTCTGCGGGTTGCTGATGTGTTCGAAGCCCCCACCATCACCGCCCTCGCCCACCGAATCGCCACCACCACCACCACGACCACGCAGCAGGCGGTGGCGGCGTTGGTCGCGGGTGAGCGCCCGCCGCGGGTGCCGTTGTCGTTTGCCCAGTCCCGGCTGTGGTTTCTTGAGCAGCTTCAAGGCCCCTCGGCGGTCTACAACATCCCGGTCGTCCTGCACCTGCACGGGCCCCTGGACACCGAAGCACTCCGAGCCGCACTCGACGATCTGATCACCCGCCACGAAACCCTGCGCACCCGCTTCAGCACCACGAGCGAGGGGATCGGCTACCAAGACATCCTCACCCCCAACCAAGCCGAAATCTTCTGGCAGGTCGTGGATGCCCGCGGGTGGACACCCCAACACCTGCACACCGCTATCGACGAAGCCACCAACTACCACTTCGATCTAGCCGCCGAGATCCCGATCCGCGCCACCGTCTTGCACACCGCCGACCACCAGCACGTGCTGGTACTGCTGATCCACCACATCGCCGCCGACGGCTGGTCGCTGGGCCCGCTCGCCCGCGACCTGAACACCGCCTACACCGCCCGCACCGCCGGACACCCACCGACCTGGGTGCCGCTGCCGGTGCACTACGCCGACTACACCCTGTGGCACCACCAACTCCTCGGCGACCCCCACGACCCCACCAGCCTGCTGGCCACCGACCTGGCCTACTGGCAGCACACCCTGGCCGGACTCCCCGAACACCTGCCCCTGCCCACCGACCGCCCCTACCCCCCGATCGCCGACTACCGCGGCGCCAGCCACCAATTCAGCTGGCCCCCCGAACTAACCACCGCAATCCACACCCTGGCCCACACCCACCACGTCTCGGTCTTCATGGTCATCCACGCCGCCCTGACCGTGGTCCTAGCCACCCTCGCCGACACCAACGACATCGCCATCGGCGTCCCGATCGCCGCACGCACCCACCCCCACCTCGATGAACTGATCGGCTTCTTCGTCAACACCCTGGTGCTACGCACCCACACCCACCCCGCAGACACCCCCACCGACCTACTCGCCCACATCCGCGACCGCAGCCTGACCGCATACCAACACCAACACGTGCCCTTCGAACTCCTTGTCGAACACCTGCACCCGACCCGCTCCCGCACCCACCACCCCCTCATCCAGGTCATGCTCGCCTTCCAAAACCACCCCTGGACCCAACACGACACCACCGGCGCCGAAATGCGCCTGGGTGAAGCCAGCATCAGCCCCTACCCCGTCGCCACCCACACCGCCCGCATGGACCTGGTCATCTCCCTGACCGAACACCCCACCAGCCCCGACACAGCACCGACCCTGACCGGCACCATCGAATACCGCACCGACGTCTATGACCCCACCACCATCAACACCCTGGCCACCCGCCTGCACCACACCCTGCACGCCTTCACCACCCACCCCGACCAACCCCTGCACCACCTCGACCTCCTCACCGACACCGAACACACCCACCTGCGCACCTGGGGCAACCACCCCACCCTCACCGCTCCCACCACCACACCCGCGATCTCGATTCCCGCTGCCTTCACCAGCGTGGTCGCCGCTCACCCCCACGCCCCGGCCCTCACCTTCGAGGACCACACCTGGACCTACCAACAACTCGATGCGGCCAGCACCCAACTCGCCCACCACCTCACCACCACCCACGGGGCTCGAGCGGGTGCGGTCGTCGCGCTGCTGCTCCCGCGCAGCGACCACGCCATCCTCGCGATCCTGGCCGTCCTCAAAACCGGGGCCGCCTACCTCCCCATCGACCCCCACCACCCCCCCACGCGTATCGCGTTCATGCTCACCGACACCACCCCCACCGCGATCATCACCACCACCGAACTCGCCCAACACCTCCCCCACACCCCAGCCGTCGCCACCATCACCCTCGACACCCTCACCCTCGATGACCACCCCACCACCCCACTACCCCCACCCGACCCCCACGACCTGGCGTACCTGATCTACACCTCCGGCACCACCGGAACCCCCAAAGGCGTGGCCATCACCCACCACAACGCCACCACCCTGCTCACCCAACTCGATCTCGAAATCCCCACCGGCGGGGTGTGGTCGCAATGGCACTCCTACGCCTTCGACGTCTCCGTCTGCGAAATCTTCGGCGCCCTGCTCACCGGTGGGCGGGTCGTGGTCGTGCCCGAACACGTCATCACCTCCCCCCACGACCTGCACCACCTCCTGGCCACCGAACACGTCAGCGTGCTCAGCCACACCCCCTCCGCGTTCTACGCACTACAAACCATCGACGACACCACCCACCACAACCCCACCCAGCCACCACTCGCCCTCACCGCCGTGATCCTCGCCGGTGAAGCCTTCGCCCCCACCCGTGCTGCGGCATGGCTGTCTCAACAGCCTCACACCCGACTGATCAACATGTACGGCACCACCGAAACCACCGTGCACGCCACCCTGCGCGACATCACCGAACACGACACCACCAACGACACCAGCCCCATCGGCACCCCCCTGCACCACCTGGCCTTCGCCGTCCTCGACAGCTCGCTGCGCCCGGTCCCACCCGGAACCGTGGGTGAGTTGTATGTCGCCGGTACCGGGGTCGGTGTCGGCTATTGGCGCCGGGGTGGGTTGAGCGCGGCCCGGTTTGTGGCATGCCCGTTCGGGGCGGGCGGGTCGCGGATGTATCGCACCGGTGATCTGGTGTGTTGGGGCCCTGATGGGCAACTGCAATATGTGGGCCGCGCCGATGAGCAAGTCAAAATCCGTGGCTATCGCATCGAATGCGGCGAAGTCGCCGCCGCCCTGGCCGCACTCGATGGGGTGGATCAGGCGGTGGTGATCGCCCACGACGCCTCCGGCCAAACCCGGCTGGTGGCCTACTACACCACCACCGGTGGCGGTGGGATCGATACGGCTTGGCTGCGTGACCGGTTGAGTGAGGTGTTGCCGGCGTATATGGTTCCGGCCGCCTTCATGGTGATCGACGAACTACCGTTGACGGTCAACGGCAAACTCGACCGCCGCGCCCTGCCCGCCCCCGACTACACCACCAGCGCGCAGGCTTATCTCGCCCCGCAGGGACCGGTGGAAGAAGTCCTGGCCAGCCTCTACGCCCAAATCCTCGGCGGTAGTGACCGGGTCAGCGCCGCCGACTCCTTCTTCGAGCTCGGCGGGGATTCGCTCTCGGCGATGCGTTTGATCGCCGCCGCCAACACCACCCTGCACGCCGGTCTACGCGTTGCTGATGTGTTCGAAGCCCCCACCATCACCGCCCTCGCCGAGCTGGTGGGCACCACCACCACTACACAGGCGGTGCCGGCGTTGATCGCCGGTGAGCGCCCGCCGCGGGTGCCGTTGTCGTTTGCCCAGTCCCGGCTGTGGTTTCTTGAACAGCTTCAAGGCCCCTCGGCGGTCTACAACATCCCGGTCGTCCTGCACCTGCACGGCCCGCTGGACACCGAGGCACTCCGGGCCGCACTCACCGATCTGATCACCCGCCACGAAACCCTGCGCACCCGCTTTCCCAGCATCGACGGCACCGGCTACCAAGACATCCTCACCCCCAACCAAGCCGAAATCTTCTGGCAGGTCGTGGATGCCCGCGGGTGGACACCCCAACACCTGCACACCGCTATCGACGAAGCCACCAACTACCACTTCGATCTAGCCGCCGAGATCCCGATCCGCGCCACCGTCTTGCACACCGCACCCCACCAGCACGTGCTGGTACTGCTGATCCACCACATCGCCGCCGACGGCTGGTCGCTAGGCCCGCTCGCCCGCGACCTCGACACCGCCTACACCGCCCGCACCGCCGGACACCCACCGACCTGGGTGCCGCTGCCGGTGCACTACGCCGACTACACCCTGTGGCACCACCAACTCCTCGGCGACCCCCACGACCCCACCAGCCTGCTGGCCACCGACCTGGCCTACTGGCAGCACACCCTGGCCGGACTCCCCGAACACCTGCCCCTGCCCACCGACCGCCCCTACCCCCCGATCGCCGACTACCGCGGCGCCAGCCACCAATTCAGCTGGCCCCCCGAACTAACCACCGCAATCCACACCCTGGCCCACACCCACCACGTCTCGGTCTTCATGGTCATCCACGCCGCCCTGACCGTGGTCCTAGCCACCCTCGCCGACACCAACGACATCGCCATCGGCGTCCCGATCGCCGCACGCACCCACCCCCACCTCGATGAACTGATCGGCTTCTTCGTCAACACCCTGGTGCTACGCACCCACACCCACCCCGCAGACACCCCCACCGACCTACTCGCCCACATCCGCGACCGCAGCCTGACCGCCTACCAACACCAACACGTCCCCTTCGAACTCCTTGTCGAACACCTCCAGCCCACCCGCTCCCGCACCCACCACCCCCTCATCCAGGTCATGCTCGCCTTCCAAAACCACCCCTGGACCCAACACGACACCACCGGCGCCGAAATGCGCCTGGGTGAAGCCAGCATCAGCCCCTACCCCGTCGCCACCCACACCGCCCGCATGGACCTGGTCATCTCCCTGACCGAACACCCCACCACCCCCAACACAGCACCGACCCTGACCGGCACCATCGAATACCGCACCGACGTCTATAACCCCACCACCATCAACACCCTGGCCACCCGCCTGCACCACACCCTGCACGCCTTCACCACCCACCCCAACCAACCCCTGCACCACCTCGACCTCCTCACCGACACCGAACACACCCAACTACACACCTGGGGCAACCACCCCACCCTCACCGCTCCCACCACCACGGCGGCGATCTCGATTCCCGCCGCCTTCACCAACATCGTCGCCACCCACCCCCACGCCCCGGCCCTCACCTTCGAGGACCACACCTGGACCTACCACGACCTCGATACGGCCAGCACCCAACTCGCCCACCACCTCCTGAACTACGGCGCTGGGCCGGGTGCGGTCGTCGCGCTGCTGCTCCCGCGCAGCGACCACGCCATCCTCACCATCCTGGCCGTCCTCAAAACCGGGGCCGCCTACCTCCCCATCGACCCCCACCACCCCCCAACGCGTATCGCGTTCATGCTCACCGACACCACCCCCACCGCGATCATCACCACCACCGAACTCGCCCAACACCTCCCCGACACCCCAGCCATCGCCACCATCACCCTCGACACCCTCACCCTCGATGACCACCCCACCACCCCACTACCCCCACCCAGCCCCCACGACCTGGCGTATCTGATCTACACCTCCGGCACCACCGGAACCCCCAAAGGCGTGGCCATCACCCACCACAACGCCACCACCCTGCTCACCCAACTCGATCTCGACATCCCCACCGGCGGGGTGTGGTCGCAATGGCACTCCTACGCCTTCGATGTCTCGGTCTGGGAAATCTTCGGCGCCCTGCTGCGCGGAGCCCGCCTGGTCGTCGCGCCCGAGGACGTCATCACCTCACCCGAAGAGCTGCACCAGCTCCTGGCCACCGAACAAGTCACCGTCCTGAGCCACACCCCCTCCGCACTCGCCCAGCTCTCACCACAAACCCTCGATACCGCCACGGTGATCGTCGCGGGCGAAGCCTGCCCACCCGACCTAGCCCAACGCTGGGCTAGCGGTCGCGCCCTGCTCAACGCCTACGGCCCCACCGAAACCACCATCTACGCCACCACCAGCAACCCCCTACAACCCGACGCCGACCTGGTCCCGATCGGCGCCCCCGTGCCCGGCGCCGGGGTATTCGTCCTCGACAGGTGGCTGCGCCCGGTTCCGCCCGGGACCGTGGGTGAGTTGTATGTGGCCGGTACTGGGGTCGGTGTCGGCTATTGGCGCCGGGGTGGGTTGAGTGCGGCCCGGTTTGTCGCATGCCCGTTCGGGGCGGCCGGGTCGCGGATGTATCGCACCGGTGATCTGGTGTGTTGGGGCCCTGATGGGCAACTGCAATATGTGGGCCGCGCCGATGAGCAAGTCAAAATCCGTGGTTACCGCATCGAATGCGGCGAAGTCACCGCCGCCCTGACCACACTCGACCCCATCGATCAGGCGGTGGTGATCGCCCGCAACGACGCCCCCGGCCAACCCCGGCTGGTGGCCTACTACACCACCACCAGCGGGACCGGGCTCGACACCACCGACATCCGCGCCTCCTTGAGCCAGGTGTTGCCGGCGTATATGGTTCCGGCCGCCTTCATGGTGATCGACGAACTACCGTTGACGGTCAACGGCAAACTCGACCGCCGCGCTTTGCCCGCCCCCGACTACACCACCAGCGCGCAGGCTTATGTGGCGCCGCAGGGGCCGGTGGAAGAAGTCCTGGCCAGCCTCTACGCCCAGATCCTCGGTGGTAGTGACCGGGTCAGCGCCGCCGACTCCTTCTTTGATCTGGGTGGGGATTCGCTGTCGGCGATGCGTTTGATCGCCGCCGCCAACACCACCCTGCACGCCGGTCTGCGCGTTGCTGATGTGTTCGAAGCCCCCACCATCACCGCCCTCGCCGAGCTGGTGGGCACCACCACCACTACACAGGCGGTGCCGGCGTTGATCGCGGGTGAGCGTCCGGCGTTGGTGCCGTTGTCGTTTGCCCAGTCCCGGCTGTGGTTTCTTGAGCAGCTTCAAGGCCCCTCGGCGGTCTACAACATCCCGGTCGTCCTGCACCTGCACGGCCCGCTGGACACCGAGGCACTCCGGGCCGCACTCGACGATCTGATCACCCGCCACGAAACCCTGCGCACCCGCTTCAGCACCACGAGCGAGGGGATCGGCTACCAAGACATCCTCACCCCCGAACAGGCCGACATGAGCTGGCAGGTGGTGGATGCCCAGGGTTGGACACCCCAACACCTGCACACCGCTATCGACGAAGCCACCAACTACCACTTCGATCTAGCCGCCGAGATCCCGATCCGCGCCACCGTCTTGCACACCGCACCCCACCAGCACGTGCTGGTACTGCTGATCCACCACATCGCCGCCGACGGCTGGTCGCTGGGCCCGCTCGCCCGCGACCTCGACACCGCCTACACCGCCCGCACCGCCGGACACCCACCGGCCTGGGTGCCGCTGCCGGTGCACTACGCCGACTACACCCTGTGGCACCACCAACTCCTCGGCGACCCCCACGACCCGGCCAGTCTGCTGGCCACCGACCTGGCCTACTGGCAGCACACCCTGGCCGGACTCCCCGAACACCTGCCCCTGCCCACCGACCGCCCCTACCCCCCGATCGCCGACTACCGCGGCGCCAGCCACCAATTCAGCTGGCCCCCCGAACTAACCACCGCAATCCACACCCTGGCCCACACCCACCACGTCTCGGTCTTCATGGTCATCCACGCCGCCCTGACCGTGGTCCTAGCCACCCTCGCCGACACCAACGATGTGGCGATCGGTGTCCCGATCGCCGCACGCACCCACCCCCACCTCGATGAACTGATCGGGTTCTTCGTCAACACCCTGGTGCTACGCACCCACACCCACCCCGCAGACACCCCCACCGACCTACTCGCCCACATCCGCGAGGACAGCCTGACCGCATACCAACACCAACACGTCCCCTTCGAACTATTGGTCGAACACCTGCACCCGACCCGCTCCCGCACCCACCACCCCCTCATCCAGGTCATGCTCGCCTTCCAAAACCACCCCTGGACCCAACACGACACCACCGGCGCCGAAATGCGCCTGGGTGAAGCCAGCATCAGCCCGTATCCGGTCGCCACCCACACCGCCCGCATGGACCTGGTCATCTCCCTGACCGAACACCCCACCACCCCCAACACAGCACCGGCCCTGACCGGCACCATCGAATACCGCACCGACGTCTATGACCCCACCACCATCAACACCCTGGCCACCCGCCTGCACCACACCCTGCACGCCTTCACCACCCACCCCGACCAACCCCTGCACCACCTCGACCTACTCACCGACACCGAACACACCCACCTGCGCACCTGGGGCAACCACCCCACCCTCACCGCTCCCACCACCACACCCGCGATCTCGATTCCCGCCGCCTTCACCGCCCAAGTCGCCGCTCACCCCCACGCCCCGGCCCTCACCTTCGAGGACCACACCTGGACCTACCAACAACTCGATACGGCCAGCACCCAACTCGCCCACCACCTCCTGAACTACGGCGCTGGGCCGGGTGCGGTCGTCGCGCTGCTGCTCCCGCGCAGCGACCACGCCATCCTCACCATCCTGGCCATCCTCAAAACCGGGGCCGCCTACCTCCCCATCGACCCCCACCACCCCCCCACGCGTATCGCGTTCATGCTCACCGACACCACCCCCACCGCGATCATCACCACCACCGAACTGACCACCCACCTCCCCACCAGCAGTGGTGTCCCGGTCATCACCCTCGACACCCTCACCCTCGATGACCACCCCACCACGCCACTGCTCCCACCCGACCCCCACGACCTGGCGTATCTGATCTACACCTCCGGCACCACCGGAACCCCCAAAGGCGTGGCCATCACCCACCACAACGTCACCACCCTGCTCACCGACCTGCAGCTAGACATCGCTATAGACGGTGTCTGGTCGCAATGGCACTCCTACAGCTTCGATGTCGCGGTCCTGGAAGTCTTCGGGGCCCTGCTCCATGGTGGGCGGCTGGTCGTGGTGCCCGAACAAGTCGTGCATAGCCCCCCAGACCTGCACCAACTACTCATCGACGAACACGTCAGTGTGCTCAACCACACCCCTTCGGGGTTGGGGGCGCTGAGCCCCCAAGGCCTCGACGAAGTCAGCGCTGTCATCTTGATCGGTGAGGCCTGCCCAGCAGAGCTGGTCGATCAGTGGGCCCCGGGGCGAACCCTGATCAACGCCTACGGCCCCACCGAAGCCACGATCTACCTCACCGCCGCACCGCCGCTGCACGCCGGCGCCACTGTGGTGCCGATCGGCGCACCCGTGCCCGGGGCCGGGGTGTTCGTCCTCGATGGCTGGCTGCGTCCGGTTCCGCCGGGGACCGTGGGTGAGTTGTATGTCGCCGGTGCTGGGGTGGGTGTCGGCTATTGGCGCCGGGGTGGGTTGAGTGCGGCCCGGTTTGTCGCCTGCCCGTTCGGGGCGGCCGGGTCGCGGATGTATCGCACCGGTGACCTGGTGTGTTGGGGCCCTGATGGGCAACTGCAGTATCTGGGCCGCGCCGATGAGCAAGTCAAAATCCGTGGCTACCGCATCGAATGCGGCGAAGTCGCCGCCGCCCTGGCCGCACTCGATGGGGTGGATCAGGCGGTGGTGATCGCCCACGACGACGCCCCCGGCCAACCCCGGCTGGTCGCCTACTACACCACCACCGGTAACGCGGGGATCGATACGGCGTGGCTGCGTGACCGGTTAAGCGAGGTCCTGCCGGCGTATATGGTTCCGGCCGCCTTCATGGTGATCGACGAACTACCACTAACGGTCAACGGCAAACTCGACCGCCGCGCCCTGCCCGCCCCCGACTACACCACCAGCGCGCAGGCTTATGTGGCGCCGCAGGGACCGGTGGAAGAAACCCTGGCCAGCCTCTACGCCCAAATCCTCGGCCGTAGTGACCGGGTCAGTGCCGCCGACTCGTTCTTTGAGCTCGGCGGGGATTCCCTGTCGGCGATGCGTCTGATCGCCGCCGCCAACACCACCCTGCACACCGGTCTACGCGTTGCTGATGTGTTCGAAGCCCCCACCATCACCGCCCTCGCCGAGCGTGTCGGGGCCGACCCGGTCGCTCAGCTGCCATTAATCGCCGGCCCCCGCCCGCCGCGGGTGCCGTTGTCGTTTGCCCAGTCCCGATTGTGGTTTCTTGAGCAGCTTCAAGGCCCCTCGGCGGTCTACAACATCCCGGTCGTCCTGCACCTGCACGGCCCGCTGGACACCGAGGCACTCCGGGCCGCACTCGACGATCTGATCACCCGCCACGAAACCCTGCGCACCCGCTTCAGCACCACGAGCGAGGGGATCGGCTACCAAGACATCCTCACCCCCGAACAGGCCGACATGAGCTGGCAGGTGGTGGATGCCCAGGGTTGGACACCCCAACACCTGCACACCGCTATCGACGAAGCCACCAACTACCACTTCGATCTAGCCGCCGAGATCCCGATCCGCGCCACCGTCTTGCACACCGCCGACCACCAGCACGTGCTGGTACTGCTGATCCACCACATCGCCGCCGACGGCTGGTCGCTGGGCCCGCTCGCCCGCGACCTGAACACCGCCTACACCGCCCGCACCGCCGGACACCCACCGGCCTGGGTGCCGCTGCCGGTGCACTACGCCGACTACACCCTGTGGCACCACCAACTCCTCGGCGACCCCCACGACCCGGCCAGCCTGCTGGCCACCGACCTGGCCTACTGGCAGCACACCCTGGCCGGACTCCCCGAACACCTGCCCCTGCCCACCGACCGCCCCTACCCCCCGATCGCCGACTACCGCGGCGCCAGCCACCAATTCAGCTGGCCCCCCGAACTAACCACCGCAATCCACACCCTGGCCCACACCCACCACGTCTCGGTCTTCATGGTCATCCACGCCGCCCTGACCGTGGTCCTAGCCACCCTCGCCGACACCAACGATGTGGCGATCGGTGTCCCGATCGCCGCACGCACCCACCCCCACCTCGATGAACTGATCGGGTTCTTCGTCAACACCCTGGTCCTGCGCACCCACACCCACCCCGCAGACACCCCCACCGACCTACTCGCCCACATCCGCGAGGACAGCCTGACCGCGTTCGAACACCAACACGTCCCCTTCGAACTCCTCGTCGAACACCTCCAGCCCACCCGCTCCCGCACCCACCACCCCCTCATCCAGGTCATGCTCGCCTTCCAAAACCACCCCTGGACCCAACACGACACCCCTCTGGCCCTGGGTGAGGCCCGGATCAGCCCCTACCCCGTCGCCACCCACACCGCCCGCATGGACCTGGTCATCTCCCTGACCGAACACCCCACCACCCCCGACACAGCACCGGCCCTGACCGGCACCATCGAATACCGCACCGACGTCTATAACCCCACCACCATCAACACCCTGGCCACCCGCCTGCACCACACCCTGCACGCCTTCACCACCCACCCCGACCAACCCCTGCACCACCTCGACCTCCTCACCGACACCGAACACACCCAACTACGCACCTGGGGCAACCACCCCACCCTCACCGCTCCCACCACCACACCCGCGATCTCGATTCCCGCCGCCTTCACCAACGTCGTCGCCACCCACCCCCACGCCCCGGCCCTCACCTTCGAGGACCACACCTGGACCTACCACGACCTCGATACGGCCAGCACCCAACTCGCCCACCACCTACTGAACTACGGCGCTGGGCCGGGTGCGGTCGTCGCGCTGCTGCTCCCGCGCAGCGACCACGCCATCCTCACCATCCTGGCCATCCTCAAAACCGGGGCCGCCTACCTCCCCATCGACCCCCACCACCCCCCCACGCGTATCGCGTTCATGCTCACCGACACCACCCCCACCGCAGTACTGACCACCACCGAACTGACCACCCACCTCCCCACCAGCACCGGCACCGGCAGTGGTGTTCCGGTGATCACCCTCGACACCCTCACCAACCTCGATGACCACCCCACCACCCCACTGCTCCCACCCGACCCCCACGACCTGGCGTATCTGATCTACACCTCCGGCACCACCGGAACCCCCAAAGGCGTGGCCATCACCCACCACAACATCGCCAGTTGGATCAGCTCCCTGCATCAGCGGGGCATCTACGGGTCGGGGGCCCCCCAGCACAGCTGGTCGCAATGCCACTCCTACGCCTTCGACTACTCCGTCTGGGAAATCTTCGGCGCCCTGCTCGGCGGCGGACGGGTCGTGGTCGTGCCCGAGGACATCATCACCTCACCCGAGGACTTCCACGCCCTGCTCGTCACCGAGCAGGTCAGTGTTCTCAGCCAAACCCCCGCCGCACTCCAGAACCTGCCACCAGAAGGACTGGAAAACACCACCCTCCTCACCGGAGGTGAGCCCTGTCCTGCTGACCTACTAGATCGCTGGGCACCAGGGCGGATCATGCTCAACGCCTACGGCCCCACCGAAACCACCGTGGCAGCCACCATCACCGCCCCGCTGGTGGCAGGGACCCCGGTGGTGCCGATCGGCGCCCCCGTGCCCGGGGCCGGGGTATTCGTGCTGGATGGGTGGCTGCGTCCGGTGCCGCCGGGGACCGTGGGTGAGTTGTATGTCGCCGGTACTGGGGTGGGTGTCGGCTATTGGCGCCGGGGTGGGTTGAGTGCGGCCCGGTTTGTGGCATGCCCGTTCGGGGCGGGTGGGTCGCGGATGTATCGCACCGGTGACCTGGTGTGTTGGGGCCCTGATGGGCAACTGCAATATGTGGGCCGCGCTGATGAGCAAGTCAAAATCCGTGGTTACCGCATCGAATGCGGCGAAGTCGCCGCCGCCCTGACCACACTCGACCCCATCGATCAGGCGGTGGTGATCGCCCGCGACGACGCCCCCGGCCAACCCCGGCTGGTCGCCTACTACACCACCACCGGTAACGCGGGGATCGATACGGCGTGGCTGCGTGACCGCCTAAGTGAGGTGTTGCCGGCGTATATGGTTCCGGCCGCCTTCATGGTGATCGACGAACTACCGTTGACGGTCAACGGCAAACTCGACCGCCGCGCTTTGCCCGCCCCCGACTACACCACCAGCGCGCAGGCTTATGTGGCGCCGCAGGGACCGGTGGAAGAAGTCCTGGCCAGCCTCTACGCCCAGATCCTCGGCGGTAGTGACCGGGTCAGCGCCGCCGACTCGTTCTTTGAGCTCGGCGGGGATTCGCTGTCGGCGATGCGTTTGATCGCCGCCGCCAACACCACCCTGCACGCCGGTCTGCGGGTTGCTGATGTGTTCGAAGCCCCCACCATCACCGCCCTCGCCCACCGAATCGCCACCACCACCACCACGACCACGCAGCAGGCGGTGGCGGCGTTGGTCGCGGGTGAGCGCCCGCCGCGGGTGCCGTTGTCGTTTGCCCAGTCCCGGCTGTGGTTTCTTGAGCAGCTTCAAGGCCCCTCGGCGGTCTACAACATCCCGGTCGTCCTGCACCTGCACGGGCCCCTGGACACCGAGGCACTCCGAGCCGCACTCGACGATCTGATCACCCGCCACGAAACCCTGCGCACCCGCTTCAGCACCACGAGCGAGGGGATCGGCTACCAAGACATCCTCACCCCCAACCAAGCCGAAATCTTCTGGCAGGTGGTGGATGCCCGCGGGTGGACACCCCAACACCTGCACACCGCTATCGACGAAGCCACCAACTACCACTTCGATCTAGCCGCCGAGATCCCGATCCGCGCCACCGTCTTGCACACCGCACCCCACCAGCACGTGCTGGTACTGCTGATCCACCACATCGCCGCCGACGGCTGGTCGCTGGGCCCGCTCGCCCGCGACCTCGACACCGCCTACACCGCCCGCACCGCCGGACACCCACCGGCCTGGGTGCCGCTGCCGGTGCACTACGCCGACTACACCCTGTGGCACCACCAACTCCTCGGCGACCCCCACGACCCCACCAGCCTGCTGGCCACCGACCTGGCCTACTGGCAGCACACCCTGGCCGGACTCCCCGAACACCTGCCCCTGCCCACCGACCGCCCCTACCCCCCGATCGCCGACTACCGCGGCGCCAGCCACCAATTCAGCTGGCCCCCCGAACTAACCACCGCAATCCACACCCTGGCCCACACCCACCACGTCTCGGTCTTCATGGTCATCCACGCCGCCCTGACCGTGGTCCTAGCCACCCTCGCCGACACCAACGACATCGCCATCGGTGTCCCGATCGCCGCACGCACCCACCCCCACCTCGATGAACTGATCGGGTTCTTCGTCAACACCCTGGTGCTACGCACCCACACCCACCCCGCAGACACCCCCACCGACCTACTCGCCCACATCCGCGACCGCAGCCTGACCGCGTTCGAACACCAACACGTGCCCTTCGAACTCCTTGTCGAACACCTGCACCCGACCCGCTCCCGCACCCACCACCCCCTCATCCAGGTCATGCTCGCCTTCCAAAACCACCCCTGGACCCAACACGACACCACCGGCGCCGAAATGCGCCTGGGTGAAGCCAGCATCAGCCCGTATCCGGTCGCCACCCACACCGCCCGCATGGACCTGGTCATCTCCCTGACCGAACACCCCACCACCCCCAACACAGCACCGACCCTGACCGGCACCATCGAATACCGCACCGACGTCTATGACCCCACCACCATCAACACCCTGGCCACCCGCCTGCACCACACCCTGCACGCCTTCACCACCCACCCCGACCAACCCCTGCACCACCTCGACCTCCTCACCGACACCGAACACACCCAACTGCGCACCTGGGGCAACCACCCCACCCTCACCGCTCCCGTCACCACACCCGCGATCTCGATTCCCGCCGCCTTCACCAACATCGTCGCCACCCACCCCCACGCCCCGGCCCTCACCTTCGAGGACCACACCTGGACCTACCACGACCTCGATACGGCCAGCACCCAACTCGCCCACCACCTCACCACCACCTACGGGGCTCGAGCGGGTGCGGTCGTCGCGCTGCTGCTCCCGCGCAGCGACCACGCCATCCTCACCATCCTGGCCATCCTCAAAACCGGGGCCGCCTACCTCCCCATCGACCCCCACCACCCCCACGCCCGTATCGCGTTCATGCTCACCGACACCACCCCCACCGCGATCATCACCACCACCGAACTGACCACCCACCTCCCCACCAGCAGTGGTGTCCCGGTCATCACCCTCGACACCCTCACCCTCGATGACCACCCCACCACGCCACTGCTCCCACCCGACCCCCACGACCTGGCGTATCTGATCTACACCTCCGGCACCACCGGAACCCCCAAAGGCGTGGCCATCACCCACCACAACGTCACCACCCTGCTCACCGACCTGCAGCTAGACATCGCTATAGACGGTGTCTGGTCGCAATGGCACTCCTACAGCTTCGATGTCGCGGTCCTGGAAGTCTTCGGGGCCCTGCTCCATGGTGGGCGGCTGGTCGTGGTGCCCGAACAAGTCGTGCATAGCCCCCCAGACCTGCACCAACTACTCATCGACGAACACGTCAGTGTGCTCAACCACACCCCTTCGGGGTTGGGGGCGCTGAGCCCCCAAGGCCTCGACGAAGTCAGCGCTGTCATCTTGATCGGTGAGGCCTGCCCAGCAGAGCTGGTCGATCAGTGGGCCCCGGGGCGAACCCTGATCAACGCCTACGGCCCCACCGAAGCCACGATCTACCTCACCGCCGCACCGCCGCTGCACGCCGGCGCCACTGTGGTGCCGATCGGCGCACCCGTGCCCGGGGCCGGGGTGTTCGTCCTCGATGGCTGGCTGCGTCCGGTTCCGCCGGGGACCGTGGGTGAGTTGTATGTCGCCGGTGCTGGGGTGGGTGTCGGCTATTGGCGCCGGGGTGGGTTGAGTGCGGCCCGGTTTGTCGCCTGCCCGTTCGGGGCGGCCGGGTCGCGGATGTATCGCACCGGTGACCTGGTGTGTTGGGGCCCTGATGGGCAACTGCAGTATCTGGGCCGCGCCGATGAGCAAGTCAAAATCCGTGGCTACCGCATCGAATGCGGCGAAGTCACCGCCGCCCTGGCCGCACTCGACGGGGTGGATCAGGCGGTGGTGATCGCCCACGACGACGCCCCCGGCCAAACCCGGCTGGTCGCCTACTACACCACCACCGGTAACGCGGGGATCGATACGGCGTGGCTGCGTGACCGGTTAAGCGAGGTCCTGCCGGCGTATATGGTTCCGGCCGCCTTCATGGTGATCGACGAACTACCGTTGACGGTCAACGGCAAACTCGACCGCCGCGCCCTGCCCGCCCCCGACTACACCACCAGCGCGCAGGCTTATGTGGCGCCGCAGGGGCCGGTGGAAGAAACCCTGGCCAGCCTCTACGCCCAAATCCTCGGCCGTAGTGACCGGGTCAGCGCCGCCGACTCGTTCTTTGAGCTCGGCGGAGATTCGCTGTCGGCGATGCGTTTGATCGCCGCCGCCAACACCACCCTGCACACCGGTCTACGCGTTGCTGATGTGTTCGAAGCCCCCACCATCACCGCCCTCGCCGAGCTGGTGGGCACCACCACCACTACACAGGCGGTGCCGGCGTTGGTCGCGGGTGAGCGCCCGCCGCGGGTGCCGTTGTCGTTTGCCCAGTCCCGGCTGTGGTTTCTTGAGCAGCTTCAAGGCCCCTCGGCGGTCTACAACATCCCGGTCGTCCTGCACCTGCACGGCCCGCTGGACACCGAGGCACTCCGAGCCGCACTCACCGATCTGATCACCCGCCACGAAACCCTGCGCACCCGCTTCAGCACCACGAGCGAGGGGATCGGCTACCAAGACATCCTCACCCCCAACCAAGCCGAAATCTTCTGGCAGGTGGTGGATGCCCGCGGGTGGACACCCCAACACCTGCACACCGCTATCGACGAAGCCACCAACTACCACTTCGATCTAGCCGCCGAGATCCCGATCCGCGCCACCGTCTTGCACACCGCACCCCACCAGCACGTGCTGGTACTGCTGATCCACCACATCGCCGCCGACGGCTGGTCGCTAGGCCCGCTCGCCCGCGACCTGAACACCGCCTACACCGCCCGCACCGCCGGACACCCACCGGCCTGGGTGCCGCTGCCGGTGCACTACGCCGACTACACCCTGTGGCACCACCAACTCCTCGGCGACCCCCACGACCCCACCAGCCTGCTGGCCACCGACCTGGCCTACTGGCAGCACACCCTGGCCGGACTCCCCGAACACCTGCCCCTGCCCACCGACCGCCCCTACCCCCCGATCGCCGACTACCGCGGCGCCAGCCACCAATTCAGCTGGCCCCCCGAACTAACCACCGCAATCCACACCCTGGCCCACACCCACCACGTCTCGGTCTTCATGGTCATCCACGCCGCCCTGACCGTGGTCCTAGCCACCCTCGCCGACACCAACGACATCGCCATCGGCGTCCCGATCGCCGCACGCACCCACCCCCACCTCGATGAACTGATCGGCTTCTTCGTCAACACCCTGGTCCTGCGCACCCACACCCACCCCGCAGACACCCCCACCGACCTACTCGCCCACATCCGCGAGGACAGCCTGACCGCATACCAACACCAACACGTGCCCTTCGAACTCCTTGTCGAACACCTCAACCCGACCCGCTCCCGCACCCACCACCCCCTCATCCAGGTCATGCTCGCCTTCCAAAACCACCCCTGGACCCAACACGACACCACCGGCGCCGAAATGCGCCTGGGTGAAGCCAGCATCAGCCCCTACCCCGTCGCCACCCACACCGCCCGCATGGACCTGGTCATCTCCCTGACCGAACACCCCACCAGCCCCGACACAGCACCGACCCTGACCGGCGCCATCGAATACCGCACCGACGTCTATGACCCCACCACCATCAACACCCTGGCCACCCGCCTGCACCACACCCTGCACGCCTTCACCACCCACCCCGACCAACCCCTGCACCACCTCGACCTCCTCACCGACACCGAACACACCCAACTACACACCTGGGGCAACCACCCCACCCTCACCGCTCCCACCACCACGGCGGCGATCTCGATTCCCGCCGCCTTCACCGCCCAAGTCGCCGCTCACCCCCACGCCCCGGCCCTCACCTTCGAGGACCACACCTGGACCTACCAACAACTCGATGCGGCCAGCACCCAACTCGCCCACCACCTCCTGAACTACGGCGCTGGGCCGGGTGCGGTCGTTGCGCTGCTGCTCCCGCGCAGCGACCACGCCATCCTCACCATCCTGGCCATCCTCAAAACCGGGGCCGCCTACCTCCCCATCGACCCCCACCACCCCCCCACGCGTATCGCGTTCATGCTCACCGACACCACCCCCACCGCGATCATCACCACCACCGAACTGACCACCCACCTCCCCCACACCCCAGCCATCGCCACCATCACCCTCGACACCCTCACCCTCGATGACCACCCCACCACCCCACTGCTCCCACCCGACCCCCACGACCTGGCGTACCTGATCTACACCTCCGGCACCACCGGAACCCCCAAAGGCGTGGCCATCACCCACCACAACGCCACCACCCTGCTCACCCAACTCGATCTCGACATCCCCACCGACGCGGTCTGGTCGCAATGGCACTCCTACGCCTTCGACGTCTCCGTCTGCGAAATCTTCGGCGCCCTACTCGGCGGAGGGCGGGTCGTGGTCGTACCCGAACACGTCATCACCTCCCCCCACGACCTGCACCACCTCCTGGCCACCGAACACGTCACCGTCCTCAGCCACACCCCCTCCGCGTTCTACGCACTACAAACCATCGACGACACCACCCACCACAACCCCACCCAGCCACCACTCGCCCTCACCACCGTGATCCTCGCCGGTGAAGCCTTCGCCCCCACCCGCGCCCACACCTGGCTGTCCCACCACCCCCACACCCGACTGATCAACATGTACGGCACCACCGAAACCACCGTGCACGCCACCCTGCGCGACATCACCGAACACGACACCACCAACGACACCAGCCCCATCGGCACCCCCCTGCACCACCTGGCCTTCGCCGTCCTCGACAGCTCGCTGCGCCCGGTCCCACCCGGAACCGTGGGTGAGTTGTATGTCGCCGGTGCTGGGGTCGGTGTCGGCTATTGGCGCCGGGGTGGGTTGAGCGCGGCCCGGTTTGTGGCATGTCCGTTCGGGGCGGCGGGGTCGCGGATGTATCGCACCGGTGATCTCGTGTGTTGGGGCCCTGATGGGCAACTGCAATATGTGGGCCGCGCTGATGAGCAAGTCAAAATCCGTGGTTACCGCATCGAATGCGGCGAAGTCGCCGCCGCCCTGGCCGCACTCGATGGGGTGCAGCAGGCGGTGGTGATCGCCCGCGATGACGCCCCCGGCCAACCCCGGCTGGTCGCCTACTACACCACCACCAGCGGGACCGGGCTCGACACCACCGACATCCGCGCCTCCTTGAGCCAGGTGTTGCCGGCGTATATGGTTCCGGCCGCCTTCATGGTGATCGACGAACTACCGTTGACGGTCAACGGCAAACTCGACCGCCGCGCTTTGCCCGCCCCCGACTACACCACCAGCGCGCAGGCTTATGTGGCGCCGCAGGGGCCGGTGGAAGAAGTCCTGGCCAGCCTCTACGCCCAGATCCTCGGTGGTAGTGACCGGGTCAGCGCCGCCGACTCCTTCTTTGATCTGGGTGGGGATTCGCTGTCGGCGATGCGTTTGATCGCCGCCGCCAACACCACCCTCAACACCAGTCTGCGCGTTGCTGATGTGTTCGAAGCCCCCACCATCACCGGGCTCGCCGAGCTGGTGGGCACCACCACCACGACCACGCAGCAGGCGGTGCCGGCGTTGATCGCCGGTGAGCGCCCGCCGCGGGTGCCGTTGTCGTTTGCCCAGTCCCGGCTGTGGTTTCTTGAACAGCTTCAAGGCCCCTCGGCGGTCTACAACATCCCGGTCGTCCTGCACCTGCACGGGCCCCTGGACACCGAGGCACTCCGAGCCGCACTCACCGATCTGATCACCCGCCACGAAACCCTGCGCACCCGCTTCAGCACCACGAGCGAGGGGATCGGCTACCAAGACATCCTCACCCCCAACCAAGCCGAAATCTTCTGGCAGGTGGTGGATGCCCAGGGTTGGACACCCCAACACCTGCACACCGCTATCGACGAAGCCACCAACTACCACTTCGATCTAGCCGCCGAGATCCCGATCCGCGCCACCGTCTTGCACACCGCACCCCACCAGCACGTGCTGGTACTGCTGATCCACCACATCGCCGCCGACGGCTGGTCGCTAGGCCCGCTCGCCCGCGACCTGAACACCGCCTACACCGCCCGCACCGCCGGACACCCACCGGCCTGGGTGCCGCTGCCGGTGCACTACGCCGACTACACCCTGTGGCACCACCAACTCCTCGGCGACCCCCACGACCCCACCAGCCTGCTGGCCACCGACCTGGCCTACTGGCAGCACACCCTGGCCGGACTCCCCGAACACCTGCCCCTGCCCACCGACCGCCCCTACCCCCCGATCGCCGACTACCGCGGCGCCAGCCACCAATTCAGCTGGCCCCCCGAACTAACCACCGCAATCCACACCCTGGCCCACACCCACCACGTCTCGGTCTTCATGGTCATCCACGCCGCCCTGACCGTGGTCCTAGCCACCCTCGCCGACACCAACGACATCGCCATCGGCGTCCCGATCGCCGCACGCACCCACCCCCACCTCGATGAACTGATCGGCTTCTTCGTCAACACCCTGGTCCTACGCACCCACACCCACCCCGCAGACACCCCCACCGACCTACTCGCCCACATCCGCGACCACAGCCTGACCGCCTACCAACACCAACACGTCCCCTTCGAACTCCTCGTCGAACACCTCCAGCCCACCCGCTCCCGCACCCACCACCCCCTCATCCAGGTCATGCTCGCCTTCCAAAACCACCCCTGGACCCAACACGACACCACCGGCGCCGAAATGCGCCTGGGTGAAGCCAGCATCAGCCCCTACCCCGTCGCCACCCACACCGCCCGCATGGACCTGGTCATCTCCCTGCGCGAACACGCCACCAGCCCCGACACAGCACCGACCCTGACCGGCGCCATCGAATACCGCACCGACGTCTATGACCCCACCACCATCAACACCCTGGCCACCCGCCTGCACCACACCCTGCACGCCTTCACCACCCACCCCGACCAACCCCTGCACCACCTCGACCTACTCACCGACACCGAACACACCCAACTACACACCTGGGGCAACCACCCCACCCTCACCGCTCCCACCACCACGGCGGCGATCTCGATTCCCGCCGCCTTCACCGCCCAAGTCGCCGCTCACCCCCACGCCCCGGCCCTCACCTTCGAGGACCACACCTGGACCTACCAACAACTCGATGCGGCCAGCACCCAACTCGCCCACCACCTCCTGAACTACGGCGCTGGGCCGGGTGCGGTCGTTGCGCTGCTGCTCCCGCGCAGCGACCACGCCATCCTCACCATCCTGGCCATCCTCAAAACCGGGGCCGCCTACCTCCCCATCGACCCCCACCACCCCCCAACGCGTATCGCGTTCATGCTCACCGACACCACCCCCACCGCAGTACTGACCACCACCGAACTGACCACCCACCTCCCCACCAGCACCGGCACCGGCAGTGGTGTTCCGGTGATCACCCTCGACACCCTCACCAACCTCGATGACCACCCCACCACCCCACTGCTCCCACCCGACCCCCACGACCTGGCGTATCTGATCTACACCTCCGGCACCACCGGAACCCCCAAAGGCGTGGCCATCACCCACCACAACATCGCCAGTTGGATCAGCTCCCTGCATCAGCGGGGCATCTACGGGTCGATACCGTCCCGGCAGAGCTGGTCGCAATGCCACTCCTACGCCTTCGACTACTCCGTCTGGGAAATCTTCGGCGCCCTGCTCGGCGGCGGACGGGTCGTGGTCGTGCCCGAGGACATCATCACCTCACCCGAGGACTTCCACGCCCTGCTCGTCACCGAGCAGGTCAGTGTTCTCAGCCAAACCCCCGCCGCACTCCAGAACCTGCCACCAGAAGGACTGGAAAACACCACCCTCCTCACCGGAGGTGAGCCCTGTCCTGCTGACCTACTAGATCGCTGGGCACCAGGGCGGATCATGCTCAACGCCTACGGCCCCACCGAAACCACCGTGGCAGCCACCATCACCGCCCCGCTGGTGGCAGGGACCCCGGTGGTGCCGATCGGCGCCCCCGTGCCCGGGGCCGGGGTATTCGTGCTGGATGGGTGGCTGCGTCCGGTTCCGCCGGGGACCGTGGGTGAGTTGTATGTCGCCGGTACTGGGGTGGGTGTCGGCTATTGGCGCCGGGGTGGGTTGAGTGCGGCCCGGTTTGTGGCATGCCCGTTCGGAGCAGCCGGGTCGCGGATGTATCGCACCGGTGACCTGGTGTGTTGGGGCCCTGATGGGCAACTGCAATATCTGGGCCGCGCCGATGAGCAAGTCAAAATCCGTGGTTACCGCATCGAATGCGGCGAAGTCGCCGCCGCCCTGACCGCACTCGACGGGGTGGATCAGGCGGTGGTGATCGCCCGCAACGACGCCCCCGGCCAACCCCGCCTGGTCGCCTACTACACCACCACCGGTAACGCGGGGATCGATACGGCGTGGCTGCGTGACCGCCTAAGTGAAGTCCTGCCGCCGTATATGGTTCCGGCCGCCTTCATCGAGATCGACCAACTACCACTAACGGTCAACGGCAAACTCGACCGCCACGCCCTGCCCACCCCCGACTACACCACCAGCGCACAGACCTACCTCGCCCCCCAAGGCCCCACCGAAAAAACCCTGGCCAACCTCTACACCCAAATCCTCGGCGGTAGTGACCGGGTCAGCGCCACCGACTCCTTCTTCGAACTCGGCGGAGACTCCCTCTCAGCCATGCGCCTAATCGCCGCCACCAACACCACCCTGCACACCGACCTCCGCGTCGCCGACATCTTCGACACCCCCACCATCACCACCCTCGCCCACCGAATCGACACCCAAGCCCAACCCGCCACCATCCCCCCCATCCAAACCCTGCGCACCGGCACCGGCACACCCCTGTTCTGCATCCACGCCACCAGCGGCATCAGCTGGCCCTACCAAACCCTCGCCAACCACCTCACCAACCCCCTCATCGGCATCAACCAAACCCTCAACGCCGACGAAACCCCACCCCACACCCTCCAAGCCATGGCCCACAACTACGCCACCCGCATCCAAAACACCCACCCCACCGGCCCCTACCACCTCCTCGGCTGGTCCTTCGGCGGCGTCCTCGCCCACCAAATCGCCATCGAACTACACCACCGCGGCCACACCGACACCCGACTCATCCTGCTCGACTCACTACCCACCCTCGACACCAACACCAACCCAACAACCACCCCCCGCAACGACCGCCAAACCCTGCAAACACTGCTCGGCCACCACCACACCACCATCCCCGACAACCAGCTACATCACCTCACCACCAACCACAACCACAACATCACCCTCTACCAACACCACCAACCCCACACCTACACCGGCCCCACCCTGCTCATCGCCGCCGAACACACCCCACCCCCCAACCACCCCACCTACGAAAGCACCCACACCAAAGCCGCATACCTCCTCCACGCCTGGCAACCACACCTCACCGGCCCCACCACCACCCACTCAACCAACAGCACACACCACCAACTCCTCCACCCCAACATCGTCCCCACCTACACCAACCACCTCAAAAACTTCCTCCAATGACACACACCAATCACCCAAAACGGCCCAACACAACACGCCCCACCGTTTGGGTTTCAGATCCCGTAACTAACTGATGCCCGGCACGAAAGACTCACTGTGATGCCAGGTTGTATCCGGCCGAATTCCTCACCCACACAATCGCGCTCGTACACCGGTGACCCCACAAAGACAGACCCCCGACCATCTCGGCACAGACCCAGTCGCCCTCTCGAAGTAGATCAAGCAAGACGACGTCGATCGCGGCATGCGCCCCGGTGTCCCGGCAAACGAATCAACACAGTTGCAGGGGGCGAGGCGAGGAATCAACGCGTTCGAGTCCGAGACGGCCATCGTGCGCCGAGCCTCCACCTTCCTGGGTGAGGACAAACCCCGCCCAATCGGCGCTACCGGTCACCGACCCATTAGTGGACGCCGGGGCCCCGGTACGCCGCTGCCGGAACTTTCTTGGCATCAGCCGACCGAACTACCACAAACGAGACTGGCCCGGTTTGGTTGACTCCTAACATTTGATGGATTCGCCCTTGCTGGACGGATCAATCTCGTCCCGAAACCGTTTCCCACCGAGTTCCGAGCCGAAGTCATCGCGGGGCGAGGCCCGCTGCACCAGATCTCGAAGGACTTGGGCTTCTTAGAAGCCCGCCTGCATCGCTGGCTCAAAATCGCCGACCGCCAGGACTGTGGAGGCCCGCCCGACTCACCAACCGCTGCCGAGGATGTAGCGGCCCAGCTACGCGAGGCACACAAGCGGATCAAATCCTCGGAATGGATGTCACGAGCGGCGTTGATCGGGCGGGCATCATCCTAATCACTTTGAAGCACAGGCGCTTTGCACCTTTTGCGGAGCGCTCAGGTGGAGAATTGCAGGACTCGGCGGGTCACTGTGACGGGCACGCCTTCATCAGGGAGGCAGAGGACCAGCGGGTACATCATTTTGGGTTGGCGTCCCGGGACAGGTCCGCGTTCACCTGCCGCGACGATCGCCCACACCGACAGGGGCAGCCACTTTCGACCGCGAAAGTTCGTCCATGCACTGCCACACAACGGCTTACATGGATCGATGGGACACGCCGGTCCATGGTGGGACAACGCCGCAATGGAGCGGTCCTCCGCCCTTCTGCAAAGCAACGTGCTCGACCGGCGACGCTGGCACACCCGAGCCCAACACCGCCTGGTGATCGTGACCTCGATCGAGCGCACCTACCACCGACACCGCCACCAAAGCGCACTCGGCAGACTCACCCTGGTACAGCTCGAACTTCTCCACGCACCAGCCGCAACCGCGTCCTGAAATTCATACCCCGCGAGTCAACTGAACTCGGGATAGTCCCGATCACCCTGCACCCCCGCAACGGGTGCACGGACTCCGCAACAGCCCGGCAGACCCGCCCAAAGGCAGCCATCGGTTGTCGGTCAATTTTCAGGCCCGCCACCAAGCTCCGATGCAAAAGGCGCATCCAGACCCAGTCCATGTGCGTTCATCCTTGAATTCGCCATCAATCCTAATAGGACAACGTATCGTCGAACCATCGCTCCACCAATATCGGAGCGAGCGAACCTGCTGTCGCCGTGACAGTTACCGCCCGCGGCAATTCCATTTTGTTAAGGTCACGCGGCATCGCCTCCGGGTCGGGGAATTTGATATCCGCATAGGGCTCCCGAACCAGATACCTCATACGTCACCTTTCTCGGGTTGCGAGGATCTGGACCTTTCCCCGAAGGTCACGGGTGTGACGATCACAGGGGACAGGACCAGAGTAGGTACGTATCCGCGTCACGAGCACTCTCGGCTTGCGACCACTAAGTGGGTGACAATAGGGGTCTACAACCACCTCAACACCGAAGCGATGAGATACATAGTGACGCATAAGACATTGCTAGGAACCATTCTGGCGACTAACCAGAGCCTTCTTTGCAACTTTTCATATACCGCGTATATTTCCAATTCTCTGATTACGCCAAACTAGCACGAGACGGCATTATCGTGGATCAAACCTTGCCCTTGTCCAATTCTTTGACCACCAAAATAAATTCAAGATAAGTTTTAACATTCGCCGAACCCACAAGCCACAATCTTCGCCCCCCCACTCGAGCTCGACCCAGTCCTGAGAATATGACACCAAACTACCCGGCTGATACTGAGTACCTATGAAACAATTGACGATGCATAATCGCATTCTTCAAAACTGATCCCAGTTCTGCCTGTAGTGGCGAAGTCCACACCCAACTCTCCGAGGCGCATCTTCGGGATACGGGACAGCGGCGCAGTGAACCACAACACGAGCGACGAACCCCCGCGTTTGAACAGCCCATTTCAACCCATCCCCCGCCGAGCTAGCTAGCCGTTGGACGCAGTGATGGGGTAGCACCTTTGGACACCCCTCAGCGCAACCGCAACGCGTGGCTTCGCGCACCAGGCCGTGTGGCGGATCCATCCAGACACGATCATTCGAACTAACTACCCTAATCAAGGGGCACTTTGACACCATGGGAGTTCAAGCAGGACCCAGCGGAGCAAACCACCGGTCATCGCCAACCCGCCAACTCCGCGAGTGACCCTTCCCAGCCTGACGGGCACGCCAGCCGACCCTATCGGCGATACATCCATGTCTCAAATTGACTCTTCTCGTCTCTGCTGCGAAGACTCTGTCCCATTTCCCGACTTCGACTGGCCGGCCACGAAATCGCGACATATGCTTGGCGTCTTCCGCAGGTATCAGAGACTATGGGCGCGCTTGACCCGCCGCCCGCGCTAGGTAGACGAGATCATTGTTTACTGTTGCCAGTGAGGTTTGTGCGAGAGTTGATATCATGACCAGATTCCTCTTTAGTATTCAATGCATCGAAGTGCGACATACTCGATATGCGTTTTATCCAGCGCTGACGATCTTCGACTCCAGCAGATAGCGGTACCGACAATCTCATAGAAACTACATACCGGCTCGATATATCAACATCAAATCCACCATTCGAAACTCGCCACTGCAGAGCCTCACGCGTGAACGCGGACCGATCAGCTATTTTGCTGCAACCACTCTTTGGGGGTAACTAGTGGCGCGACAAAACGTCGCCTTGCCTTTGACTCGCGGCCAGATACACATCTGGCTTGACCATCACATTAACGGCGCAGGTACGCGATGGAATCTGGCGAATTTCCTGGTCATAGACGGTCCGATAATCCCCGATGTATTCATCAGTTCTTTGCGCCAGGCGGTCCGGGATTCGGACTCACTGAGGGCCACCTTCCGTGAGAGCAATGGCGAGGTTCTTCAGGAGATTCAGCTAGCTGAGGATTTCGGCGTACCGTTCTACGATCTCCGCGGGTTCGATGACCCGGTTGAGGAGGCCTACCGCCGCGCTCTGCTGCACCGGAACAAGCCGATGCCACTGAGTGAGCCGCTGTATCGATTTGAGCTTTATCAAACCGATGCCAGCCAATTCTACTGGTATGCCGGTTTCCATCACCTCGTCTGCGATGGATTCGGGGCGATGGTTTTCTGCAACCGGGTTGGGATGATCTACTCCGCCCTGGTCGCCGAGGAGCCGGTTCCCCCGAATTTTGTCGGTTCACTGCAGGACCTCATCGCCCTTGAGGCCGCCTACGACAACTCGCCCACCTATCACCGCGACCACAAGTACTGGGCCGAGCATCTGCCCGCAGACACCAACATCGATCCCCGCTTGCTCAACGCCGAAGGCAGCAACACCGCTCGCGGCGGCGTTGCTGCCCCGGTGGTGTTGAACCCTACGATCATCTCCGCAGTACAGCGGTTGTGTCGAACCCTGGGCGTGCGCCAATCGGCGATACTGACCGCCGCGTGCGCGCTACTGGTGGGCAAGTGGTCCGAACACCGCTCCGACGTTGTGTTCGATTTCCCGGTAAGCCGCCGCGTGCAACCCGAGTCGATGACCTTCACCGGGCTGATGGTGGGTACCGTCCCACTAGGGCTCACCGCTACACCAGGACAAAGTGTTACCCAGCTCTGCAAACATACGCATTCCCAAATTCAGGCGGCGGTACGCCATCAGCGGTTCCCGGTGGAAACGCTCACGAGACAGCAGCATTCGCCTACACCGGGACACACCGCCTCCAGAGTGGCAGTCAATTTCATCCCGAGTACCGCCTCGCACCCATTCGGACAGGCTCCGGCATCGGCGATGTGTGTCGCCTTTGGTGGGGCCAGCAGTTTCGGCATTTTCTTCCAAAACAACGGCCACGAACTACTTGTGAGCACCGAGGGAAGCGCCCACCCAAACTCAGATTTCGCAACTACACAGATATTTGCGCAACGTTTAGAGCAGGTCTTGGTGGCCATCACCACCAATCCCGACCTTCCTATTGGTGAGCTCGATCTGCTCACCCCCACCGAACACACCCACCTACACACCTGGGGCAACCACCCCACCCTCACCGCTCCCACCACCACGGCGGTGTCGATTCCCGCCGCCTTCGCCAGCGTGGTCGCCGCTCACCCCCACGCCCCGGCCCTGACGTTTGAGGACCACACCTGGACCTACCACGACCTCGATACGGCCAGCACCCAACTCGCCCACCACCTACTCGACTACGGCGCTGGGCCGGGTGCGGTCGTCGCGCTGCTGCTCCCGCGCAGCGACCACGCCATCCTCACCATCCTGGCCATCCTCAAAACCGGGGCCGCCTACCTCCCCATCGACCCCCACCACCCCCCCACGCGTATCGCGTTCATGCTCACCGACACCACCCCCACCGCAGTACTGACCACCACCAAACTGACCACCCACCTCCCCCACACCCCAGCCATCGCCACCATCACCCTCGACACCCTCACCCTCGAGCACCACCCCACCACCCCACTACCCCCACCCAACCCCCACGACCTGGCGTACCTGATCTACACCTCCGGCACCACCGGAACCCCCAAAGGCGTGGCCATCACCCACCACAACATCGCCAGCTGGATCAGCTCCCTGCATCAGCGGGGCATCTACGGGTCGATACCGTCCCAGCACAGCTGGTCGCAATGCCACTCCTACGCCTTCGACTACTCCGTCTGGGAAATCTTCGGCGCCCTACTCGGCGGCGGACGGGTCGTGGTCGTACCCGAACACATCGTCACCTCACCCGAGGACTTCCACGCCCTGCTCGTCACCGAGCAGGTCAGTGTTCTCAGCCAAACCCCCGCCGCACTCCAGAACCTGCCACCAGAAGGACTGGAAAACACCACCCTCCTCACCGGAGGTGAGCCCTGTCCTGCTGACCTACTAGATCGCTGGGCACCAGGGCGGATCATGCTCAACGCCTACGGCCCCACCGAAACCACCGTGGCAGCCACCATCACCGCCCCGCTGGTGGCAGGGACCCCGGTGGTGCCGATCGGCGCCCCCGTGCCCGGCGCCGGGGTATTCGTCCTCGATGGCTGGTTGCGCCCGGTTCCGCCCGGGACCGTGGGTGAGTTGTATGTCGCCGGTACTGGGGTCGGTGTCGGCTATTGGCGCCGGGGCGGGTTGAGCGCGGCCCGGTTTGTCGCATGCCCGTTCGGGGCGGCCGGGTCGCGGATGTATCGCACCGGCGATCTGGTGTGTTGGGGCCCTGATGGGCAACTGCAATATGTGGGCCGCGCCGATGAGCAAGTCAAAATCCGTGGCTACCGCATCGAATGCGGCGAAGTCGCCGCCGCCCTGACCGCCCTCGACGGGGTGCAGCAAGCGGTGGTGATCGCCCACGACGCCTCCGGCCAAACCCGGCTGGTGGCCTACTACACCACCACCAGCGGGACCAGGCTCGACACCACCGACATCCGCGCCTCCTTGAGCCAGGTGTTGCCGGCGTATATGGTTCCGGCCGCCTTCATGGTGATCGACGAACTACCGTTGACGGTCAACGGCAAACTCGACCGCCGCGCCCTGCCCGCCCCCGACTACACCACCAGCGCGCAGGCTTATGTGGCGCCGCAGGGGCCGGTGGAAGAAGTCCTGGCCAGCCTCTACGCCCAGATCCTCGGCGGTAGTGACCGGGTCAGTGCCGCCGACTCGTTCTTCGAACTCGGCGGGGATTCCCTGTCGGCGATGCGTCTGATCGCCGCCGCCAACACCACCCTCAACACCAGTCTGCGCGTTGCTGATGTGTTCGAAGCCCCCACCATCACCGCCCTCGCCCACCGAATCGCCACCACCACCACGACCACGCAGCAGGCGGTGGCGGCGTTGGTCGCCGGTGAGCGCCCGCCGCGGGTGCCGTTGTCGTTTGCCCAGTCCCGGCTGTGGTTTCTTGAACAGCTTCAAGGCCCCTCGGCGGTCTACAACATCCCGGTCGTCCTGCACCTGCACGGCCCCCTGGACACCGAGGCACTCCGAGCCGCACTCACCGATCTGATCACCCGCCACGAAACCCTGCGCACCCGCTTCAGCACCACGAGCGAGGGGATCGGCTACCAAGACATCCTCACCCCCAACCAAGCCGAAATCTTCTGGCAGGTCGTGGATGCCCAGGGTTGGACACCCCAACACCTGCACACCGCTATCGACGAAGCCACCAACTACCACTTCGATCTAGCCGCCGAGATCCCGATCCGCGCCACCGTCTTGCACACCGCCGACCACCAGCACGTGCTGGTACTGCTGATCCACCACATCGCCGCCGACGGCTGGTCGCTGGGCCCGCTCGCCCGCGACCTCGACACCGCCTACACCGCCCGCACCGCCGGACACCCACCGGTGTGGACACCGCTGCCGGTGCACTACGCCGACTACACCCTGTGGCACCACCAACTCCTCGGCGACCCCCACGACCCCACCAGCCTGCTGGCCACCGACCTGGCCTACTGGCAGCACACCCTGGCCGGACTCCCCGAACACCTGCCCCTGCCCACCGACCGCCCCTACCCCCCGATCGCCGACTACCGCGGCGCCAGCCACCAATTCAGCTGGCCCCCCGAACTAACCACCGCAATCCACACCCTGGCCCATACCCACCACGTCTCGGTCTTCATGGTCATCCACGCCGCCCTGACCGTGGTCCTAGCCACCCTCGCCGACACCAACGACATCGCGATCGGTGTCCCGATCGCCGCACGCACCCACCCCCACCTCGATGAACTGATCGGGTTCTTCGTCAACACCCTGGTGCTGCGCACCCACACCCACCCCGCAGACACCCCCACCGACCTACTGGCCCACATCCGCGACCGCAGCCTGACCGCGTTCGAACACCAACACGTCCCCTTCGAACTCCTTGTCGAACACCTGCACCCGACCCGCTCCCGCACCCACCACCCCCTCATCCAGGTCATGCTCGCCTTCCAAAACCACCCCTGGACCCAACACGACACCACCGGCGCCGAAATGCGCCTGGGTGAGGCCCGGATCAGCCCGTATCCGGTCGCCACCCACACCGCCCGCATGGACCTGGTCATCTCCCTGACCGAACACCCCACCAGCCCCGACACAGCACCGGCCCTGACCGGCACCATCGAATACCGCACCGACGTCTATGACCCCACCACCATCAACACCCTGGCCACCCGCCTGCACCACACCCTGCACGCCTTCACCACCCACCCCGACCAACCCCTGCACCACCTCGACCTCCTCACCGACACCGAACACACCCACCTGCGCACCTGGGGCAACCACCCCACCCTCACCGCTCCCACCACCACGGCGGTGTCGATTCCCGCCGCCTTCGCCAGCGTGGTCGCCGCTCACCCCCACGCCCCGGCCCTGACGTTTGAGGACCACACCTGGACCTACCACGACCTCGATACGGCCAGCACCCAACTCGCCCACCACCTACTCGACTACGGCGCTGGGCCGGGTGCGGTCGTCGCGCTGCTGCTCCCGCGCAGCGACCACGCCATCCTCACCATCCTGGCCATCCTCAAAACCGGGGCCGCCTACCTCCCCATCGACCCCCACCACCCCCCAACGCGTATCGCGTTCATGCTCACCGACACCACCCCCACCGCGATACTGACCACCACCGAACTGACCACCCGCCTCCCCACCAGCACCGGCAACAGTGGTGTTCCGGTGATCACTCTCGACACCCTCACCGTCGATGACCACCCCACCACAGCGCTACCCCCACCCGACCCCCACGACCTGGCGTATCTGATCTACACCTCCGGCACCACCGGAACCCCCAAAGGCGTGGCCATCACCCACCACAACGCCACCACCCTGACCACCACCCTGACCCCACAACTGGGCCCCACCACCAACCAGGTGTGGTCGCAATGGCACTCCTACGCCTTCGACGTCTCCGTCTGCGAAATCTTCGGCGCCCTACTCGGCGGCGGGCGGGTCGTGGTCGTACCCGAACACGTCATCACCTCCCCCCACGACCTGCACCACCTCCTGGCCACCGAACACGTCACCGTCCTCAGCCACACCCCCTCCGCGTTCTACGCACTACAAACCATCGACGACACCACCCACCACAACCCCACCCAGCCACCACTCGCCCTCACCGCCGTGATCCTCGCCGGTGAAGCCTTCGCCCCCACCCGCGCCCACACCTGGCTGTCCCACCACCCCCACACCCGACTGATCAACATGTACGGCACCACCGAAACCACCGTGCACGCCACCCTGCGCGACATCACCGAACACGACACCACCAACGACACCAGCCCCATCGGCACCCCCCTGCACCACCTGGCCTTCGCCGTCCTCGACAGCTCGCTGCGCCCGGTCCCACCCGGAACCGTGGGTGAGTTGTATGTCGCCGGTACCGGGGTGGGTGTCGGCTATTGGCGCCGGGGTGGGTTGAGTGCGGCCCGGTTTGTGGCATGCCCGTTCGGGGCGGCGGGGTCGCGGATGTATCGCACCGGTGATCTGGTGTGTTGGGGCCCTGATGGGCAACTGCAGTATGTGGGCCGCGCTGATGAGCAAGTCAAGATCCGTGGTTATCGCATCGAATGCGGCGAGGTCGCCGCCGCCCTGGCCGCACTCGATGGGGTGCCGCAGGCGGTGGTGATCGCCCGCGACGACGCCCCCGGCCAAACCCGGCTGGTGGCCTACTACACCACCACCGGTAACGCGGGGATCGATACGGCGTGGCTGCGTGACCGGTTGAGTGAGGTGTTGCCGCCGTATATGGTTCCGGCCGCCTTCGTGGTGATCGACGAACTACCGTTGACGGTCAACGGCAAACTCGACCGCCGTGCCCTGCCCGCCCCCGACTACACCACCACCGCGCAGCCTTATGTGGCGCCGCAGGGACCGGTGGAAGAAGTCCTGGCCAGCCTCTACGCCCAGATCCTCGGCGGTAGTGACCGGGTCAGCGCCGCCGACTCCTTCTTTGATCTGGGTGGGGATTCCCTGTCGGCGATGCGTTTGATCGCCGCCGCCAACACCACCCTGCACGCCGGTCTGCGCGTTGCTGATGTGTTCGAGGCCCCCACCATCACCGGGCTAGCACAACGTGTCGGGGCCGACCCGGTCGCTCAGCTGCCATTGATCGCCGGCCCCCGCCCGCCGCGGGTGCCGTTGTCGTTTGCCCAGTCCCGACTGTGGTTTCTTGAACAGCTTCAAGGCCCCTCGGCGGTCTACAACATCCCGGTCGTCCTGCACCTGCACGGCCCCCTGGACACCGAGGCACTCCGAGCCGCACTCACCGATCTGATCACCCGCCACGAAACCCTGCGCACCCGCTTCAGCACCACGAGCGAGGGGATCGGCTACCAAGACATCCTCACCCCCAACCAAGCCGAAATCTTCTGGCAGGTGGTGGATGCCCGCGGGTGGACACCCCAACACCTGCACACCGCTATCGACGAAGCCACCAACTACCACTTCGATCTAGCCGCCGAGATCCCGATCCGCGCCACCGTCTTGCACACCGCCGACCACCAGCACGTGCTGGTACTGCTGATCCACCACATCGCCGCCGACGGCTGGTCGCTAGGCCCGCTCGCCCGCGACCTGAACACCGCCTACACCGCCCGCACCGCCGGACACCCACCGGCCTGGGTGCCGCTGCCGGTGCACTACGCCGACTACACCCTGTGGCACCACCAACTCCTCGGCGACCCCCACGACCCCACCAGCCTGCTGGCCACCGACCTGGCCTACTGGCAGCACACCCTGGCCGGACTCCCCGAACACCTGCCCCTGCCCACCGACCGCCCCTACCCCCCGATCGCCGACTACCGCGGCGCCAGCCACCAATTCAGCTGGCCCCCCGAACTAACCACCGCAATCCACACCCTGGCCCACACCCACCACGTCTCGGTCTTCATGGTCATCCACGCCGCCCTGACCGTGGTCCTAGCCACCCTCGCCGACACCAACGACATCGCGATCGGTGTCCCGATCGCCGCACGCACCCACCCCCACCTCGATGAACTGATCGGGTTCTTCGTCAACACCCTGGTCCTGCGCACCCACACCCACCCCGCAGACACCCCCACCGACCTACTCGCCCACATCCGCGAGGACAGCCTGACCGCGTTCGAACACCAACACGTGCCCTTCGAACTCCTTGTCGAACACCTGCACCCGACCCGCTCCCGCACCCACCACCCCCTCATCCAGGTCATGCTCGCCTTCCAAAACCACCCCTGGACCCAACACGACACCACCGGCGCCGAAATGCGCCTGGGTGAGGCCCGGATCAGCCCGTATCCGGTCGCCACCCACACCGCCCGCATGGACCTGGTCATCTCCCTGACCGAACACCCCACCAGCCCCGACACAGCACCGGCCCTGACCGGCACCATCGAATACCGCACCGACGTCTATGACCCCACCACCATCAACACCCTGGCCACCCGCCTGCACCACACCCTGCACGCCTTCACCACCCACCCCGACCAACCCCTGCACCACCTCGACCTACTCACCGACACCGAACACACCCAACTACACACCTGGGGCAACCACCCCACCCTCACCGCTCCCACCACCACGGCGGCGATCTCGATTCCCGCCGCCTTCACCGCCCAAGTCGCCGCTCACCCCCACGCCCCGGCCCTGACGTTTGAGGACCACACCTGGACCTACCACGACCTCGATACGGCCAGCACCCAACTCGCCCACCACCTCACCACCACCTACGGGGCTCGAGCGGGTGCGGTCGTCGCGCTGCTGCTACCACGCAGCGACCACGCCATCCTCACCATCCTGGCCATCCTCAAAACCGGGGCCGCCTACCTCCCCATCGACCCCCACCACCCCCCCACGCGTATCGCGTTCATGCTCACCGACACCACCCCCACCGCGATCATCACCACCACCGAACTCGCCCAACACCTCCCCGACACCCCAGCCATCGCCACCATCACCCTCGACACCCTCACCCTCGATGACCACCCCACCACCCCACTGCTCCCACCCGACCCCCACGACCTGGCGTACCTGATCTACACCTCCGGCACCACCGGAACCCCCAAAGGCGTGGCCATCACCCACCACAACGTCACCACCCTGATCCACACCCTGACCCCACAACTGGGATCCACCACCAACCAGGTCTGGTCACAATGCCACTCCTACGCCTTCGACGTCTCCGTCCGGGAAATCCTCGGAGCCCTCCTCAGCGGCGGATCCCTCATCGTCGCGCCCGACGACGTGGTCGCGTCCCAGGACGAACTCGTCCGGTGGTTCGACGATGCCGGGGTCAATATCGTCTATCTCACCGCTCCTGTACTGACGGTGTTGCCGCCGCATGGTTTAACAGGCGTACGCACACTGCTAGTCGGTGCCGAGCCGTGCCCGATCGAGGTGGTCCGGCGGTGGGCCCCGGGGCGGCTGATGCTGAACTCATATGGCCCCACCGAAACCACCATCACGGCCACCATCAGCAACCCCCTACAACCCGACTCCGACCCAGTACCCATCGGCGCCCCGGTACCTGGTGCTGCACTGTTTGTGCTCGATCGGTGGCTGCGTCCGGTGCCTCCCGGGGTGGTGGGTGAGTTGTATGTGGCCGGTGCTGGGGTGGGTGTGGGGTATTGGCGCCGGGGTGGGTTGAGTGCGGCCCGGTTTGTGGCATGTCCGTTCGGGGCGGCGGGGTCGCGGATGTATCGCACCGGCGATCTGGTGTGTTGGGGCCCTGATGGGCAACTGCAATATGTGGGCCGCGCCGATGAGCAAGTCAAAATCCGTGGCTACCGCATCGAATGCGGCGAAGTCGCCGCCGCCCTGGCTGCCCTCGATGGGGTGGATCAGGCGGTGGTGATCGCCCGCGACGCCTCCGGCCAACCCCGGCTGGTGGCCTACTACACCACCACCAGCGGGACCAGGCTCGACACCACCGACATCCGCGCCTCCTTGAGCCAGGTGTTGCCGGCGTATATGGTTCCGGCCGCCTTCGTGGTGATCGACGAACTACCGTTGACGGTCAACGGCAAACTCGACCGCCGTGCCCTGCCCGCCCCCGACTACACCACCACCGAGGCTTATCTCGCCCCGCAAGGCCCGGTCGAAGAAGTCCTGGCCAGCCTCTACGCCCAAATCCTCGGCAGTAGTGACCGGGTCAGCGCCGCCGACTCCTTCTTTGATCTGGGTGGGGATTCCCTGTCGGCGATGCGTTTGATCGCCGCCGCCAACACCACCCTGCACGCCGGTCTGCGCGTTGCTGATGTGTTCGAGGCCCCCACCATCACCGGGCTAGCACAACGTGTCGGGGCGGACCCGGTCGCTCAGCTGCCATTGATCGCCGGCCCCCGCCCGCCGCGGGTGCCGTTGTCGTTTGCCCAGTCCCGACTGTGGTTTCTTGAACAGCTTCAAGGCCCCTCGGCGGTCTACAACATCCCGGTCGTCCTGCACCTGCACGGCCCCCTGGACACCGAGGCACTCCGAGCCGCACTCGACGATCTGATCACCCGCCACGAAACCCTGCGCACCCGCTTCAGCACCACGAGCGAGGGGATCGGCTACCAAGACATCCTCACCCCCAACCAAGCCGAAATCTTCTGGCAGGTGGTGGATGCCCGCGGGTGGACACCCCAACACCTGCACACCGCTATCGACGAAGCCACCAACTACCACTTCGATCTAGCCGCCGAGATCCCGATCCGCGCCACCGTCTTGCACACCGCCGACCACCAGCACGTGCTGGTACTGCTGATCCACCACATCGCCGCCGACGGCTGGTCGCTAGGCCCGCTCGCCCGCGACCTGAACACCGCCTACACCGCCCGCACCGCCGGACACCCACCGGCCTGGGTGCCGCTGCCGGTGCACTACGCCGACTACACCCTGTGGCACCACCAACTCCTCGGCGACCCCCACGACCCCACCAGCCTGCTGGCCACCGACCTGGCCTACTGGCAGCACACCCTGGCCGGACTCCCCGAACACCTGCCCCTGCCCACCGACCGCCCCTACCCCCCGATCGCCGACTACCGCGGCGCCAGCCACCAATTCAGCTGGCCCCCCGAACTAACCACCGCAATCCACACCCTGGCCCACACCCACCACGTCTCGGTCTTCATGGTCATCCACGCCGCCCTGACCGTGGTCCTAGCCACCCTCGCCGACACCAACGACATCGCGATCGGTGTCCCGATCGCCGCACGCACCCACCCCCACCTCGATGAACTGATCGGCTT
Source organism: Mycobacterium marinum (assembly GCF_003391395.1). Taxonomy (NCBI): domain Bacteria; kingdom Bacillati; phylum Actinomycetota; class Actinomycetes; order Mycobacteriales; family Mycobacteriaceae; genus Mycobacterium; species Mycobacterium marinum. Next base: position 3,819,241 of record NZ_CP024190.1, read on the forward strand.
CTTCGTCAACACCCTGGTCCTGCGCACCCACACCCACCCCGCAGACACCCCCACCGACCTACTCGCCCACATCCGCGACCGCAGCCTGACCGCGTTCGAACACCAACACGTGCCCTTCGAACTCCTTGTCGAACACCTCAACCCGACCCGCTCCCGCACCCACCACCCCCTCATCCAGGTCATGCTCGCCTTCCAAAACCACCCCTGGACCCAACACGACACCACCGGCGCCGAAATGCGCCTGGGTGAAGCCAGCATCAGCCCCTACCCGGTCGCCACCCACACCGCCCGCATGGACCTGGTCATCTCCCTGCGCGAACACGCCACCAGCCCCGACACAGCACCGCCCCTGACCGGCGCCATCGAATACCGCACCGACGTCTATGACCCCACCACCATCAACACCCTGGCCACCCGCCTGCACCACACCCTGCACGCCTTCACCACCCACCCCGACCAACCCCTGCACCACCTCGACCTACTCACCGACACCGAACACACCCAACTACACACCTGGGGCAACCACCCCACCCTCACCGCTCCCACCACCACGGCGGCGATCTCGATTCCCGCCGCCTTCACCGCCCAAGTCGCCGCTCACCCCCACGCCCCGGCCCTCACCTTCGAGGACCACACCTGGACCTACCAGCAACTCGATGCGGCCAGCACCCAACTCGCCCACCACCTCCTGAACTACGGCGCTGGGCCGGGTGCGGTCGTTGCGCTGCTGCTCCCGCGCAGCGACCACGCCATCCTCACCATCCTGGCCATCCTCAAAACCGGGGCCGCCTACCTCCCCATCGACCCCCACCACCCCCCCACGCGTATCGCGTTCATGCTCACCGACACCACCCCCACCGCGATCATCACCACCACCGAACTCGCCCAACACCTCCCCCACACCCCAGCCATCGCCACCATCACCCTCGACACCCTCACCCTCGAGCACCACCCCACCACCCCACTACCCCCACCCAGCCCCCACGACCTGGCGTATCTGATCTACACCTCCGGCACCACCGGAACCCCCAAAGGCGTGGCCATCACCCACCACAACATCGCCAGCTGGATCAGCTCCCTGCATCAGCGGGGCATCTACGGGTCGATACCGTCCCAGCAGAGCTGGTCGCAATGCCACTCCTACGCCTTCGACTACTCCGTCTGGGAAATCTTCGGCGCCCTACTCGGCGGCGGACGGGTCGTGGTCGTGCCCGAGGACATCATCACCTCACCCGAGGACTTCCACGCCCTGCTCGTCACCGAGCAGGTCAGTGTTCTCAGCCAAACCCCCGCCGCACTCCAGAACCTGCCACCAGAAGGACTGGAAAACACCACCCTCCTCACCGGAGGTGAGCCCTGTCCTGCTGACCTACTAGATCGCTGGGCACCAGGGCGGATCATGCTCAACGCCTACGGCCCCACCGAAACCACCGTGGCAGCCACCATCACCGCCCCGCTGGTGGCAGGGACCCCGGTGGTGCCGATCGGCGCCCCCGTGCCCGGGGCCGGGGTATTCGTGCTGGATGGGTGGCTGCGTCCGGTTCCGCCGGGGACCGTGGGTGAGTTGTATGTGGCCGGTACTGGGGTGGGTGTGGGGTATTGGCGCCGGGGTGGGTTGAGTGCGGCCCGGTTTGTGGCATGCCCGTTCGGGGCGGCGGGGTCGCGGATGTATCGCACCGGTGATCTGGTGTGTTGGGGCCCTGATGGGCAACTGCAATATGTGGGCCGCGCTGATGAGCAAGTCAAAATCCGTGGTTACCGCATCGAATGCGGCGAGGTCGCCGCCGCCCTGACCGCACTCGACGGGGTGGATCAGGCGGTGGTGATCGCCCGCAACGACGCCCCCGGCCAACCCCGCCTGGTCGCCTACTACACCACCACCGGTAACGCGGGGATCGATACGGCGTGGCTGCGTGACCGCCTAAGTGAAGTCCTGCCGGCGTATATGGTTCCGGCCGCCTTCATCGAGATCGACCAACTACCACTAACGGTCAACGGCAAACTCGACCGCCACGCCCTGCCCACCCCCGACTACACCACCAGCGCGCAGGCTTATGTGGCGCCGCAAGGACCGGTCGAAGAAGTCCTGGCCAGCCTCTACACCCAAATCCTCGGCGGTAGTGACCGGGTCAGCGCCGCCGACTCCTTCTTCGAACTCGGCGGAGATTCCCTGTCGGCGATGCGTCTGATCGCCGCCGCCAACACCACCCTCAACACCAGTCTGCGCGTTGCTGATGTGTTCGAAGCCCCCACCATCACCGGGCTAGCACAACGTGTCGGGGCCGACCCGGTCGCTCAGCTGCCGTTGATCGCCGGTGAGCGCCCGCCTCGGGTGCCGTTGTCGTTTGCCCAGTCCCGGCTGTGGTTTCTTGAACAGCTTCAAGGCTCCTCGGCGGTCTACAACATCCCGGTCGTCCTGCACCTGCACGGCCCCCTGGACACCGAAGCACTCCGAGCCGCACTCACCGATCTGATCACCCGCCACGAAACCCTGCGCACCCGCTTCAGCACCACGAGCGAGGGGATCGGCTACCAAGACATCCTCACCCCCAACCAAGCCGAAATCTTCTGGCAGGTGGTGGATGCCCGCGGGTGGACACCCCAACACCTGCACACCGCTATCGACGAAGCCACCAACTACCACTTCGATCTAGCCGCCGAGATCCCGATCCGCGCCACCGTCTTGCACACCGCCGACCACCAGCACGTGCTGGTACTGCTGATCCACCACATCGCCGCCGACGGCTGGTCGCTGGGCCCGCTCGCCCGCGACCTGAACACCGCCTACACCGCCCGCACCGCCGGACACCCGCCGGCCTGGGTGCCGCTGCCGGTGCACTACGCCGACTACACCCTGTGGCACCACCAACTCCTCGGCGACCCCCACGACCCCACCAGCCTGCTGGCCACCGACCTGGCCTACTGGCAGCACACCCTGGCCGGACTCCCCGAACACCTGCCCCTGCCCACCGACCGCCCCTACCCCCCGATCGCCGACTACCGCGGCGCCAGCCACCAATTCAGCTGGCCCCCCGAACTAACCACCGCAATCCACACCCTGGCCCACACCCACCACGTCTCGGTCTTCATGGTCATCCACGCCGCCCTGACCGTGGTCCTAGCCACCCTCGCCGACACCAACGACATCGCCATCGGTGTCCCGATCGCCGCACGCACCCACCCCCACCTCGACGAACTGATCGGGTTCTTCGTCAACACCCTGGTCCTGCGCACCCACACCCACCCCGCAGACACCCCCACCGACCTACTCGCCCACATCCGCGAGGACAGCCTGACCGCCTACCAACACCAACACGTGCCCTTCGAACTATTGGTCGAACACCTCCACCCCACCCGCTCCCGCACCCACCACCCCCTCATCCAGGTCATGCTCGCCTTCCAAAACCACCCCTGGACCCAACACGACACCACCGGCGCCGAAATGCGCCTGGGTGAAGCCAGCATCAGCCCCTACCCCGTCGCCACCCACACCGCCCGCATGGACCTGGTCATCTCCCTGACCGAACACCCCACCAGCCCCGACACAGCACCGACCCTGACCGGCACCATCGAATACCGCACCGACGTCTATGACCCCACCACCATCAACACCCTGGCCACCCGCCTGCACCACACCCTGCACGCCTTCACCACCCACCCCGACCAACCCCTGCACCACCTCGACCTCCTCACCGACACCGAACACACCCACCTGCGCACCTGGGGCAACCACCCCACCCTCACCGCTCCCACCACCACGGCGGCGATCTCGATTCCCGCCGCCTTCACCAACATCGTCGCCGCTCACCCCCACGCCCCGGCCCTCACCTTCGAGGACCACACCTGGACCTACCAGCAACTCGATACGGCCAGCACCCAACTCGCCCACCACCTCACCACCACCCACGGGGCTCGAGCGGGTGCGGTCGTCGCGCTGCTGCTCCCACGCAGCGACCACGCCATCCTCACCATCCTGGCCATCCTCAAAACCGGCGCCGCCTACCTCCCCATCGACCCCCACCACCCCCCCACGCGTATCGCGTTCATGCTCACCGACACCACCCCCACCGCGATCATCACCACCACCGAACTCGCCCAACACCTCCCCACCACCTCCAGCAACAGTCGTGTTCCGGTGATCACCCTCGACACCCTCACCGTCGATGACCACCCCACCACGCCACTACCCCCACCCAACCCCCACGACCTGGCGTACCTGATCTACACCTCCGGCACCACCGGAACCCCCAAAGGCGTGGCCATCACCCACCACAACGCCACCACCCTGACCACCACCCTGACCCCACAACTGGGACCCACCACCAACCAGGTCTGGTCACAATGCCACTCCTACGCCTTCGACTACTCCGTCTGGGAAATCTTCGGCGCCCTGCTCACCGGAGGACGGGTCGTGGTCGTACCCGAACACGTCATCATCTCGCCCGAAGACCTGCACCAGCTCCTCGTCACCGAGCAGGTCACCGTCCTCAGCCAAACCCCCTCAGCATTGGCGATGTTGGCGCCGACGACTTTGGATGTAGAGACGGTGATCGTCGCAGCCGAGGCCTGCCCAGCAAAGCTGGTCGATCAGTGGGCCCCGGGGCGAACCCTGCTCAACGCCTACGGCCCCACCGAAACCACCATCTACGCCACCACCAGCAACCCCCTAAAACCGGACGCCGACCCAGTACCCATCGGCACCCCGATACCTGGCGCCGCACTGTTTGTCCTCGACAGCTGGCTGCGCCCGGTCCCACCCGGGACCGTGGGTGAGTTGTATGTGGCCGGTGCTGGGGTGGGTGTGGGGTATTGGCGCCGGGGTGGGTTGAGTGCGGCCCGGTTTGTCGCATGCCCGTACGGGGCGGCCGGGTCGCGGATGTATCGCACCGGTGACCTGGTGTGTTGGGGCCCCGACGGGCAACTGCAATATCTGGGCCGCGCCGACGAACAAGTCAAAATCCGCGGTTACCGCATCGAATGCGGCGAAGTCACCACCGCCCTCACCACACTCGACCCCATCGAACAGGCGGTCGTCATCGCCCGCGAAGACACCCCCGGCCAACCCCGGCTGGTCGCCTACTACACCACCACCAGCGGGACCAGGCTCGACACCACCGACATCCGCGCCTCCTTGAGCCAGGTGCTGCCGCCGTATATGGTTCCGGCCGCCTTCATCGAGATCGACCAACTACCACTAACGGTCAACGGCAAACTCGACCGCCACGCCCTGCCCACCCCCGACTACACCACCAGCGCACAGACCTACCTCGCCCCCCAAGGCCCCACCGAAAAAACCCTGGCCAACCTCTACACCCAAATCCTCGGCATCGACCGCATCAGCGCCACCGACTCCTTCTTCGAACTCGGCGGAGACTCCCTCTCAGCCATGCGCCTAATCGCCGCCACCAACACCACCCTGCACACCGACCTCCGCGTCGCCGACATCTTCGACACCCCCACCATCACCACCCTCGCCCACCGAATCGACACCCAAGCCCAACCCGCCACCATCCCCCCCATCCAAACCCTGCGCACCGGCACCGGCACACCCCTGTTCTGCATCCACGCCACCAGCGGCATCAGCTGGCCCTACCAAACCCTCGCCAACCACCTCACCAACCCCCTCATCGGCATCAACCAAACCCTCAACGCCGACGAAACCCCACCCCACACCCTCCAAGCCATGGCCCACAACTACGCCACCCGCATCCAAAACACCCACCCCACCGGCCCCTACCACCTCCTCGGCTGGTCCTTCGGCGGCGTCCTCGCCCACCAAATCGCCATCGAACTACACCACCGCGGCCACACCGACACCCGACTCATCCTGCTCGACTCACTACCCACCCTCGACACCAACACCAACCCAACAACCACCCCCCGAAACGACCGCCAAACCCTGCAAACACTGCTCGGCCACCACCACACCACCATCCCCGACAACCAGCTACACCACCTCACCACCAACCACAACCACAACATCACCCTCTACCAACACCACCAACCCCACACCTACACCGGCCCCACCCTGCTCATCGCCGCCGAACACACCCCACCCCCCAACCACCCCACCTACGAAAGCACCCACACCAAAGCCGCATACCTCCTCCACGCCTGGCAACCACACCTCACCGGCCCCACCACCACCCACTCAACCAACAGCACACACCACCAACTCCTCCACCCCAACATCGTCCCCACCTACACCAACCACCTCAAAAACTTCCTCCAATGACACACACCAATCACCCAAGAAGCGTTCAGCGGAGCCGGTCTGCCCCGGCAAGCTTGGCGAGCCACCGGCTGCCCCTCACTAACGACGCATCCGGACGTGATGCCCACGCGCCGTTGTGCGCACGCAACTGGCGGCACCAGCCGCGACAGCTGCCGTTACATCAGTGCGCGCGCGCCTTCCCGACGGAGCTTGCCCGACGTCGTCTTCGGCAAGCTCCCCGGAGCCAGCAACCGCACCTCACGCGGCGCATGACCGACGTGACTGCTGACGCGCGCTGCGATCGCTCGTCGCAGTTGGGTCAGCTCAGATTCGTCGAACCGATCGTAGACTTCGGCCAGTACCGCGAAACCTTCGCGATCGGTGTCCAGCCGCAGGGCCGCTACGCATCCTTTGCGTACGCCCTCGACACTTGCGGCGGCACGTTCGATGTCGTGGGGATAGAGATTTCGGCCAGCCAGCACGATCATGTCCTTGGCACGACCGCAGACATACAGCCGTCCCAGCTCATCGAGATAGCCGAGATCTCCCGTATCAAACCAGCCCGCGTCATCGACCAACGGTATGGGGCCGTCCACGGTGACGTAGCGCTTACCGATCGAGGGACTGCAGAGTTCGATGACGCCTACCTTTCTGGCGTCCTGCAGCTGCCCATCTCGGGTGATGCGGATTTGCATGTCGGGAATGGGCAGCCCAACGCAAACCACAGGTTGCGCGCCCTGGGCATCCGCGGCGACGGGTTCAGCGAAATGATCTTCCGAAAGGCGCTGCCGGGAAACGTAATCCACGACGGCCGGCGCGCCGAATGCACCAGCCGAAACCGTTAGCGCGGCTTCCGCTAGCCCATAGAATGGCGTTGGCACGCCCGAACCCATACCGAACCGCGCTCCCACCGTCGCCAAGTTCTCCAGATCACGGTGATCGATCGGCTCGGCTCCGTTGACCGCCACGCGGAGGGCCGACAGATTGATCGATTCTGGGTCGGCCCGTTCGAGCACACGCGCCAACACCGAATACGCGAAGTTGGGCCCTGCGGTGACATTGGCCCGGAACTTGCTCAGCATCTCGGCCCAGACGATGGGCCTGCGCAGGAACTCGTCAGTTCGGATCACCACCACCGTGTTTCCCGTTTTCATCGGTATGCAGATGAACCCGACCATCCCCATGTCGTGGCACAGTGGTAGCCAGCTGGCCATCACCGTATCGACGGTGATATCAACTGCCTGGCATGACGCGTCGATGTTCGCGGCAAGATTGCCGTGGCTGATTTCCACCGCCTTCGGGATCCCGGTCGATCCCGAGGTGAGTTGGCGCATCGCGATGTCGTTGTCGTTGGTATCCACGACAGCGGCTGGACCCGTGCCACGCAAGGAGCCCACAGCGCATACACGCAATCCCTCCGCGGTCAAAGCATCCGCGGCCATCTCAAACGGATCACCCACTACAACCAGCGCGGCACCTAGCATCCGGCATGCACGTACGGTATCGGCGATCCACACCGCGAGATCACTCCGCGGAGTCGGCTGCTGCAGCATTGTCAGTGCGGCACCACGAAGCCACAGTGCCTGAGCCAGCGGCGCCACATCGCAGGCCTCCGCCGCCAGCACCGCGACCGTGTCGCCACGGCCAATCCCCATGGCGGCCAGACTGTTTGACATGCCATGGGCCTGTTCCTGAATCGCACGCCAAGTCATCTCTCGGGGAGTATCGACCGAACCGACATAAAGAGCGTTCGGGGAAGACTCGGCAGCGGCACCAATTTCACGGACCAACCTACTACTCAAGACAAAAACTCCTTTACTCGGCAAACATTATCGAAACAGGCCGCATCGGCACATAACGCGCGATTCCCCACCCCCGGCCAGGACCCACGAACCACAAACTTGTGACGCTCCCTTTCCGACAAACCGCTTACCCGGCGGATCCGATCGGTGGCCGCAACACCGGCCAGCCCAATCCAACGAACAACAGAAACACCACTCCACTCCCGAAAGCGACACCACCATTCAGAACCCGACACTCACACACCCGCAATCGCAACAGACCATCCGAGCGAAACTTCACTCTCCCGCGACAACACCCAGCCCGGCTTGCCCGCACAAACACTTTCCCAAATATTCACTCCTAGTAACGGCGCTGAACCCCGGAGTCACCACGATTTCTTCAGCCGACCTAGGATGCGTCCGCTCACCTCGCGATCTGTGTCAAAATTCGCCGGACATCAGATGCGCAGCCATCGCACGGATCGTCGGATAGTCCCAGACAATGGTCGCATCTGCCTCGATACCGTGCTCACGCTGAAGATCAGCACACAAAGACAGGCTCATAGCCGAGTCAATTCCACATTCAGGCAACGGAAGATCAACGTCAATCGAGCCCGGAGACATGTTGAGGTACAGGCCGACTTTTCCAATCAACCAATCTGCGAGCTGCCGCTCGTCCAATTCACCACTGTCGATATTAGACAATCCCGCCCCCATCATCGTTGCCGAGGTGACCATTCCGATAGCACTGGCCTCGGACAAGCCACCAACGCCCAGCGTCGCACCGACAAATCCAACAAAACTCAAATCTTCGATCGATTGCCGCGCTACGCTTGCGTGACAATCGCCGCGTCCTCCATCATCAAGCCCGACTTCCGAGCCATCGCTTAATCCGACAATTTCCGGTAACTAATGAATACATTGCCACAACGCTAATCAGACGACTCGATTATCCGGTGTCTACTATGGCAGTGGATTCAGGAGTTTTATGATACTACGGATTCGCCAAAGAATCCTCGTTACCAAACTTCCAAGCCGCCCGCCGATGGGATCAAAGCGTATCCGTTTCTGCCGGTGTCCGGCCCCGGGCCAGCGACGATGTCAGCCCGACTCATCGGTCACCCGTAGCGGATGCTGACCACCGAGATTGCTGGCCTCAAAACCGAAATCGCCGAACACATCACGATGCTCGCTCCCGTCGCTGCTCGTGACCCGACTGGCGGCACTGCCCGAGGCGGAGATCGTCGGCGAGACAACTCCTCATCGGTTTCGGTCCAAGGACAGCACCACCTGCCAAAGGGAGGAGCTTTCGAGGCCAACCTCGGGCTCCGAGAGCGTGGGCAAACCCGTTGCCGCCATTACGGGTTCGTCCGGATTGATCGGCTCGGCGTTGGCAGCGGCACTACGCGTGGCCGATCACCGCGCGCTTCGGATCGTGCACCGAGCACCAGCCAATTCCGAAGAGCTGCACTGGATCCCCGAGAGCGGCGAGTTCGATCCCGACGCACTCACCGATGTCGACGTCGTCACCAGTTCCACCACAACACAATTGGTGAAGCATTGAGCCACGCCACAGCCCACCGCGACCAGATCCAGCACAACTCCGAACACCGCGAGCACGCTCGGCGGAACCCACCACCAGGGCGGGCTACCGCCAAGCCGCCCGATCAACTACGCCGACACCCGCGGAAAATCGATCTCGGTGCCCGCAACGTTGTTGAAGTAGTTGGTCAACACGTTAAGCGCCACGTGACCGAGGACCTCGGCGATCTCGGCGTCGCTGACTCCAGCATGACGAACCGCGGCAAGCTCGGACTCATCGATCCGGCCGCGCTGCTCATTGACCGCCACGGCGAACGCGAGAATGGCCGCCACCTTTGGGTCGTCCGCGTCGCCCTTGCGCGCCGCCGCCGCCTGCTCGGCGCTCAGACCCGCCAGTCTCTGTCCGGTGTAGGTATGCGCCGACAAGCAGTACGAGCAGGTATTGGACTGGGCGATGGCAATTGCCAGGCGCTCACGGGTGGACCTGGGCAAAGTGCCGCCATCGAGGCTTCCGGCAAGCCCGAGATAGCCATGCAGAAGTGCGGGGCTATTGGCCATCGCGCGAGTCAGATTGGGGACCGAACCCAACGCTTGCTTCACCGCCGCAAGCGCCGTCGCCTGTTCGGGTGTTGCGTCGGCCTCGGTCACGAGGGGCAGAGTGCTCACTATTCCTCCATGGGTGTCGATTTGTTTCCGGCCCGCCGCCGCAAGCACGACGGGTACTGTTTGGACACCGACAACCCCTGCGGCGTTACACCGCAGGCGCAAGGTTCTGTCGGCGGAGTGAGGATTCGACACCAGTGGCGGTACCCAAACGAACCATCGTCGATGATCGATGGGCGACCGAAAGCGATCTGATCGCTGCTTTGCAGGCCGGCGACGGGAAAGCGTTTCGCGCCCTGGTCGAAACGCTTCACGCACCGCTGGTCAGGCTGGCCGGCATCTATGTATCGCGGGCGACAGCCGAGGACGCGGTCCAGAACGCGTGGGTCTCGGCGGTGCGCTCCATCGGCAAGTTCGAAGGTCGGGCCAGCGTTCGAACCTGGATGTTCCGGGTCGTGCTCAACCAGGTGCACACGCTGGCCCGTAAGGAAGCCAATACGGTGCCCTTCGCGACGGCCGGACCCGAGGTCGACCCACGTCCATCCGTCGATCCCGAGCGGCTGATCGATCCCGAACTGGGACCCAACCATTGGCGTGATGTGCCGGTCCGATGGGACCTACTGCCCGAGCAGAGACTGTTGTCGGCAGAGGTTCGCTCCGTGGTGGTCGAAGCGCTGCAGCAGCTGCCCGGCGCTCAACGCGAGGTGGTAGCGATGCGCGATCTCGAGGGGTGGTCGAGCGAGGAAACCTGTGAGGCATTGGGCATTTCAGCGGTCAATCAGCGGGTCCTGCTGCACCGTGGCCGCACCGCCCTGCGCGCAATACTGGAGGAGTATTTCCATGACAACTGATGGCGACTTCATCTCCAACGAACTACGTATTACCTGCTCGGACGCGGTGGCTCTGGTGACCGACTATCTCGAGGATGCGCTCGACGAGTCTGACCTGAACCGGTTCGAACAGCACACCAGAGGGTGCCAGGCGTGCCGCGTCTATGTGGACCAGATCCGGCGCACCATCCGAATCGCGGCAACCACGCGAGATGAGTCGGTAGAGGTGCGGCCGGCCAACTTCGACGCGTTGCTGGCCGAGTTCGACCGCCTCGGTCGGGATTCAACGTTGTAGCGTGGCCCCCGCTGTGCGGTGACCGGATTCGCGGATCTCGCCGACTGCCATGGTCACGCCACGATTGTGGTCCCGACCGTCAACTGACGGTGAAACGTCGTTCAATCCAGTCGCCTCGGTGCGGGGGATCCGGCCTGGGCGGGATTTGTCCGGACCACCGAGGGGCGGACCGTTCGCCATCTCCAAAGTGTGCTGGCATCGGTGAGCGGTTCGCCGGCCGGGCGATCACGCCGCAGCGCCGAGCATCCGCTGACGGATGTGCCCCAGAACGGTGTTCTAATCACGCTATGGTCCAACGGCTTTGACTGCTGCGACCGGCAGCGCCGCGGCGCGCGGCCGACCCAGATGGAGTTGGTCCGCACCCGCCCGCCGGGGGCCTCACTTCCCGGTGGACCACGGGGCATCATCGTTGCTGTGCGCCAAAAATTTAATTGGTTGACGACGGCCCTGCAACGCCCCAAATCGTGTAATCTTCGCTCTCGGTACGCATCCCTGTGGCCAGCTAAATGAACAAACGGAGACGCGCGTGGCATCCTCGATTTTCCACGAGATGAAGAAGGAAGGGCCGCTCTACGCGCTCTTTCTGAACTGCACCCTGAAAAAGGGCCCGGAAGTATCGAATACCGAAGCATTGTGCAATCTGCTTATCGACCGGCTCAAGGCCCACGAGCCCGACATCGAGACCGAGATAGTCCGAGTCGTTGACTACGACGTCAAGCCCGGAGTCGGCAATGACGAGGGGGACGGCGACGAGTGGCCGCTGATCCTGGAAAAGGTCAAGCGTGCCAACATCATCGTGCCCGCCATGCCGATCTGGATGGGTGTGCGATCGTCGGTGATGCAGCGAGTGATCGAGCGCCTCGACGGCACCACGAAGACGGTGATGTGCGAAAAGACCGGGCAGTTCCCGCTCTACGGGTCGGTGGCCGGCATCGTGGTGACGGGCAATGAGGACGGCAGCCACGATTGTGTGGCCAACACTTTCGGCAACCTGCTGCACTTCGGGGCGACGGTGCCACCCAACACCGATCTGTATTGGGTCGGTGACGCAGGTCCGGGCGCGAGCTATATCGAGGCTGGCGGCGAGCTGTCGCCCTATGTGCGCCGCAATGCCGAGCTGACCGCCACCAATCTGCTTTTCGCGGCAAAGCTGTTGCGGGAAAACCCATATGCCGTCAACATCGCGCAGCTGAACGCACAGATGATGGAACGCAACAAGGTCAAGATGGCCGCGATGAAGCTTGCGATCGACTACATGCGCGCGAACATGCCGGACTGATCTTCTATCCCTGGGAGATAAGGGAATTTGCCATGCAGCCGTCCGGAGATCCGGTTCCAAGCGTCGGCGAGGCCGAGGCGACGGGTGAAATTGCCGAGCTCTACGCGGACATCCGCGAGACGCTTGGAATGTCATTCGTCAATCTGATCTGGCGCAACATCGCGTCCATTCCGGGTGGGTTGCGCTGGATCTGGGAAACGATGAGACCGCTCTACACCAACGGCGCGGTGTACGGGCAGGCGGACGCCTTGCGCGAGGCGCAGGATCTGCCGACAGTCCCCCGGTTCAGCCGGGCCGCCCTGCGGTCGGTGGGCATCAACGCTGAGGGTGAGTCGGCGATCCGTGCCGCGCTGATCGGCTACGACCGCGGCAATCCGCTCAACATCGTTTCCTTTTCGGCCATCATGGCGCGATTGGACGGACAGGGCCAACCGGCCGCTCCCCCGGCCCAGCAACCGCCGCGGCACGGCGCCGGCACGCCCGCCCCGACGAGGTTGAATTTCGATCAGATGCCCTCACACGTGGCCGAGATGGTGCGCACGGTCAACTTGATCGGCGCCCGCGGCAAGGCCAAAGACGTGCAGGTCAGCCTGCCGCGAAACCTGGCGCACTGGCCAGGCTTCTTGGTGCTCTACTACGCCGCGTTGCGCCCGCTGCACGATGACGGGTCACTGCTGACGACGATCGACGCGGTGCTCGCCGACGGCCGACGCCGGGGGGTCACGGTCAGTGGTGCACTCGGGCCGACCGAGCCGCCTGACCCCGAAACCGCGGCAGCAGTGAAGGATTCGCTGGAAAACCTGGTCCCCAACGCGATGGGGCGGATGATTCCGGTGGTGAGCCTATTGCTGAACATGATGCCCACCGAATAGCCGCTTTCGAATAGAAGGGTAGGACGAAGTCATGCAGCTGACCGAACTGGTGGATGGCCTCGGGGTCGCCGACGTCGTCGACGCCATGATGATGACCTATGCGCATCGCGCCCACATCATCGAACTTGACAGCCCGGACCCGGACCGAGTGCTCGTCGGCCCCGCGGTCACCATTTCCTTTCTGCCGGTACGCAAGGACCTGATGGACCCGGAGAAGCACAGCCTCGGTCCGGCGATCTACCGTGCCGTCGCCAAACATGACCCTGCCGGCGCCGTGCTGGTGATGGCATCCAACGGCTACCACCAGACCTCACTCGGCGGCGGCACCAAGCTCAGTCGGGTCGAAAACCTCGGCATGGCAGGCATTCTCGCTGACGGCATGCTGCGTGATTTCGAGGAGCTGAGCACCTACAACTTCGCGACCTACTGTCACGGGGAAACGGCGCGCGGAGGCGGTAACGAGATCCAGCCCTACCTGGCCGACGTTCCGGTAGCGATCGGCGGCGTCACCGTGGTTCCCGGCGATGTGATCTTCGCCAAGGGTTCGACGGCCGTGGTGATCCCCGGCGATCAGGCCGAGGCAATCCTGACCAAGGCACACAACATCATGAAGAAGATGGACCAGGTCAAGGAAAGCCTGAAATCCGAAGACCCCGAGACGGTGCTGCGTCAGGGCAGCGGTGAACTCTGATGGCACCGTCGAACACCAGCGAACAGATCGTCGCGGCGCTTGCGGCCGAAGGCGTGGAGTATGTGTTCGGGATCCCGGGCGACGAGAACCTGCATTTCATGGAGGCGCTGCGCAACGACGGGCGGATCAAGTTCATCCTGTTCCGCCACGAGCAGGCGGCGGGCTTTGCGGCCGCCGCCTATGGGCGCCTCACCGGCAAGCTGGCTGTCGCGATGTCAACACTTGGCGCGGGCGCGATGAACCTGACCACCCCGGTGGCCCACGCCTATCTGACGGCCATGCCCATGCTCGTCATCACCGGCCAAAAGGCGGTGCGCGACAACCGCATGGGGCAATATCAAATTGTCGACGTCGTCGATGTGATGCGGCCCATCACCAAGTTCGCCGCCAAGATCCCGTCCGGACCAATGGCCGGATCGTTGCTGCGCCAGGCGATGATGTCGGCGCTGGGTGAGCGTCAGGGGCCCGCGCACCTGGAACTACCCGACGACGTGGCCAGAGAAACCGAACTCGGGCCACTGGTGCCATGCTGGCACGGCGACATTCCGGTAGCCACGCAGGACAGCATTGAGACCGCGGCCCGGTTGATCCGTGACGCCCGCCGGCCGCTGATCATGGTCGGCGGCGGCACCCGCGCCAATCGGCCCGCGGTGGCGGCGGCGGTGCGCGCGCTCATCGAAAAGACCCAGATCCCCTTCGTGGCAACCATGATGGGCAAGGGCGTCGCCAACGAGGACGATCCACGCTATCTCGGTTGTTCGATCATGCCGGGTGACTATCCCAACTGCGCCATCACGACGGCGGATGTCATTCTCAACGTCGGTCACGACGTGCTGGAGAAACCGACCTTCTTCATGCAACCCGACGACGGGCGCACGGTCATCCACCTCAATCCGTTCGCCGCCCAGGGCGACAACAGCTACTTCCCGCAGGCGCAGGTCGTCGGCGACATGGCAGACGCGCTGCACCGGCTGACCGAGCAACTCTGCCCCAATCCGGCGTGGGACCACGATGGCTTCCACCGACTCGCAAAGGCGATGCAGGACAGCATCAAACGCGCCTCGACCGACACGTCTTTCCCGGCCAAGCAGGGGTACCTGATCGCCACGCTGCGTGACTTCATGGCCGACGATGACATTCTGTCGCTCGACAACGGCATCCACATGATGTGGGCGACCCGCAACTTCAACGCGCGCCAGCCCAACACGATGCTGATCGACCATGCGCTGGGGTCCATGGGCATCAGCCTGCCCGCCGCGATCGCCGCCAAGCTGGTTCATCCCGATCGCAAGGTGGTGGTGGTGACCGGTGACGGCGGATTCGCCATGAACAGTCAAGACCTGGAAACGGCGGTTCGCCTCGGGCTGGATCTGATCATCGTCGTGTTCAACGACAATGGTCTGGGCATGATCGCCCTCAAGCAGATGTCCGATGGCTTCGGCAGGTACGGGGTGGACTTCACCAATCCCGATTTTGTCGGCTTCGCCCACAGTTACGGGGCGACGGGTCACCGGTTGGATGATCCAGCCCGGTTCCGCGATGTGCTCGATCAGGCCGCCGCGGCCGGCGGTGTCCACATCATCGATGCGCCGGTCGACCCACAGCAGAACATGGCGCTGATGATGGAGATGCGTTCGGTGGACTGCGAGAAGCTGCTGGCCGGCAGCCAACGATAGCGGGCAGCCACGCCGGCGTGCTGGCTAGCTGTCGGCAGCCGCGTCGAATTGGCCCCCAGCGGCGGTGGTCTCCGGTGACACCGTCGGCTGCCGCCAGGGCCATCGACCCGTCATCTCGACGGTGAGCGAGATGCTCAGAAAGGTCCTGATCGCCACGACACCGGCTAGCGCGGCAACGCTTTCCCCGTTGGGAGTCACCAGGATCGTGTTGATGATGTCGCCGGCCACCAGCAGCTCCAGGCCGATCAGGATGGATCGCCCGAGATTTTGCCGGAACTCCCGATAGGCGCGGTCCGGCCTGCGCGGCAGGTGGGCGACGAAGAGCCCCGATGAGACCACCGCGCCCAGCATGATCACCGCGACGCCCATGCCGTCGATGGCCATGCCTATCCGACTGACAGTTTCGATGAAGCTCATTACACGCAGGGTATCGCTGCAGCCCGGTGTTGTGACAGCACATCAACTACCCACGTGGTCCGCCGAATTCCTGCCGCGCCGAATCACGTTCGGCACCTGACGGAATCGCCGATCAGAACATGTGACGTCTTGGTTCGCGACGCAATCCGGGGCCCAGGGCGGTCCGGGGTATGTTCACCGGCCGGTGGCGTGCGGCTCGCCGGCGCGCGCACCGGCCGCGTATCCGGCCGGTGATGCGCCTCGCTCACCCGGGACCGGGGGTGCCGACGCCCACCGTCGCAACACGGTGCACCGCCATCGTCGGCCCGTCCCGGCCGAGGCGCCACGCACATGCCGGCGGCCTCCATCATCTGAAAGTAGCTGCCGCGCCGGGCCACCAGCTGTCGGTGAGTCCCCTGTTCGACGACCCGCCCTGCCTCCATGACGAGGATCGCGTCGGCGTCGCGGATCGTCGACAGACGGTGGGCGATAACGAAACAGGTTCGGCCACGCCGAAGTTCGGTCATCGCCCGCTGAATCAGGGCCTCGGTGCCCGGGTCGACCGAACTGGTGGCCTCGTCGAGGATGAGAAATTGCGGACCCGCCAGAAATGCCCGAGCGATGGTGATCAGCTGCTTTTCGCCGGCGCTGAGGTTGCCGCCGTCCTCGCTCACCCAGGTGTCGTAGCCGTCACGCATGCCACAGACGAACTCGTCCAGATGTGCCGCCTTGGCCGCCGCGATGATCTCCTCGCGGCTGGCCTCGGGACGTCCGTAGCCGATGTTTTCGGCGATGGTGCCGGCCAGCAGCCAGGTGTCCTGCAGGACCATGCCGATCCGAGAGCGCAGCGAATCGCGGTCGACGGTGCCGATGTCCACTCCATCGATCAGGATCCGTCCGGAGTCCACCTCGTAGAACCGCATCAACAGATTCACCAGCGTGCTCTTGCCCGCCCCGGTGGGCCCAACGATCGCGACCGTCTTGCCCGCCTCGGCCACCAGAGACAGATCCTCGAGCACCGGCCTGCCCGGCTGGTAGCCAAAGTTGACCTGGTCGAATTCGACCCGGCCACCCCCAGCACCGACTGCGGGCAACTCGAGGCCCGGGTCGTCTTGCTGTTCAGGCGCATCGAGCAGCTCGAAAACCCTTTCCGCGGACGCAAACCCGGCCTGCAACACGTCGTACCTGGTCGCGACGTCGGTCACCGGCTGGTTGAACTGGCGCACGTACTGGATGAACGCCTCGATGGTGCCGAGGCTGAGGCTGCCCGACGTCACCTGCAGTGCGCCCACCACCGCCACCACCAGGTAGCCCAGATTGCCGACGAACGTGGTGGCCGGAGAGATCAGCCCCGAGATGAACTGCGCACCCGAGCTGGTGCGGTAGACATCGTCGTTGATCTGCGCAAATTGGTCGCGCACGGGTGTCTGATGGCCGAAAGCCTGGACCACGGCAAGCCCGCTGTAGATCTCCTCGACCGCCGCGTTGAGCCGACCAATATCGGCGGCCCGGGCCACCCGTAGTTGCTTGGAGCGCTGCAGGAGGAAGCGACTCGCCAGCACCGATATCGGCACGGTGACCATCGTGAGCACCGCCAGGAGCGGCGAAATGGTCACCATCATCACCAGTACCGCCAGCACGGTCAGCACCGTGGTGGGCAGCGCGCTCGCGGTCTGCTTCAGAGCCATCTGAACGGTATCGATGTCGTTGGTGACCCGGCTGAGCAGCTCGCCGTGCCGGTGCGCGTCGACGTAGGACAGTGGGAGCCGGTGCAGCTTCTCCTCGAGCTCGGTGCGCAGGCGCTCCATCATTTTCTGGATTGCGATCTTCAGCAGCTGGGCTTGGACCGAGACCAGCAATGCGGAAACGCAGAACAGGGCCGCGGCCACCAGCAGGGTGTGGGCGATGGCGGTGAAGTCGATACCCACGCCCGGCACCACGTCCATCGTGGACAACAGGTGCGCGACGGTGCCGTCGCCCCGCGCGTATGCCGCCGACACCGCCTGCTCCTTGGTCGTGCCGGCGGGCAGCTGACGACCCATCATCCCGGCGAACAGCAGATCGGTGGCGTGCCCGAGCAGCCGTGGCGCAATCACATCGATCGCGGCGCCCGCGATGGCCAGCACGACGACGGCGGCCATCAGGCCCCGGCTGGCCAGCAGCCGTTTGCACAGACGTGCGGCGGTCCCGGCGCGCCGTGCCGGCACGGCGGCACACCCGCGCCGGAACCGGGGCCAATGTTGGTGGCCGATCACTGTCACGTCCCTCCCCAGCTCGATGACCTAATTCGCTTATCGCCGCCACCAGCGTCGAACGTGTCCCTTGTCGGCTTCTGCATGCATTCTTGAGACGCCGGGTTTCGCGCGGCAGATCCCCTTGGACCGGCTCGACACCGGTTCAGGCCGGTTCAACCCGGTTCAGGGACGTGTCCGGGTTATGCCGGGGCCTGGGCCGCGACGAACTCGGCGTAGCGCGGGCAATCGGCCAGCAGCGACTCGTGGGCGCCCATCGGGGCGCGTGAGCCGGTGGCCGAGCCGCCGTGCAGGAAAATCACCTGGTCCGCTTCGGCCGCCGCGCCGACTCGCTGTGACACCGTGATGACCGCGGCGTCGGGGCAACTGGCGCGCAGTGCGGCCCACACATCGCGCTGGGTGCGCACATCCAGTGCCGAGAAGGCATCGTCGAGCAAGTACACCGAGGGCCGGCGGATGACGGCGCGGGCGATGGCCAGCCGCTGTCGCTGGCCACCGGAGAGATTGACACCGCCCTGCGCAACCGGCATCTGCAGGCCGTCGGGGTGGGCGGCCACGAATCCGTCGGCGGCCGCGATGCGCAACGCCTCCCACATCTCGGCGTTCGTGGCGTCGGGCTTGCCGTAGCGCAGATTGTCGGCAACCGACCCGGCGAACAAGTATCCGCCCTGAGGGACCACCGCGATCGAGCGCAGCTGTTCGGGATCGCAGTCGCGCACGTCGACTCCGTTCACCCGCACCGATCCACCGGCAACGTCATAGAGCCCGGTGAGCAGTGAGATCATCGTCGACTTGCCCGAACCGGTGGCGCCGACAATCGCCGTCACACTGCCCGGCGTGGCGGTGAACGACAGGTCACGCAGCACGGCCCGGTCCGCGTCGGGATAGCCGAAACTCACGTTGTGCAACCCGATGACCGCATCATTGCGGGCGGGCGCGCCCCCACCATGGTCGGCTCGGGCCGGTGTCGAGGCCAGGCCGGCGTCGGTCGATAGCACCTCATTGATCCGCTCAAAACTGGCGGCCGCCGCCGGCATGTTGGCCAGTATTTTCGACAGCATCGACGCCGCGGCCAAGATCTGCATCGCATACAGCATGAAAGCGAGTAGCTGCCCCACCCGCATCTGGCCGGCGTCGATGGCCGTCGCGCCGAACCAGACCAGCGCAACGCTGGACAGGCTGATCACCAGGGTGGCAACCGGCGCCAGCAGGGCCTGCCACCGATCGGCGGCCAGCGCGGTCCGCGAGTAGCTGGCGCTGACTTGGCCGAACCGGCCCCGTTCGAACCCTTCACGAGCGCAGGCGCGGACCACCCGGATGCCCGAAAGCTGTTCGCGTACAACCTGGTTCATTCGATCAAAGAGTTTCTGCAGACCGCGCTCGTGGGCGATCAGGTGCGACATGATCCATGAGGTGAGCGCCGCCAACACCGGAACCGCCACCAACAGCACCCAGGACAGGGCGGCGTCTTCGTGCGCCGCCATCACCACCCCGCCGATGCCGGTTATCACGGTTGCGATCAGCGTCGTGATGTACTGCTGCAGCGTCGACTCGATCGTTTGTACGTCGGTAGTGGTGCGCGTCAGCAGCGAGGAGGCTCCAAACCTGGACACCTCGAGCATCGACCAACCGGTCACCCGGTCAAACAGCTCCCGGCGCAGGGCACGCCCGAACCCCATGCTGACCAGCGAGCCGAGGTAGACCGCGGCCACCGAGCACAGCAGCTGAATTCCGCCGGCGGCCAGCATCACCGCCCCCAGCCTGATGATTGTGGCGGTGTCCCCCTGGGCGATGCCGCGGTCGATGATCCTGGCGTCGACGGCCGGCAAGTACAACGCCGCCAGGGTGCCGACCAGCTGCACCGCGGTGACCGCCGCCAAAAGGCGGGGATTACCGGCGACGCACCGCCGCACCAGCCTCAGCGCGGTGGTCGCGGTAGGACTGCGCCGCGCGGCGTGGCCGACCAGGCGCCGCAGCGCCGTATCGCTGGTTGGCACGCCCGGTCCGGGTTGGGCAGCGATCACTGCGGCGTCCTTCCGATGCATCCAGTGGTGCGGTCAACCACAGCGTCAGCGGCGCGCCCTGGCGGATTCTGAAAGGATTCTCAAGACGGTCGACAGCCAGGGCCGGGACCTGGCACACCACGGCCGCGGGTGACCGGCTGCTACGGGTAACGTCGCAACTGTGACCGGGTCAATCCGCTCCAGCACGGCTGGAATCGACGTGCGCCAACTTGGCAGCGTCGATTACCAGACTGCCTGGCAGATGCAACGCGACCTGGCCGACGCCCGCGTCGCCGGCGGCCCCGACACGTTGCTGCTGCTGCAACACCCCGCGGTCTACACCGCCGGACGACGCACCGAGCCGCACGAACGGCCCGGCCCCGTCTTTGCGGGCGCCGCCGGGGCCGAGGCGATAGATGTCGTAGACACAGACCGCGGCGGAAAGATCACCTGGCATGGCCCAGGCCAGCTGGTCGGCTATCCGATCATCGGTTTGGCCCAACCACTCGACGTGGTCAATTACGTTCGGCGCCTCGAAGAATCGCTGATCAAGGTGTGTCTTGACTTGGGTTTGGAGACCGGACGGGTCGAGGGCAGGTCCGGGGTGTGGATACCGGCCGGATCCGGGCGCCCGGAGCGCAAGATCGCCGCCATCGGTGTCCGGGTGTCACGGGCGACAACGCTGCACGGCTTCGCGCTGAACTGCGATTGCGACTTGGCCGCGTTCACCGCGATCGTGCCGTGTGGCATCTCCGATGCCGGGGTGACCTCGCTATCGGCCGAGCTTGGCCGCACCGTTGGCGTCGAGGAGGTCCGCGGCGCAGTCGCCGACGCCGTCTGCAATGCGTTGGACGGAGCCCTGCCGGTCCGCGACCACCGGGGCGCCCGCGTAGCATCATCAACGTGAATGTCGCTCCGGAGCCCGGTGCCGCCGGCGCTGCGGCTCCGCAGGGCCGCAAGCTGCTGCGCCTGGAAGTGCGCAACGCGCAGACCCCTATCGAACGCAAACCCCCGTGGATCCGCACCCGCGCCCGCATGGGGCCCGAATACACCGAGCTGAAAAACCTGGTTCGGCGCGAGGGCCTGCACACGGTGTGTGAAGAGGCTGGCTGCCCGAACATCTTCGAATGCTGGGAAGACCGGGAAGCCACGTTTTTGATCGGCGGGGACCAGTGCACCCGTCGTTGTGACTTCTGCCAGATCGACACCGGAAAACCGGCCCCGCTGGATCGCGACGAGCCGCGCCGCGTCGCCGAGAGTGTGCACACCATGGGCTTGCGCTACGCCACCGTCACCGGCGTGGCGCGCGACGACCTGCCCGACGGCGGCGCCTGGCTCTACGCGGAGACCGTGCGCGCCATCAAGGAGCTCAACCCGTCCACCGGCGTCGAGCTGCTGATCCCGGACTTCAACGGCAAAGCTGATCAGCTTGGCGAAGTCTTCGAGGCCCGCCCGGAGGTATTGGCGCACAACGTCGAAACCGTGCCACGGGTTTTCAAACGGATCCGGCCCGCCTTCACCTATCAGCGCAGCCTGGACGTGCTTACCGCGGCCCGCCAGTTCGGGCTGGTGACCAAGAGCAACCTCATTCTTGGCATGGGGGAAACCCCTGAGGAGGTGCGCACCGCGCTGGTCGATCTGCATGATGCCGGCTGCGACATCATCACCATCACCCAATATCTGCGCCCGTCGCCGCGCCACCACCCGGTCGAGCGCTGGGTACGGCCCGAGGAGTTCGTCGAGTTCGCCCAGTACGCCGAGGGGCTGGGCTTCGCCGGGGTGTTGGCCGGTCCGCTGGTGCGCTCGTCCTACCGGGCGGGCCGGCTCTACGAGCAGGCCCGGTCCCGCAACACCTCGGGAGCCTCGAACTCAGGCTAGCCAGTGCCTACGTATTCTTGACAACTATGGCCAGATCCCGAAATTCCGCTGAAAACAAGGCCGCCAAGGCCGAGGCAAAGGCGGCCCGCAAGGCCGCCGCCCGGGAACGCCGCACCCAGCTTTGGCAGGCGTTCAACCTGCAGCGCAAGGAAGACAAGCGACTGCTGCCCTACATGATCGGGGCTTTCGTCCTGATCGTGGGCATCTCGGTGGCGGTCGGGGTGTGGGCCGGCGGGCTCACCATGATCACGATGATCCCGTTCGGCTTGCTGCTGGGCGGTCTGGTGGCGTTCATCATTTTCGGCCGCCGCGCTCAACGGGCGGTCTACAGCAAAGCTGAAGGCCAGACCGGTGCGGCCGCCTGGGCGTTGGAGAACCTGCGCGGCAAGTGGCGCGTGAGCCCCGGGGTCGCCGCGACCGGCCACTTTGACGCCGTACATCGGGTGCTGGGCCGGCCCGGCGTGATTCTGGTCGGCGAGGGATCCGCGGCCCGGGTCAAACCGCTGCTGGCACAGGAGAAGAAGCGCACCGCTCGCCTGGTCGGCGAGGTACCGATCTACGACATCATCGTGGGCAACGGCGACGGCGAAATTCCGTTGGCCAAGTTGGAACGCCACCTCACCCGTCTTCCGGCCAACATCACCGTCAAGCAACTGGACTCGCTGGAGTCGCGACTGGCCGCTCTGGGGTCACGGGCCGGCGCCGGCGCCCTGCCGAAGGGGCCGTTGCCCAACGCCGGCAAGATGCGCGGTGTCCAGCGCTCGGTGCGCCGCAGGTAGCTGCGCACACGCTCTGCCCGGGCCCGACCGCCCCGGACGGGGCGCGGTCTCAGCGCCGCACCACCGCCGTGGCCGTCAGCCGGTCGTGGATCCCGCGCCCATCGGCGTCGGTGAACAGCGGCGGGACCACCAGGGCGATCAGCAGTCCGCGTCCGGCCAGACGGCCGACCCCGACGGGCATCCGTCCATCCAGCCTCACCACCGCCAGACCGAGCATCAACTGACCTGGCGTGAATCCGAACAGGCGTACCGCCAGTACACCCATCAACAGCCAGATCACCAGGACCACCGTCGACAACATCGCCTGGGGCCAGGCACCGACTCCCGCGCCCAGCAGGGCCAGACCGTAGGCCAGCAGCCAGTCGACGCACAGCGCCGCCAGCCGGCGCCCCGTTCCAGCAAGCGATCCCGGCCCGGTTCTCGGGAACCCGAGCGTCTTACCCGGATAGCTGGTGGACGATTCTGTGGTCATCGGCCCGGTCCGCTCGCATGGTTGTGCTTCCCAGCGAGCCGGCCGACGGCTGGCGGGGATATTGTCATCGACGGACCAGTTACGATCTTGCGGGCCATGGCTTCACAATAGGACTCGGCCAGCAGCCGGGGGCTGTTGCCGGGGCTGATGGTCGCGTAACGTCCGCGCAACACGGGGTTGACTGGCGGGCAACAACACCTCCATAGCGTCGGCCGCGAATCACCTAAGCAAAGGAGCACTCAGTGACGGATAAGACGCCCGACGACGTCTTCAAACTCGCCAAAGACGAAAGCGTCGAGTTTGTCGATGTGCGGTTCTGCGATCTGCCCGGTGTCATGCAGCACTTCACGATTCCGATCTCCTTCTTCGATGAGGCCGTTTTCGAGGAGGGCCTGGCCTTCGACGGCTCCTCGATCCGCGGATTCCAGTCGATCCACGAGTCCGACATGCTCCTGCTCCCGGACCCCGATACCGCGATCATCGACCAGTTCCGCGAAGCCAAGACGCTGAACCTGAACTTCTTTGTGCATGACCCGTTCACCCTTGAGCCCTACTCCCGCGACCCGCGCAACGTCGCCCGCAAGGCCGAGAACTACCTGATCAGCACCGGCATCGCCGACACCGCCTACTTCGGCGCCGAGGCCGAGTTCTACATTTTCGACTCGGTGGCCTTCGACTCGCGCACCAACGGGTCGTTCTACGAGGTGGACGCCATCTCCGGGTGGTGGAACACCGGCGCAGCCAACGAAGCCGACGGCGGCCCCAACCTCGGCTACAAGGTCCGCCCCAAGGGCGGGTACTTCCCGGTGGCGCCCGTCGACCACTACGTCGACCTGCGCGACAAGATGCTGACCAACCTGATCAACGCCGGCTTCAGCCTGGAAAAGGGCCACCACGAGGTGGGTACCGGCGGGCAGGCCGAGATCAACTACAAGTTCAACACGCTGCTGCACGCCGCGGACGACATGCAGCTCTACAAGTACATCGTCAAGCAGACCGCATGGCAGGCCGGCAAGACCGTGACCTTCATGCCCAAGCCGCTCTTCGGTGACAACGGATCGGGTATGCACACCCACCAGTCGCTGTGGAAGGACGGCACCCCGATGATGTACGACGAGACCGGGTACGCCGGCCTGTCGGACACGGCTCGCCACTACATCGGTGGCCTGTTGCACCACGCGCCTTCGCTGCTGGCCTTCACCAACCCCACGGTGAACTCCTACAAGCGGCTGGTACCCGGCTACGAGGCCCCGATCAACCTGGTCTACAGCCAGCGCAACCGCTCGGCCTGTGTGCGTATCCCGATCACCGGCAGCAACCCGAAGGCCAAGCGCCTCGAGTTCCGTTGCCCCGACTCGTCGGGCAACCCGTACCTGGCGTTCGCGGCGATGTTGATGGCCGGTCTGGACGGCATCAAGAACAAGATCGAGCCCCAGGCGCCGGTCGACAAGGACCTCTACGAGCTGCCGCCGGAGGAAGCCGCAAACATCCCGCAGGCCCCGACCCAGCTGGCCGCGGTGATCGACCGGCTCGAGGCTGACCACGAATACCTCACGGAGGGTGGCGTATTCACCCCCGACCTGATCGAGACGTGGATCAGCTTCAAGCGCGAGAACGAGATCGAGCCGGTCAACCTGCGGCCGCACCCGTACGAGTTCGCGCTCTACTATGACTGCTAGAGACGTCTAGCGCGCTTCCAAGTCGTGTAACACACACCGGGTACAGCAACCCGCTTGGCGACCCTCACCGGTCGCCAAGCGGGTTGTCTGTTTTTCGCGCCGGAGTCTGCGCCGTGCCGCCCTGCATCGCAGACGGTGCATCGGAAGGGCCAGCGATAGCCGGCAATCGCGTTTGCGGATCCACGCCATCGATTAGGCTCTGCTCAGCACGGCTCGTTGACTCTGGCTTGCTGAATTCTGACTGTTCCTGGCCGAACCGGGGGGCACATGTCGTACGTCATTGCGGCACCAGAAGAGTTAGCCTCGGCGGCAAGGAATTTGGCGAATATCGGGGTGACGATCAACGCCGCGAACGCCAATGCGATCCTCGCGACCACCGAAGTCATCCAGCCCGGCGCCGATGCGGTGTCGGCTGCGATCACGG
The DNA here is from genome assembly GCF_003391395.1 of Mycobacterium marinum. NCBI lineage: Bacteria > Bacillati > Actinomycetota > Actinomycetes > Mycobacteriales > Mycobacteriaceae > Mycobacterium > Mycobacterium marinum. Next base: position 3,844,907 of record NZ_CP024190.1, read on the forward strand.
CCCTGATCAATTCGCACGGCTTGGGATATCAGTCGATCAGCCAGCAGACGACGGCGTTTCATGACCGGTTTGTGCAGACCGTCAACGCGGCTGCGGCCAGCTACACAACTACCGACCTCACCGCTGCGTCCCTGCTGAAGAGCATGCCTGCCGCAGTCAACGCACCCGCGCAGGCGTTGTTTGGGCGGCCGCTGATCGGCAACGGCAGCAATGGCGCTCCAGGAACCGGGGCACCCGGCGGCGACGGCGGATTATTGTTCGGCAGCGGCGGAGCCGGTGGGTCCGGCGCTGGCGGTCAAGACGGTGGAGCCGGTGGGCGAGCCGGGCTCTTCGGCAACGGTGGCGCCGGCGGTGCCGGCGGGACGGGCCAGACCCAAGGAGGCGCCGGCGGGGCCGGCGGCCTGTTCTTAGGCAACGGCGGCGCCGGCGGTCCGGGCGGCTCCGGTGGCCTCAACGGGGGTGCCGGTGGTGCCGGCGGGGTCGGCGGGTTGATGTTCGGAGCCGGCGGTGCCGGCGGGGCGGGTGGAACGGGGACCTCCGGTATCGGTGGTTTGGGCGGGGACGGCGGTAGCGCCGGTGGCCTGTCGATCTCCGCCGGCGGGGCCGGTGGCAATGGCGGAACCGGGTTGTCCGGTTTCGGCGGTGCAGGTGGTGCCGGCGGAAACGCCGGACTCTACGGGCACGGTGGTGGCGGCGGAGCCGGCGGCACTGGCACCGGCATGGGCGTGGACAACGACGGTATCGGTGGGGCCGGCGGGGCCGGCGGGTCCGGCGGCTGGCTCATCGGCACCGGCGGAACCGGCGGCACCGGCGGATTCGGCGATGGCCCCCTGGGCGGGCAAGGCGGTGACGGCGGCAACGCCGGACTGTTCGGTGTCGGCGGCGACGGCGGTCTGGGCGGCACCGGCTTCTTTGGGGTCGGCGGAGCCGGTGGCGCCGCCGGCAACGCGGGCCTGATCTCCGGAACCGGCGGGGTCGGCGGCCAGGGCGGCGTGGGCGGGTTCGGCGAAGGCGGGGCCGGCGGGTCCGGAGGCGGGGCCGGGCTGATCGGCAATGGCGGCAGCGGCGGCACCGGCGGCAACGCCGTCGGGAACTCTGGGGTCGGTGGCCACGGCGGCGCCGGTGGCCAGGGCGGCAGGCTCTACGGCAACGGCGGGGTCGGGGGCAACGGCGGATTCAGTGGCCCCATCACCGCCGGCGGGGCCGGTGGCACCGGCGGGACCGGGGGCGCCGCCGGACTGTTCGGTGACGGTGGAGCGGGCGGCGCTGGCGGGGCCAGCGGGTTCGCCAGCGGCGGTACCGGCGGCATCGGCGGTACCGGCGGGTTGCTCTTCGGCACGGCCGGTGACGGCGGCAACGGCGGGTTCGGCGCTGGTGGACGAGGCGGCTCCGGCGGGGCCGGCGGCGACGCCTGGCTGTTCGGCAGCGGCGGCGCCGGCGGCAGCGGCGGGGCCGGCGCCATCAACGACGGCGGCTCCGGCGGGGCGGGCGGCAACGGCGGACGTCTGTTCGGAGATGCCGGAGCCGGTGGGAGCGGCGGGGCCGGCGGAACCAGCTTTCTCGATACCGTAATCGTTAGCAGCAACGGCGGGGCCGGCGGCAATGGCGGCAGCGCCGGGCTGGTCGGCAATGGCGGGGCCGGCGGCGCCGGGGGCCAGGGCGGGCTAATCGTCAGCGCCAACGGCAACAACGGCGGGGCCGGCGGCGACGGTGGCGGCGCCGGGTTGCTGTTGGGGGCCGGCGGCGCGGGGGGCCAGGGCGGCCTGGGCGGCAACACCGGCGACGGTGGCAATGGCGGCAACGGCGGCAACGCGGCTTTGATCGGTGACGGCGGAAGTGGTGGCGCCGGCGGCGACGCCGGCAGCGGCGACGCGGGCGACGGCGGCGACGGCGGCGACGCCCGGCTGGTCGGCAGCGGTGGTAACGGCGGCAACGGCGGATTCAGCGCGACGCCGGCCGCCGGCGGCACGGGTGGCGCCGCCGGCGCGGTGTTCGGCTCGGATGGGGTGGATGGGCTGCCCTGACCGGCGACCGATCCAAATGGCCGGATTGGCCGTCCGCGCCACGGCTAGCTGTCGAGCGAGAGGTCGTTGCGGAATCGCGCCATGCCGTCGATCTTCGCGTCCAATCCGGCGTCCGGCCCGGTGTAGAACATCCACGGCATGGTGATGATCCCGGTGATGCCGGCATCCTCGGCACGCTGGTAGTCGGCGGGGGTGAAGGCATCGGTCAGCGGCGTCAGGATGGTGAAATCATCTACTGGCAAGCCGTTTTCGGCACGCAGTTCGCGTAGCCTGCCCACCGCCTCGATGGCCCGTTCGGTCTTGATCAAGTCTCCGATCCAGCCGTCGTAGCGGGCGGCGCGGCGCAACGCGATGTCGCTGAGCCCCCCGACGTAGATCGGAATGGGCGGCGGAGTTGGCTGCATCTCCAGGCGCGGAGTTTGGTAGAACCGACCCTCGAATTCCGTCCAGCCCGGTTCCCACAGCCGCTTCATCAGGGCGAGCATTTCGTCGGTACGTTTGCCGCGGGCCGCGAACTGCTCCCCCATCAGAGCGAATTCCTCGGCGCACCAGCCGACGCCGACGCCCAGCTCGACCCGTCCCGACGCCAGAAGTGCGGCAGTAGCAATGGCTTTCGCCGCCGAATAGGGGTTGCGCATCGCGGGAATGTACACGGTGGTGACGAACTTCAGCCGCCGCGTCACCTGCGCAAGCGCACCCACGAGGACCCAGGGATCAGGCCAGTCGGTGAACGGCTGCCATCGCCGCTGCCCGTCCTTGGTATAGGGGTAGGGGGTCTGCAATGTCTCCAGGTTGACCACGTGGTCCGGGATCCCGATGCCGTCATAGCCCAGCTCGTCGGCGGCCTTGGTGATCTGGATGATCTCCGAGGTGTTGAGGAAGGCGCTGCTGACGTAGAACTTCACCGGACCTCCCGCGCCCAAGCCGGTTTGATGAAGACCCCCTCGGCCTGCGCCGTGATTCCCTCGGCGTCGGACAGAAATCCGCGTGCAAAGGTTTTGACGCCTTCGGTCCGGTCCACCCATGCTTCGCAGCGCAGCGGCCCCAGTGGGGTGCCGCGCAGGTATTTCACCGTGATGGTGCCGGTGAACAGGGGCTGGGTCCGTCCCTGGCTGGCCGCCTCGCCAAGCAGATGATCCAGCACCAGTGCGCACACCCCGCCGTGCACCAGGCCGGGCGGACCCTCGTAGGCCGCGCCCAGCACGAATTCGGCCCGGCACCGGCCGTCTGCGGCGTCGGGATCGCGATGGACAACCACCGGCGGTGCTATCGGATTGCACTGGCCGATTACCGCATTTGCCAGCGGAATCGGGCGCGCGTCACCGCGGTAGCTGACCTCGCATGGCCGGCTCTGCTCGCGGCGCAGCGACTGTGTCACCGCCTCGATCACGGCCCTCGCCTGCAGGATCCCCTCTTCGTCTGCCCGGGTTTGGATGGTGGCGTCGATGAGATCGCGCACGGCCTCGGCCAGGGGTGCGTAGGTCGCCTCGACCCGATCCAGCTCAGCGTCGTCGCTCGAGCCCTCGAACGCGGCGCCCAACCCGGACCAGCCCCTAACTTCCGAACACCTTGCGCACGACGGCTTTCGCGCGCCGGGTTACCCGCAGATAGTTGTCCAGGAACTCGCCACCGTCGTCGTTGTGCCAGCCGGCGGCCACCGCCACCGCGTTGAGCTGACGTCCCGGTCCCGGCAGCTGGTCGGTGGGCTTGCCACGCACCAGCACCAAGGCGTTGCGCGCCCGGGTCGCGGTCAACCAAGCCTGCCGCAGCAGCTTCACCTCGTCCTCGGCGACCAGTTTCGCCTCGGCTATCGCATCCAGTGATTCCAGCGTCGAGGTGTTGTGCAAGGCCTCGATCTCGTGCGCGTTTTGCAGTTGCAGCAGCTGCACGGTCCATTCGATGTCGGCCAGCCCGCCGCGGCCCAGCTTGGTGTGCGTATTGGGGTCGGCGCCGCGCGGCAGCCGTTCGGACTCGACCCGCGCCTTGATGCGGCGGATTTCATGCACCGCCTCGGCGGAGACGCCGTCGGGCGGATAGCGGGTGTGGTCTACCAGCAGCAAGAACCGCTGGCCCAGCTCCGCATCGCCGGCGACCGCGTGCGCGCGCAGTAGCGCCTGGATCTCCCAGGCCTGCGCCCACTGCGCGTAGTAGGCCTCATAGGACGCCAACGTGCGAACCAGTGGACCGTTGCGGCCTTCCGGCCGAAGGTTGGCATCCACCTCCAGCGGTGGATCGACGCTGGGCGTGCCCAGTTTTGCTCGAACCTGCTCGGCCACCGCGGTGGACCATTTCACCGCCTGCGCATCGGTCACACCGCTGGCCGGTTCACAGACGTACATGACATCGGCATCTGATCCGTAGCTCAATTCGGAGCCGCCCAGTCTGCCCATGCCGATGACCGCGATGCGGGCCAGGGGCCGTCCCCCCTCGGGGGTGTTGGCCCGGATCATCGCCTCCAGCGCGGATTGCAGCACCGCCACCCACACCGAGGTCAGCGCACGGCACACCTCGGTGACTTCGAGCAGGCCCAGCAGGTCCGCGGAACCGATGCGGGCGAGCTCGCGGCGTCGTAGCGTGCGGGCGGCGGCGATGGCGCGCAACGGATCGGAGTATCGGCCCGCCGAGGCAATCAGTGCCCGGGCAACCGCCGCGGGCTCCGTCTCGAGCAGTTTGGGTCCGGTCCGGCCGTCGCCGTAGTTCTGAATCACCTCGGGTGCGCGCATCAACAGATCTGGCACGAAAGCCGAGGTGCCCAGCACGTGCATCAGCCGCCTACCCACGGTCGGCTTGTCGCGCAGGGTCGACAGATACCAGCTTTGCGGGGCCAGCGCCTCGCTGAGCCGGCGGTAGGCCAACAGCCCGCCGTCGGGGTCTGGGGCATAGGACAGCCAGTCCAACAGCCTGGGCAACAGCACCGACTGCACGCGCGCGCGCCGGCCGCTGTGATTGACCAGCGCCGCCATATGCTTCAACGCGGTCTGCGGGCCCTCGTAGCCCAGCGCCGCCAGCTGGCGCTCAGCCGCCTCCGACGTCATGCCCCGCCCGGCGATTTCCAGCCCGGCCGGGGCAATCGACTCCAGCAGCGGCTGATAGAAGAGCTTCGCGTGCAGCCGCGACACTCGCACGTTCTGATGCTTGAGTTCCTCGCGCAGCATCCCGGCCGCGTCGTGACGGCCGTCGGGCCGGATGTGAGCCGCCCGCGCCAGCCAGCGCACCGCCTCTTCGTCCTCGAATTCGGGCAGCAGGTGGGTGCGTTTGAGTCGCTGCAGCTGCAGGCGATGCTCGAGCAGGCGCAGGAATTCGTAGGAGGCGATCATGTTCGCCGCGTCCTCGCGCCCGATGTAGCCGCCTTCGCCGAGCGCCGACAGCGCGTCCACGGTAGAGGCGACATGCAGCGACTCGTCGCTGCGGCCATGCACGAGCTGCAGCAGTTGCGCGACGAATTCCACGTCGCGCAGCCCGCCGGTCCCCAGCTTGAGCTCGCGCCCGCGGATATCGGCGGGCACCAGCTGCTCCACCCGGCGGCGCATGGCCTGCACCTCGGCCACGAAGTCGTCACGTTCGCAGGCGGTCCACACCATCGGCATCAGCGCGGCCAGGTAGCGCTGGCCCAGTTCAGCGTCGCCGACCGCCGCCCGGGCTTTCAGCAGTGCCTGGAACTCCCAGGTCTTGGCCCAACGCTGGTAGTAGGCGATGTGCGATTCGACGGTGCGGACCAACTCGCCGCTGCGGCCCTCCGGGCGCAGTCCGGCATCCACTTCGAAGAACGTCGATGACGCCACCCGCATCATCTCGCCGGCGACGCGGATGCTGATCGGGTCGGCGCGCTCGGCCACAAAGATGACGTCGACATCGCTGACGTAATTCAGTTCGCGGGCGCCGCATTTGCCCATCGCGATGACCGCCAGTCGCGGTGGTGTGCGGTCGCGGCACACCGTCTTTTCGGCCAGCCGCAAAGCCGCCGCCAGCGCGGCGTCGGCGATATCGGCCAGGTGCGCGGCCACCACGGTGAACGGCAGCACCGGTTCGTCTTCGACCGTCGCCGCCAGGTCCAGCCCGGCCAGCACCAGAACGTGGTCACGGTGCAGGGCGCGCAACCGATGTACGGCCGAGGCCGGCGCCGCGGCCACCTCCTCGGCCAGATCCACGAACGACTCGAGCAGCGCCGCGTGTGATGGCAGTGCGACCTTGCCCCTGAGCAACTTCCACGACTGCGGATTGGCGACCAGGTGGTCCCCCAGCGACAGCGAGGAACCCAGCACTGCGAACAGTCGCCCGCGCAGGCTGCGTTCGTTGAGCAGCGCCGCGTTCAGCTCGTCCCATCCGGTGTCGGGGTTCTCGGCGAGCCGTACCAAGACCTTCAGGGCAGCGTCGGCGTCCGGTGCGCGTGATAACGACCAGAGCAGATCCACATGCGCCTGGTCATCGTGTTCGGTCCAACCCAGCTCCGCCAGGCGCGCCCCGGCCAGGGCATCCACCAATCCCAGACGGCCGACGCTGGGCAGCTTTGGTCGCTGCGTCGCGGGCTTCGTCACGTTCATGACGGTAGCGCAAGCCGACCGCTGATCGGACCGTCTGGTCCATCAGATTGATTTCACCGCGCCCCGCGGGCTACAGCGACAGGTATGTGCTCAGTTCGTATGGGGTGACGTGACTGCGGTAGGTGGCCCATTCACGACGCTTGTTGCGCAGGAAGAAGTCAAAAACATGCTCCCCCAATGCCTCCGCGACCAGCTCGGAGGATTCCATCGCGCGCAGCGCGCTGTCCAGGCTCGTCGGCAGCTCGCGGTAGCCCATGGTGCGGCGCTCTTCGGGCGTCAGGTCCCACACGTTGTCCTCGGCCTGCGGGCCCAGCACGTAGCCCTTCTCCACCCCGCGCAGCCCGGCGGCCAGCAGCACTGCGAACGCGAGATACGGATTGCACGCGGAGTCGGGGCTGCGCACCTCGATCCGCCGCGACGACGTCTTGTGCGGCGTGTACATCGGCACGCGCACCAGCGCGGAGCGGTTGGCCGCCCCCCAGGAGGCGGCGGTGGGCGCTTCACCGCCCAGGATGAGCCGCTTGTAGGAGTTGACCCATTGGTTGGTCACCGCGCTGATCTCAGAGGCGTGCTCGAGGATCCCGGCGATGAACGACTTGCCCACCTCCGACAGCTGCAGCGGATCGTCGGGGCTGTGGAACGCGTTGACATCACCCTCGAACAGGCTCATGTGGGTGTGCATCGCCGAACCGGCGTGCTGGCCAAACGGCTTGGGCATGAACGTGGCGCGCACGCCCTCTTCCAGCGCCACTTCCTTGATGACGTAGCGGAAGGTCATCACGTTGTCGGCCATCGAGAGCGCGTCAGCGAACCGCAGATCGATTTCCTGCTGGCCCGGCGCGCCTTCGTGATGGCTGAATTCCACCGAGATTCCCATGAACTCCAGGGCGTCGATCGCGTGCCGGCGAAACTTCGACGCCGATACATGCACCGCCTGGTCGAAATAGCCGGCGTTGTCGATCGGCACCGGTTCCGTCCCGTCCTCGGGGCCGGGGTTGAGCAAGAAGAATTCGATCTCGGGATGTACGTAGCAGGAGAAGCCGAGTTCGTTGGCCTTGGTCAGCTGACGCCGCAGCACGTGGCGCGGATCGGCCCACGACGGCGAGCCGTCCGGCATGGTGATGTCGCAGAAGATCCGAGCCGAATGGTGATGGCCGGCGTCGGTGACCCAGGGCAGCACCTGGAAGGTGGACGGATCCGGGTGCGCCACTGTGTCGGATTCCGAGACCCGGGCAAAGCCCTCGATCGACGATCCGTCGAAGCCGATGCCTTCCTCAAAGGCGCCTTCGAGTTCGGCAGGTGCGATCGCAACCGACTTGAGAAAACCAAGCACGTCGGTGAACCAAAGCCGGACGAAGCGGATGTCACGCTCTTCCAGTGTGCGGAGGACGAATTCCTTCTGCCGATCCATGACTCGAACAGTATGCAAGATGTGTTAAATGCGTGTTACCGATGCCCGGCCAGGCACGTTGCGGAGTGCCCGGGCGAGCGCGCGACCGGCTAGGACCCGCAGCGCAAATTGGCCGGCGGCGGCGTCAAGTTGAGCAAATACCGCACCACCGCGCCGTCAACACAGTCGTTGCCGTCGAATACGGCGGTGTGCTGAGTCCCGTCGTAAGTGATCAGCGGAGCACCCAACTGCCGGGCCAGGTCAACGCCGGCCTGATATGGCGTTGCCGGGTCATGGGTGGTGGACACCACGACAGCCTTGCCCGGCGCCGCGGGCGAGGCCGCATGTGGCACCGACGTCGCCGGCACCGGCCACAACGCACACAGATCACGCGGGGCCAACCCGGTGAACTGCCCGTAACTGAGGAAGGGAGCGGCCTGACGGAACTGTTGGTCGGCCGAGACCCACGACGCGGCATCCGTCGGTGTCGGCGCGTCCACGCAGCGGATCGCGTTGAACGCGTCCTGGCCGTTGTTGTAGCGCCCCGCGCGGTCACGGCCGTCGTAGTCGTCGGCCAGCAACAGCAGGTCACCGGCGTCGGTACCCCGCTGCAGGCCGAGCAAACCGCTGGTCAGATACTTCCAGCGCTGCGGCGCATAGAGCGCATTGATCGTGCCCGTGGTGGCGTCGGCGTAGCTGAGGCCGCGCGGGTCTGAGGTCTTTGCCGGCTGGCTGACCAGTGGATAGACCAGAGCGTGGTACCGGTTGACCCATTGGGCCGGGTCGGTGCCCAGCGGGCAGGCCGGTGAGCGAGCACAGTCGGCGGCGTAGTCATTGAAGGCGGTCTGGAATCCCGCCAACTGTTTGGCGTTTTCGTCGATTGGCCCGGCCATCGGATCGATGGCGCCGTCGAGCACCATCGCCCGGACGTGGGAACCGAACCGTTCGAGGTAGGCGGTGCCCAACTCGGTACCGTAGCTGTAGCCCAGGTAGTTGAGCTGATCGTCGCCTAGCGCCCGGCGGATCATGTCCATGTCGCGTGCGGTGGCCGCGGTGCCGACGTTGGCCAAGAAGCCCAGGCCCATCCGGTCAGCACAGTGTTGGGCCAGCTCTCGGTACACCTGCTCGATGTGAGCCACGCCGGCCTGGCTGTAGTCCACCATCGGGTCACGCCGGAACGCGTCGAATTCGGCGTCAGTGCGACACCGCAGCGCGGGAGTGGAGTGGCCCACTCCTCTGGGGTCGAATCCCACCAGGTCGAAATGGCGGGCGATCTCGGTGCCCCTCAGCTCGGGTGCCATCCCGGCGACCATGTCGACCGCGGAAGCTCCGGGCCCGCCGGGGTTGATCAGCAGCGCACCGATTCGCTGGCCCGTCGCTGGAACCCGGATCACGGCCAGTTTGGCTTGTGCCCCACCGGGTTTGTCGTAGTCGATCGGGACCCCCACGGTGGTGCACCGTGCGGTTGGAATCTCGCTGACGTTATCGATGAACGGCCCACAGGAGCCCCAGTTCTGCTGCGGCGCTGCTATAGGTATGCCCGGGCTCTGGGTCTGACCGACATCGGGTTCCGGTATCGCGCCCGCCACAGCCAGCGTGGTCGGCAACGCGCCGCAGAGCACCAGCCCAAAAGACAGCAGCGCCGAGCTCAGCGTTCTCAGGCGCAACATGGCGGACATCGTCTCACCCACGGATACCCGTGGCGCCGCGAAATGGTTACGCCTTGGTCTCGTATCTCACTACGTTGGACTACCCGCCAGTTCTGAAGTGTCGGTCTCGATTTCGTGACGACCGACGTGGGCCTCGGCCCGAAGACGTTTCACCATGTGCGGGTAGTGCAGCTCGAACGCCGGTCGCTCCGAACGAATTCGGGGCAGCTCGGTGAAATTGTGCCGAGGCGGAGGGCAACTGGTGGCCCATTCCAGCGAGTTGCCGTGTCCCCACGGATCGTCGACCAGCACCGGTTCGCCAAAGCGCCAGCTCTTGAACACATTCCATACAAAGGGCAGCACCGAGACACCGAGGGTGAATGCTCCGATCGTGGAGATGACGTTGAGCGTCTGGAAGCCGTCGGTGGGCAGGTAGTCCGCATACCGACGCGGCATCCCGGAATTGCCCAGCCAGTGCTGGACCAAGAAGGTGGCGTGGAACCCGAGGAAGGTCAGCCAGAAGTGAAACTTGGCCAGCCGCTCGTCGAGTAGGCGCCCGGTCATCTTGGGGAACCAGAAGTAGATGCCGGCATAGGTGGCGAACACGATGGTGCCGAACAGCGTGTAGTGGAAATGGGCAACCACGAAATAGGTGTCGCTGACGTGAAAGTCCAGCGGCGGGCTGGCCAGCAACACGCCGGTCAGCCCGCCGGCCAGGAAGGTGACCAGGAATCCCAGCGAGAACAGCATCGGTGATTCGAACGTCAGCTGACCTCGCCACATGGTGCCGATCCAGTTGAAGAATTTCAGACCGGTCGGCACCGCGATCAGAAACGTCATGAACGAAAAGAAGGGCAGCAGCACGGCCCCGGTGGCGAACATGTGGTGGGCCCAAACCGCCACGGACAGTGCCGCAATCGACAGTGTCGCGTAGACCAGCGTCGTATAGCCGAAGATCGGCTTGCGACTGAACACCGGGATCACCTCGGACACGATCCCGAAGAACGGCAGTGCGATGACATACACCTCGGGGTGCCCGAAGAACCAGAACAGGTGCTGAAACAGAATGACCCCACCGTTGGCGGGGTCGTAGATGTGGGCGCCGAGGTGACGGTCGGCGGCCAAACCGAACAGCGCCGCGGTCAACAGCGGGAAGATCATCAGCACAAGCAAGCTCGTGACCATGATGTTCCAGGTGAAGATCGGCATCCGGAACATCGTCATTCCCGGAGCGCGCAGGCACACCACGGTGGTCAGCATGTTGACTCCCCCGAGGATGGTGCCCAGTCCACCGACCGCCAGGCCCAGAATCCAAAGGTCCGGCCCCACACCGGGACTGTGAGCGGCGTTGGACAGTGGCGTGTAGGCGGTCCACCCGAAGTCGGCGGCGCCTCCGGGCACGATGAATCCGCTCAAGGCGATCAACGCGCCAAAGACAAAGAGCCAGAACGACAATGCGTTGAGCCGCGGGAAGGCTACGTCGGGTGCGCCGATCTGCAAGGGCAGAACCAGATTGGCGAATCCGAACACCACCGGGGTCGCGTAGAACAGCAGCATGGCGGTGCCGTGCATGGTGAACAGCTGGTTGTACTGCTCGTTGGACAGGAACTGTAGCCCCGGTGTGGCGAGCTCCGCGCGCATCAGCAACGCCATCAAGCCGCCGATGAAGAAGAAGATGAAGCAGGCGACCATGTACATGATGCCGATCATCTTGTGGTCGGTGGTGGTGATGATCTTGTAGATCAGGCTGCCTTTGGGCCCCATTCGCGGCGGAAATGGCCGGCGGGCTTCGAGATCGTGGGCAGGCGGCGCTTCGGTGGTCATTGATCAGCTCCAAAGGCAACGGTGACCGAATAGCTTTGGACAAGCCGCCCAAGTATTCCGGGCCGCCGCTGCACCGCCCTAGGGCCAATAGTCCCTAACCGCGGCGTTCGGCGCGGAGCTGGTTACTCGGTGTTATCGCACGCCTAGCACTTCGCGCCGCGCGGTGGCGTGGTGCCGCCGATCAGATAAGCCGTGACGTAGTCGTCGATGCAGCTGTCGCCCTGGAACACCACCGTGTGCTGGGTTCCGGCGAAAGTGAGCAACGAACCATGCAGCTGGTTCGCCAGATCCACCCCGGCCTTGTACGGCGTCGCCGGGTCGTGGGTGGTGGACACGATCACGGTCGGCACCAAGCCCGGCACCGACACCGCGTGGGGCTTGCTGGTCGGAGGGACCGGCCAGAACGCGCAGGTGCCAAGGGGGGCGTGGCCGGTGAACTTCCCGTAGCTCATGAACGGCGCGATCTCGCGCGAGCGGCGGTCTTCGTCCACGATCTTGGCGCGATCGGTGATGGGTGGCTGGTCAACACAGTTGATCGCGACACGCGCGTCGGTGGCGTTGGTGTAGTGGCCGTGCGAGTCGCGACGCATGTACATGTCGGCCAGGGCCAGCAGGGTGTCACCACGATCGTCGGTCAGCTCGGTGAGACCGTCGGTCAGGTGCTGCCACAGGTTGGGCGAATACAGCGCCATGATGGTGCCCACGATGGCGTCGCTGTAGCTGAGCCCGCGCGGGTCCTTGGTCCGAGCCGGCCTGCTCACCTGCAGATTGTTCGGGTCGACGAGCTTGTCGACCAGGCTGTGGTAGACGGCGACGGCCTTGGCCGGGTCGGTACCCAATGGGCAGCTGTCGTTCTCGGCGCAGTCGGCGGCATAGTCGTTGAACGCTTCCTGAAACCCCTTGGCCTGCCGCAGGTCCGCCTCAATGGGATCGGCATTCGGGTCGACCGCACCGTCGAGGATCATCGCCCGCACCCGCTGCGGGTAGGCCTCGGCATATGCCGAACCGATCCGGGTGCCGTAGGAGTAGCCGAGGTAGGTCAGCTTGTCATCGCCAAGCGCCGCGCGGATGGCATCGAGGTCCCGTGCCACGTTGACCGTGCCGACGTTTTCCAGGAAGTTCTTGCCCATCTTGCCGACGCAGCGGGCAACGAACTGCTTGGTTTCCTCCTCCATCCGCGCGACGCCGGCCTCGCTGTAGTCGACCTGCGGCTCCGCGCGCAACCGGTCGTTGTCCGCGTCGGAGTTGCACCACAACGCGGGACGCGAGGACGCCACTCCGCGTGGGTCGAATCCAACCAGGTCGAAGCGCTCGTGGACGCGCTTGGGCAACGTCTGGAAGACGCCGAGCGCTGCCTCGATGCCGGATTCACCGGGCCCGCCGGGGTTGATCACCAAGGAACCGATTTTGTCGCCCGTGGCCGGAAAGCGAATCAACGCCAGCGCCGCGACATCGCCGCGGGGTTGCCGGTAGTCGACCGGCACGGCGAGTTTGCCGCACAGCGCTCCGCCGGGAATCTTCACGTTCGGATTGGAGCTGCGGCACGGTGACCACTGGATCGGCTGGCCGAGCTTCGGCTCGGCCATGCGGGCGTGCCCGCCAACGACGCGGATGCAGCCGGTCAGGACGAGCGCCACGCTGGCGATCGCGGTCCATATCAGCAGCATTCGCGCGAGCTTGTCGCGGCGAGACAGGAACATGGCAACCTATGGTGCCAGAGAACACGGTAAATGCTGGTTAACCACCGTCACCGCGCCCGTCATCCGGTCTCGGCCAGCAGTTCTTCCATTACGGTGGCGAATTCGTCGGCCATTTGCCACAAATCCGGAAGCAGCTCCGGGCAGGCCACCAGCCCGACGTCGAGTTTGCCGTTCAGCGACATCACCGTGACGTTGAGGCCCGAACCGTGGAAGATGGGCCCCAGCGGGTACATCGCCTTGACCTCACATCCCAGCATGTACAGGGGCAGCTGCGGGCCCGGCACATTGGAGACCACCAGGTTGTGCACGGGCAGGCTTTCGGTCAGCCGGCTGCTTGCATAGACACGCATGGCGGCGCCGAAGACCGCCGGCGCGGCAAATTGCGACCAGTCCTGAAGCAGCGTGGCGCCGATCGCCGAACTGTGGCCCTTGGCAACCGTATTGCCGTGCGCGATGGCGTTCAGCCGCTCGGCCGGATCGGCGATCTCGGTGTGCAGGCTGGAAAACATGGCCGATACCTGGTTACGGCCGGGACGGTCGGACTTGCCGTGCACCGACACCGGTACCGACGCCACCAACGACGACGTGGGCAGTGCGTCCCGGTCCGCCAGGTAATTGCGCAGCACGCCGGAGACCAGCCCCATCACCACGTCGTTGACCTTGACGCCGAAGTGATTCTTCACCGCCTTGATGTCCTCGAGATCCAGCTCCGCGTAGGCAACGGCGCGCCGGCCGCTGACGCGGGCGTTGAACACCGTGCGCGGCGCGGTGAATGGGCGCGCCATGGTCAGGCCTTCGCGCGCCCGCAGCAGGGTGGACACTACCGAGGACACCGTTTCGGGCACCACATTGGCCAGCTGCAACGGCCGGGTGGCGAACCTGAGCAGGCCCCCGGCGGCGATCTGCCAATCGGTGGCACCGCCGACCCCGTCGACCGGATCCGGGGCGGGAGCGTCGGCTTCGGTGGTGCACAGCTGCGACATCAGGTTGGCACCGGTCACGCCGTCGACCGCGGCATGGTGCACCTTGGTCAGGACCGCCAGGCGCCCGTCGCGGTGGCAGTCGGTGCCCGCCACTCCTTCGATCACCCACATCTCCCAGAGCGGGCGGCTGCGGTCCAACGGCAGTGAGGCGATGTGACCGCAGATTTGGGAGAGCTCGGCCCGGCCCCCCGGTGGGGGCAGGCCGATGCGGTGCAGATGCCGATGCAGCTGGAAGTCCTCGTCGTCCACCCACACCGGGTGATCGAGGTTCAGTGCGCTGTTGGCCAGCTTTTCGCGGAATTCCGGCATCGCCTTGATCCGCAGTGCCAACGCGTCCTGCAGCCGGTCGAACGTGTAGCCGCCGGGCATCGTCGACGTGTCCAGCTCCATGATCGAGCAGACGTGCATCGGCTGATTCGAGGTTTCCAGGTACAAGAAGCTGGCGTCGAGGCCACTAAGCCGCTGCATTCCGCCGATGGTAGGCCGTGCGCGGGCTCACAGTGCATCCGTGCGTAAGAAATGGCAGACTAGCCAGGTCAGATGAACCCGGGGACCCGGATATCAGCTTGTGCTGAGGGCCACGAGGATCTACCCGACCAACAGCTAGGGACAATGATGTCTGAGCAGTTCTCTGAGCAGTCTGAGCAAAATGTCTATGGCGCTAACTCGCCGGTGCCCGCCGGTGAGTCGTCGCCTTCCGCGGCCAGCGCGCCGCGGACCAAGGTGCGAACCCACCACCTGCAGAAATGGAAAGCCGAAGGCCACAAGTGGGCCATGCTCACGGTCTATGACTACTCGACCGCGCGGGCCTTCGACGACGCAGGCATCCCGGTTCTATTGGTCGGCGACTCCGCCGCCAACGTCGTGTACGGCTACGACACCACGGTGCCGATCTCGATTGATGAGCTGATTCCCCTCGTGCGCGGTGTGGTGCGCGGCGCCCCGCACGCGTTGGTCGTCGCCGACCTGCCGTTCGGCAGCTACGAGTCCGGACCTTCGGCCGCGCTGGCGGCGGCCACCCGATTCATGAAGGAAGCCGGTGCCCATGCCGTCAAGCTCGAGGGCGGCGAGCGGGTGGCCGAGCAGATCGCGTGCCTGACCGCGGCGGGCATCCCGGTGATGGCCCACATCGGCTTCACCCCACAGAGCGTGAACACCTTGGGCGGGTTCCGGGTGCAGGGCCGCGGTGACGCCGCGGAACAAACGATCGCCGACGCGATCGCCGTCGCCGAAGCCGGGGCATTCTCGGTGGTGATGGAAATGGTGCCCGCGGAATTGGCCACCCAGATCACCGGCAAGCTCACCATCCCGACCATCGGGATCGGCGCCGGCCCGAGCTGCGACGGCCAGGTCCTGGTTTGGCAGGACATGGCCGGCCTCAGCAGCGGCAAGGCCCCCCGATTCGTCAAGCGCTACGCGGATGTCGGCGGCGAATTACGCCGCGCCGCGGTGCAATACGCGCAAGACGTGGCCGGCGGCGTATTTCCCGCCGAGGAGCACTGCTTCTGATTCTCCCCTACTGCTGACACCGATCCCGAAAGTCGGTCAGCGGCTGGCGAATGCCTTGTAGCTCGGCGTGTACGCCGGGGTTGGCGTCCATGTACTGCTGCAGTTGGTCACGGATGTCGTCGCGAGGCTGACCTCGCAGACCGGTGAAGTAGTCGTTGACCTCGGGATGGCTGAACAGGTACACCGAAGTCGCTGCGGCAACCCCGGCAGACACCCCGGCCAGGTCCGCCGCCGTGCAGTTCGGCGGTGCCGGTGCGGGAGCGGGAGCGGGATCATCCGGATCTGCCCCGGCGACCGCGGACGCGAAGCCGGCTGCGCCCAGGAACATCGCGCCGGCAACGATCCCACCGGCAACCAGGCGCGATCTGGCAGCACCGAACAACACCATGAACGACTCCTTCATCAAGTATCGGAAGGCCGCCGGGACGGCCCGCATCGCACACGATAGGTGCTTTCGGGCCGGTGCAGGAACCGAATGGTGTGTGGCGTCGGCAACCGAACCTTGAGGCTCACGCGTCACCTCGATATGGCACTCTATGATGCCTATCCACGATTTCATGTCCGCGGATCTGTGGCCTGACCGGAGGCGAAAATGCCTGTAAAGGCGCCGAAGACGGCGCGTCACTTGGAGGTCGAGCGCAAGTTCGACGTCGTCGAGTCGACGGTATCGCCCTCGTTCGAAGGCATTGCGGCGGTGGCTCGTGTGGAAAGGAAGCCGGTCCAGGCGCTGGATGCGGTGTATTTCGACACCGCAGACCAAGACCTCGCGAGCAATCGGATCACCCTGCGGCGGCGCACCGGTGGCGCCGACGCCGGCTGGCATCTCAAGCTGCCGGCCGGTGGTGACGCCCGCACCGAGCTGCATGCGCCGATCACGGAGCCGGACGCATCCGAGTCCTTGGGGGCGCCGACCCAACACTGCGTTCCGGCGGAGCTGCTCGATGTGGTGTTGGCGATCGTGCGTGATCGCCCGCTGCAGCCGGTCGCGCGCATCAGCACACAGCGCGCGAGCCAGTTCTTGTACGGCGTTGACGGCGCACCGCTCGCGGAGTTCTGCGATGACCACGTCACCGCCTGGTCGGCTGGTGCCGGTCCGGATGCCGAACCGGCGCAACAACAGTGGCGCGAGTGGGAACTCGAGCTTTCGGATCCGAGCCAGAGCGCCAGTCGCGAACTGCTGGACCGGCTGAGCAACCGGCTGCTTGACACCGGAGCGGCACCGGCTGGGCACGGCTCCAAGCTGGCTCGGGTGCTGGGCTCGACCTCGCCGTCGGCGGGCCGGCCCGAACCGGCGGATCCGGTGCACCGCGCGGTGGCCCGCTACGTTGCGGAGCTGCTGGTGTGGGATCGCGCCGTGCGCGCCGACGTCGACGATTCCGTCCATCAGATGCGGGTGACCACCCGCAAAATTCGCAGCCTGCTCGCGGATTCGCAGGATTCGTTCGGATTGGCCGACAAGGCGTGGGTTCTCGACGAGCTGCGCGAACTCGCCGCCGTGCTGGGGGTGGCCCGTGATGCCGAGGTGCTTGGCCAGCGCTACCAGCACGCCCTGGAGAGGCTAGACCCGACGCTGGTGCGCGGACCCGTCTACGAGCGTCTGGTCGACGGGGCCCGGCGCCGCTACCACGCCGGGCTGCGGCGGTCGCTGGTGGCCATGCGGTCCAAGCGCTACTTCCGCCTGCTCGATGCCCTCGACGCCATCGCGGCCGCGTATCCGGCCGACACCGCCGCCGCGGGGGCTGAGCCGGCCCCACCCCCGAGTATCGAGGCGGCTTACCGACGGGTCCGCAAGGCCGCCAAACTCGCCAAGGCGGCCGCCAAGGCGCCAAGTTCGCCGGCCGAGTCTGCCGCCGCGGACGCGGGTGCCCACCTCGGCCCCAACGAGGCGCTGCACCGAATCCGCAAGCGCGCCAAGAGGCTGCGCTACACCGCCGCGGCCACCGGAGCCGTCCAGGTCTCCAGCCAGGCCAAGGCCATCCAGACGCTGCTCGGCGATCACCAGGACAGCGTGGTCAGCCGAGAGCACCTGCTCCACGAGACCGATGCGGCGCACGCCGCGGGCCAGGACACCTTTACCTACGGCCTGCTGTATCAGCGGGAGAGCGATCTGGCCGAGGGTTGCCGGCAGCGGCTCGACGCCGCCCTGCACCGGCTCGACAAGTCGGTACGCAAGACCCGACGCTGAGTGCGGGTGGGCAAGTCAAACGCCATCCCACGCGCAGCATCAGGGCTCCGACGGACAAAGCGAAGGCCAGTAGTGCGAGCAGGCCCAACACGTTGGTTATCAGGCGGGCACACAGATGGCCGCGTCACGGTGAAGCTGCCGGGTGTGGCACCGCCGCGGATCAGCGCCAGCGCGCGCGGCTGTCGCAGAGTCGGCCGATAATCCCGGCGTCTCGATCACGTCGGCGGTGGCTGCCCAGCGGGCGCTGGAGCTGCCGGTACGGATGGGCATCGCGACCGGCGAAGCCGGGCTGCGCGATGGGGATTACGTCGGTGCGGTACTGAATCGTGCGGCACGGGTTCTGAATCCGCGGCCAGCACCACCGCAACCATCACCGCGACGGCGTAACATCACCCGCCGAAGCCAGAACCTCCGCCGGCCCAGCCCCCGTGTTCCCCCAGACCGATCTTGATGAGCCTGGCTCATGGCGGGCGGCCGCGTTCATGCGCGATCATCCGACAAAAGGAATTTGCGATCGGTTAGCATGACGGCATCACACGAGGTAGACGTCCGCAGAGCAGGTCATGGTGCGGAAGCCAAGTCGGGGGTGTGCCGTGAAAGCCATTCATTTCATCTCCGGTCTGCCGCGGTCGGGTTCGACGTTGCTGGCCGCGTTGCTGCGGCAAAACCCGCGGTTCCAGGCCGGAATGTCGGGTCCGCTGGCCGGCCTGTTCGGCGCCCTGCTCGACGAAATGAGTGGGCGCAACGAGTTTTCGGTGTTCATCGATGACGCCAAGCGCGAGCGCATCCTGCGCGGGTTGTTCAACGACTTCTATGCGGACTGCACCGCCGAGGTGATCTTTGACACCAACCGCGGCTGGTGTGCGTGGATGCCCGCGATTGCGCGACTGTTTCCCGATGCGAAAGTGATTGCCTGCGTGCGTGAACTGCAGTGGGTGGTGGACAGCATCGAGCGGTTGATTCAACACAACGTCTTTAGCCCGTCGTCGATTTTCAACTACAGCGCCGGCGGCACGGTGTTTAGCCGCGCCACAAGTGTGGTGGCGCCCGACGGCATGGTCGGCGGTCCCTACGATGCCCTGCGGCAGGCGTGCTACGGCGCGCAACGAGATCGACTTCTGTTGCTGCAGTACGAAACCCTGAGCACCGACCCGGCCAAGGCGATGCAGGCCATCTACGCGTTTCTGGGTGAGCCGGTGTTTGAGCACGATTTCGGCCATGTCGAGTACGACGTCACCGAGTTCGACGAGCGCGCCGGGACACCGGGGTTGCACACCGTGCGCCCCACGGTCACGGCCGAAGCGCGCGACACGTTGCTACCGCCGGATCTGTTCAACCGCTTCACCCACGACGCCTTCTGGCGCGACCCGGAGAGGATTCCGGCCGGGCTGACGGTCGTGTGAGGTTTGTTCTCTCCCAGCCATCTCGACCAGGCCGTGGTGGCGTTTCGATCAGCGGTGAACTGTCACGGCACATTCGCGCCGGGCGTACCGAAAAGGTCCACTCCCATCCAGTCGGGGGGAGCTGTGAGGTCGGCGGCCCCGCCGTTGCCGCCGGTATTGCCCAGGCCGGTGCCGCTACCGCCGTTGCCGCCGGTGCCGGTGCTGGTGTCGATGGTGCCGCCGGTGTTTGCGGTGAAGGTGGATCCCCCGCCGTTGCCGCCGATGCCGTCGGTGATGCCGTCACCGCCGGCCCCGCCGTTGGTGGCGCTGCTAGTGACGGTGCCGCCCCCGACGGCGTTGATTCGGGCTTGGTTTCCGGCGCCGCCGATGCCGCCGCCGCTTCCTGCCCCGCCGACCCCGCCGGTCGCGTAGCCAGTGGCGACGGAGCTGCCCGCCCCGTTGGCGAAGAGGTTGGCGCTGCCTCCGGAGCCGCCGCGGCCGCCGATGCCAGCGCCACCGCCGCCGCCGGTGGCCGTGCCGTCAGTGAGGGTGGCGCCGCTATAACCTCTGATCGAGGCGTAGTTTCCGCTGCCGCCGTAGCCGCCGGCGGTGCCCGCGCCCCCGGCGCCGCCGATGGAGATGCCGCTGGCGGAGCTGCCCGCGCCGTTAGCCCGAAGGAAGGCGTTGCCGCCGCCGCCGCCGTGGCCGCCGGTGGTGCCCGCACCCCCGTAGCCGCCGCTGACCGTGCCCGTGGCGGTGCCGCCGTTAGAAGCACTGACCTGGGCGTAGCCGCCAACGCCGCCGAGGCCGGCGGTGGTGCCCGCGCCCCCGAAGCCACCGATGGCGCTGCCGCTGGCGGAGCTGCCGGCACCGTTGGCAAATAGGGCGCCGCTACCGCCGCCGCCGCCGCTGCCGCCGGTGGTGCCCGCACCCCCGACGCCGCCGGTCGCCGTGCCGCCGGTGATGGTGCCGCCCCCGCTGGTGCTGATGGTGGCGTCGCCTCCGCGGCCGCCGCTGGCGTGGTTGGTGCCGCCGGCCCCACCGGCCCCGCCGGTGGCGGTACCGTCGGCGGAGCTGCCGGCATCGCTGGCGGCGAGGGTGGCGTTGCCTCCGTGGCCGCCAACCCCGCCGGCGGCCACGGTGGTACCGGCGCCGCCGACGCCGCCCTCACCACCGGTGGCGGTACCGCTGGTAATGCCGCCGCTGGTGGGTAGCACCCTGGCGCCCCCGCCGCCGCCACCGCCGCCACCGCCGTAGCCCGGCCCGCCGCTGGTGGCCGCCGCGCCCGCGCCACCGGCCCCGCCGGCGCCGGCAGTCGCACCGGTGCCGACAGCCCCGCCGCTGCCGCCCTGGCCGCCGTCGCCGCCGGCACCGTCGGTGCCACCGACGCCGCCGGAAAGGCCGCCCCTGCCGCCGGTACCGCCGGCCGCGCCCCCGTTCGTGGAGGTACCGACGCCGCCCAACCCGCCGGTGCCGCCCCTGCCGCCGTCACCGGCGCCGCCTGTGGCGCCAGCGGAGCCGAGGAATCCGCCGGAGCCGCCGGCCCCGGCGACGCCGCCGGAGCCGCCGTCACCACCGTTACCGCCGGTGCCGGCCGAGAAGGACTGCGTGCCCGGGGCACCCTGCGCGCCGGTGCCACCCACGCCGCCGTCCCCGCCGGCACCGCCGCCCCCGCCGCTCCCGAACAGCCCGACCGCGCGGCCACCGACGCCACCGACCCCGCCGTGGCCGCCGTGGCCGCCGGACGCGCCGGCTGCGGCCATCGGGTCGGCGGCTGCGTCATAGCCGAGGCCGCCCTGCCCGCCGGCACCACCGGCACCGGCGGCTCCACCCAGCTGATAGCTGGTGCCGCCGGCCCCGCCGTGACCACCCATGCCGGGCGCCGCGGTGGCTGAACCGGCCGCACCCAGCCCGCCGACACCGCCGGCCCCGCCGCCGCCGAAGATCAGCCCACCGGCACCACCGTTGCCTCCGGTCCCGCCGACCGCGCCGCTGCCCGCATAGGCGGTCCCGCCGGATCCGCCGTGACCGCCGGAGCCGAACAGGAACGCCGACCCACCGGCCCCGCCCGCGCCACCGGCCGGGCTGGTGGCCGTACCCGGCGTGCCCGATCCGCCATCGCCGCCATCGCCCCACAACCATCCACCGGGCCCACCGGCCTGCCCGGTGCCCGGCGCCCCATCGGTACCCGGCCCAACCAACGGGCGCCCGGTGAACTGCAGGAACGGCGCATTGATGGCGTCTTGCACCCCCACGGCCGCAGCGGCTGCCGCTTGCAGCGGCGACGCGCTGGCGGCCTCGGTGGCCGCATACAAGAACCCACCGCCATTCAGCGCCTGCACGAACTGGTCATGAAACAGCGACGCCTGCGCGCCCAGCGCCTGAAACTGCTGGGCGTAACCACCAAACAACTTTGCGACCGCCGCCGACACTTCATCCTCAGCCGCCGCCGCAATCGATGTCGTCAAGCCCGCCGACGCCGCATGCGCCTCCCTGATCGACGACCCCAGGCTGCTCAAGCTGGAAGACGCTGCAGCTAACTCCTCGGGTGCGGCATAAACAAAAGTTGACACTCGTCAATCCCCATCACGACCGGACGGTCCAAGTCCGAAGGAAACAATTTTCGGCCTTTTCCGACTTTTCCGAGACGCTACGCCCGCCCATTCCGATCATCGCAGCAAATCTACGGTCCGGTGACAGAAGCCCCATGCTCTTAAGGACCTAAGTCACTAACTCGTGAGGCTAATTAACCAACGGCAAACTAGCGAAAGGCAACCCACCGAAGTTTGCCACCCAAGGCACCGGCGCCCGTCGTCGCGGCTGACCTTCTTGGCGGCCAGCGGTGCACATCGCCGGATCAGCAAACTCCGTCCCACAGTCCCGCCTACAGCCACCTGTGGCCCGATTCCGACAACCGGACGCGGGACGCAATTGATTCGGTGCTCGGATCTGCTGCGGACGCAAGCGGCTCCGGCTAGCTGAATATGCAGGTCGTAGACGTAAGGCGGACGAGTTGGCCTGTAAGCCGGATTCTGTTCCACACCGCCGCGGCTGAACCAGCGGCGGCGCGGCGGCGACCATCCATCTGGGCACACCGTCGCCGGGTACCTCGAGCGGCCTACCCGCAGACTCGGGCGAGCAGCCCTCAAACGCCTGCGCGGCCGCACCTACGGTACGGCCTTCTTGACCTTGCTTCGGGTGGGGTTTGCCTAGCCACCCCGGTCACCCGGGGTGCTGGTGCGCTCTTACCGCACCGTTTCACCCTTACCACCGCGAGAGTGGCGGTCTGTTTTCTGTGGCACTTTCCCGCGAGTCACCTCGGATTGCTGTTAGCAATCACCCTGCTCTGTGAAGTCCGGACTTTCCTCGACTCGACGCTGACCTCATGACAAAACGAGCCCAACGCGAGCCGCGGCCGCCCAGCCAACTCGTCCGCGGAAGATACGCTACCCGCTACGCAAAATCGCGGCCAACAGACGCCGTCGAACCGAGCCGCTGGCCCGATCGTTGACGGCGGCGCTGCTACAGGTAGCCGGTCTGGTTGACCAGCCGCACCGACGACGCGCCGTCGGCATAGAACTCGGCGATGCTCAGCGACGCCAGATCAAGATGCAGCCGGTAGAGGACCTCGGAGCCCACATCGAGCGCGAGTCGCAGCAACATCTTGATGGGCGTGACGTGTGAGACCACCAGCACGGTCGTGCCTTCATACCGGGAGATCATCCGGTCGCGTCCGCGCCGAACCCGCCGCAGCACTTCATCGAAGCTCTCACCGCCCGGCGGCGTGATGCTGGTGTCGTTGAGCCAACGATGGTGCAGGTCGGGGTCGCGGTTGGCGGCCTCCGCGAAAGTCATGCCTTCCCAGACCCCGAAGTCCGTTTCGACCAGGTCTTCGTCCACCGTCACGTCCAGCCCGAGGGCTCGGGCCGCCGTCGTCGCCGTATCGTAGGCACGCTGCAGAGGCGAGGACACCACCGCAGCAATTCCGCCGCGTTGCGCGATGTAGCGGGCGGCCAAACCGGCTTGGCGCCAACCGACTTCGTTGAGCGCCGGGTTGCCGCGCCCGGAATAGCGGCGTTGCACCGACAGTTCGGTCTGACCATGTCGCAGCAGCAGCAGCCTGGTGGCCGTATCGCGTCTACCGGTCCATCCGGGAGCTGCCGGGGTTTGCACAGGCGCCGTGTTGGCGGGGTCGGCGACGGCGGCCACCGCCACGGTACCGGGTTCGCCACGCCGATTGGTGCGAACCGCGGCGTCCATCGCTTCGTTGGCCAGCCGGTCGGCATGCGCATTGCGGGCCCGCGGAATCCAGGCGTAGCTGATCCGGCGGAATTGCCCTGCCAGCTCGCGCGCCTGCCCATGCAGTTCCACCAGGTCCGGGTGCTTGACCTTCCAGCGCCCGCACATCTGCTCGACCACCAGTTTGGAATCCATCAGGACCGACACTTCGGTGGCACCCAGCTTGACGGCGTCGTCCAAACCGGCTATCAGACCGCGGTATTCAGCGACGTTGTTGGTGGCGCGGCCGATCGCCTGTTTGCTCTCCGCCAACACGGTCGAGCGGTCCGCGGTCCACACCACTGCGCCGTATCCGGCCGGCCCCGGGTTACCACGCGATCCACCATCAGCTTCGATGATGACTTTCACAGCTCGGGTCCCTTGATCCGTAAGAGGATCGCGGCGCATTCCGGACACCGAAGCACCTCGTCCTCGGCGGCCGCCGAGATACGAGCCAATTCGCTGCGGCCGATCTCAATACGGCAGGCACCGCAACGGTGGCCCTGCAACTGCCCCGCGCCTGGCCCGCCGCCGGCCCGCAGCCGTTCGTAGAGCGCGGCAAGATCGGGATTCAACGATGCGGCCAGCGTGTCGCGTCGCGATGAATGTTCTTGACGGGATTGGTCGAGTTCGGCCATGGCGGCATCGACGGACTGCTGGGCAGCGGTCAGTTCGGCTTGCAGGACTTCGAGCGCCGCAATCTCGGTGTTCTGTTGCGCCTGCAACTCCTCGCGGCGCTCCATCACCTCCAACAGCGAATCTTCCAGACTGGCCTGGCGGCGTTCCAGGGTCTCCAGCTCGTGCTGCAGGTCAGCCAATTGCTTGGCATCCACAGCCCCCGAGGTGAGCAATGACCGGTCCCGGTCTTCACGCTTACGTACCGCGTCGATCTCGTCTTCCAGGCGTGAAACCTGGGCGTCCAAGTCCTCCAACCCGATTCGCACCGCAGCGAGTCGGTCACCGACCGCCTCGTGCTGAACCCGAACCTGCTCGAAAGCGGACCCCTCGGGCAGATGGGTGGACCGATGGGCGATCCGTGACAGCTCAGCATCGAGCTTCGCCAACTCCAATAGCGAACGCTGCTGTGCCGCTTCGGCCTTCATGTCTGATCTCCCGGTCCTATTCTCAGCTGTCGTTCTCGCGGCTTGCTGCAACGTTCCACGGGTCGGTACGCAACGGACATACCCGCACCGGCAGCGCCTCACCGAAATGGGACCGCAGCACCTCGGCCGCCTGGCCGCACCAAGGGAACTCGCTTGCCCAATGCGCGACGTCGATCAACGCGACCGCGGAGGCGCGGCGATGTTCGTCAGCAGGATGATGGCGCAGATCTGCGGTGAGGTAGGCCTGGACGTCCGCCGCGGCCGCCGCGGACAGTAGTGAATCGCCGGCGCCACCGCACACCGCCACCCGCGTCACCAGCATCTCGGGGTCCCCCGCCGCGCGCACTCCCCAGGACGTCTGCGGTAGCGCGGCGCCGACGCGAGAGACGAAGTCGCGCAAGGTTTGCGGCCGGTCCAGCGTGCCGATGCGCCCCAACCCGACATCGGCCGGTGGTGGCACCAGCGCAAGAATGTCGAATGCCGGCTCTTCGTACGGGTGCGCGGCTCGCATGGCCGACAGCACGGCGGCACGGGCGCGCGCGGGTGCGATGACCTCGACCCGGTCCTCGGTGACTCGTTCGACGATGCCGACGCTGCCGATCGCCGGTGACGCGCCGTCCAGCGGGAGGAACTGCCCGATGCCCGTAACGCTCCAGCTGCAATGCGAGTAGTCACCGATATGTCCGGCGCCAGCGTCAAAGATCGCCGCCTGCACGGGTTCTGCGTGCTCGCGCGGCACATAGATGACCCACTTGTCCAGCTCGGCCACGCTTGGCGACCGGGCGAGCACGGATTCGACGGTCAGTCCCAGCGCTTGGGCCAGCGCGTCGGACACCCCCGGCGATGCCGAGTCGGCGTTGGTGTGCGCGGTGAACAGCGAGCGACCCGTCCGGATCAAACGGTGGATTAGCGCACCCTTGGCGGTATTGGCGGCCACCGTATCGACCCCGCGCAACAGCAACGGGTGATGGGCCAGCAGCAACCCGCGCTCCGGAACCTCATCGACAACCGCCGGCGTGGCGTCCACCGCGACCGTCACCGATTCCACCGGTTCCCCGGGATCTCCACACACCAGGCCGACCGAGTCCCAGGACTCGGCAAGGCGCGGCGGATATGCGCCGTCGAGCACTTCGATGACGTCAGCGAGCCGAACGCTCATCGTCGCCTCCCGCTGCGGCCGGCCTGCCTGGCTTCGGCGATGGCATCGACCAGCTGCGGCCATTCGGGCCGCACCGCCGCCCGCAAATACCCGTCGTCCAAGCCGACGAAGGTGTCGCAGCGACGGATCGCGATTCCGCGCTGATGCAGCCGTTTGCGGACCTCATCGGCCTCGGGGACGCCGAACAAGACAAACGGTGCGCAGCCGTCGACCACGCTGGCACCAACCGAAGCAAGGCCGCTGACCATCTCGGCCCGCGATGCCAGCAGCCGTCGAGCATCGGCGGCGGATTCGGCCACCGCTTCGGGCGTGCAGCAGGCCGCGATGGCCGTCAACGGCAGGGTGCCCACCGGCCAGTGGGCCCGCATCCGGGTCAGCCGGTCCAGCAGGTCCGGCGCGCCAAGGGCGTACCCCACCCGCAGACCCGCCAGTGACCACGTCTTGGTCAGGCTGCGCAGCACCAGCACGTCGGGCAGGCAGTCACCGGCCAGCGACTCCGGCTCGCCGGGAACGGCGTCCGCGAACGCCTCGTCGACCACCAGGATCCGGCCCGGCCTGCGCAATGCCAGCAGCTGCTCGCGGCTGTGCAACACCGAGGTCGGGTTGGTCGGATTGCCGACGACGACCAGGTCGGCATCGTCGGGGACCGCGGCTTCATCCAGACGGAACGGCGGCGCCAGCACCACATGGTGCACCGGGATCCCCGCGGCGCTCAGGGCCGCGGCCGGCTCGGTGAATGACGGCGCGATAATTGCTGCCCGAGCCGGACGCAGGTTGCTCAACAGCGCAAAACCCTCGGCGGCCCCGGCCAGCGGCAGCACCTCCGCGCGGGTTCGGCGGTGACGCAGCGCCGCCGCACCCTGCGCGCGCTGGGTGTCCTCGATGCTGGGATAGCGTGCCAGCGTGGTCAGCTGTTGCGCCAGCAGTTCGACCAGCCAGTGCGGCGGGTGCGGGTGGCGGACATTCACGGCGAAATCCAGCATGCCGGGCGTGGCGGCCTGATCCCCGTGATAACGCGCCGCCGCCAGCGGGCTCGTGTCCAGACTCACCACCTAGAAAACACTAGTGCGCCGGTGACAGAACCAGGCATCCGGAGCACTACGCCCCTGCCTGGCACACGGCTACCCGCGCGGCCGCGAGTCCCGGGCACCGGCCGGGTCCGACCGAACTCGGCTGCTCAAGCCGGTCCCGCCAGCTCCTGCCGACCCCGCCGACCGCCGCATCAACGACAATGGAGTGGTGACAGGTTCGATTGCAGCCGATTCACCGGCTGACCCCGGCGCCACACCGCAGGACACCGGCTGCCCGGAGGGGACGCCGCAGCTGGTGATCTTCGATCTCGACGGCACCCTGACCGACTCGGCCCACGGGATTGTGGCCAGCTTCCGCCACGCACTCAACCACATCGGTGCCGCCGTTCCCGAAGGCGACCTGGTCGCCCAGATCGTCGGCCCGCCGATGGACGACACCTTTCACGCCATGGAGCTCGGCGACCGCGTCGAGGACGCGATCGCCGCCTTCCGGGCCGAATACGGTGCCCGTGGTTGGGCGATGAACACCCTGTTCGACGGGATCGCGCCGTTGCTGGCCGACCTGCGTGCCGCCGGGGTTCGGCTGGCGGTGGCCACCTGCAAGCTAGAGCCAACGGCGCGGCGGGTACTCGCCCATTTCGGGCTCGACGCGCATTTCGAGGTGATCGCCGGCGCGACCGGCGACGGCGCACGCCGCAGCAAGACCGAGGTGCTCGCCCATGCGCTGGCCCAGCTGCACCCGCTGCCCGAACGGGTGCTCATGGTCGGTGACCGCAGCCACGATGTGGAGGGCGCGGCCGCCCATGGCATCGACACGGTCGTGGTTGGCTGGGGTTACGGAAAGGCCGACTTCGCCGCCGGTACCCACAGCGGCGCCGCCCTGCATGCCGGCACGGTCGACGAATTGCGGGAGGCGTTAGGTGTCTGACTCAACGCTGCACGTCACTTTCGTGTGTACCGGCAACATCTGTCGCTCGCCGATGGCCGAGAAGATGTTCGCCCACCAGCTGCGGGAACGCGGGCTGGGCGAGGCGGTGCGGGTGACCAGCGCCGGCACCGGCAACTGGCACGTCGGCAATCGGGCCGACGAACGGGCAAGACAGGTGCTGCACTCCCACGGCTACCCCACCGATCACTGCGCCGCCCGGGTCAGCACGGACCACCTGGAGGCGGATCTGGTCATCGCGCTGGGGCGCAACCACGCCCGGCAGTTGCGTCAGCTCGGCGTGGAGGAGAGCAGGCTGCGGATGTTGCGTTCGTTCGACCCACGCTCGGGGGCCTACGTTCTCGATGTCGAGGACCCCTACTACGGGGGCCATGACGACTTCGAGCAGGTCTTCGTCGTCATCGAGGCCGCCCTGCCCGGTCTGCACGATTGGGTGGACGAACAGTTGGCGCAGGACGGCAAGGTGTGATGCGACGCCTGGCGTTTCTGCTGCGGCCCGGGTGGATAGCGCTGGCCCTGGTGGTCATCGCGTTCACCTACCTGTGCTTCACGGTGCTCGCGCCGTGGCAGCTGGGAAAGAACACCAAGACGTCGCGGGAGAACCGCCAGATCAACCATGCCCTGACTTCGCCGGCGGTTCCGGTCAAAACATTACTGCCACAGCAAGATTCGTCAGCTCCCGAGGCGCAGTGGCGCAGCGTGACGGCGACCGGACACTATCTGTCCGATGTGCAGGTGCTGGCCCGGCTGCGGGTGGTCGACGGAGACCAGGCGTTTGAGGTACTGACCCCATTCGCCATCGACGGCGGACCCACCGTCCTGGTCGACCGCGGGTACGTCCGCCCCGAGCCGGGCTCGCACGTGCCGCCGATCCCCCGCGCCCCGGACCAGACCCTGACCATCACGGCACGGCTGCGCGACTTCGAGCCCACCATCGCGGGCAAGGAACCGTTCTCCAGAGACGGCTTCGAGCAGGTGTACTCGATCAACGCCAAGCAGATCTCCACGTTGACCGGAGTGCCGTTGGCCGGCTCCTATCTGCAGTTGGTCGAAAACCAACCCGGCGGACTCGGTCTGATCGGCTTGCCGCATCTGGATTCCGGACCGTTCTTGTCATACGGCATCCAGTGGATCGCCTTCGGCATTCTGGCGCCAATCGGACTCGGCTACTTCGCCTACGCCGAACTGCGGGCCCGCCGGCGCGAAACACGCGCCCGCGCGGATGCGCCGCCCGCGGACACACCGATGACCGTCGAGCAAAAGCTCGCCGACCGCTACGGCCGCCGGCGGTAGACAAAGACCCCGGCACCCACTGCCGCGGCGGCCTGCACGGCCCGCGACAACGTCACGGCGCGGCGCAGATCATCGACCGCGGGTTGACCGCCGTCCCCGAGGGTGGGGCGAATCTGCAGCTCAAAGTGGTACCGGGTGGGCCCGCCCAGACGCACCCGGAGCGCCCCGGCAAAAGCGGCCTCGACCACCCCGGCGTTCGGGCTGGGGTGCCGCGCCGCGTCGCGGCGCCAGGCCCGCACCGCGCCCAGCGCTGACCCACCGACCAGCGGCGCGCACAGCACCACCAGCCCCGCGGTCACGCGGGCCCCGAAGTAGTTGGCCAGATCATCCAGCCGCGCTGCGGCCCAACCGAATCGCAGGTAGCGCGGCGAGCGGTAGCCGATCATCGCGTCCAGGGTGTTGACGGCGCGATATACCAGTACCGCCGGCACGCCGCCGACCGCCGCCCACAGCAGCGGCGCCACCTGCGCGTCGGAAGTGTTCTCGGCAACCGATTCCAGGGCCGCGCGGGTCAAATCCGGCACGTCCAGCTGAGCCGGATCGCGACCACACAGCGACGGCAGCAACCGCCGGGCGGCATCGAGGTCGCCGCGGTCCAACAGCTCGGCCATTTCCCGGCCAGTGCGCACCAGCGAGGTTCCGCCCAGCGATACCCAGGTCGCCATCGCCGTCGCCGCGACCGACCACGGCCTGCCGGCCGGGCGCCCCAAGACCGCACCCAGCAGGCCCACCCCGCCAACCAGCACGCCAACGTGCACCGCGCCGGCCGCCCTGGTATCGCGATAGCTGGCCCGCTCCAACCCCGCGGCCAGCCGCCCGAACACCGCGACCGGATGACCTCGCTGTGGGTCGCCCAGCACCAGGTCGGCCAGATAGCCCACCAGGACACCGACCGTCCGGGCCTGCCGTGCCGACGCAACCACTCAGGCAGCGTCTCACATGGCCGTCCGGTGGCCACCGGGCCCGCGCGTTCGTCTAGTCCATGACGGCAACCCCCGGCGCGTGGTCTACTCATCATCATGGGTCAGGAATCCCGATGAAGCGTCCCGCGACCCGGGTCGCCGACCTGTTGAACCCGGCCGCGCTGTTGCTGCCCGCCGCCAACGTGATCATGCAGCTGTCGTTGCCCGGCGTCGGGTATGGCGTACTGGAGAGTCCGGTGGACAGCGGCAACGTCTACAAGCATCCGTTCAAGCGCGCCCGCACCACCGGCACCTACCTGGCGGTTGCCACCATCGGGTCGGAGTCTGATCGCGCGTTGATCCGCGCTGCGGTGGACTCGGTACACCGGCAAGTCCGGTCCACCTCGTCGAGTCCGGTGTCCTACAACGCCTTCGATCCCAAATTGCAGCTGTGGGTGGCCGCCTGCTTGTACCGCTACTTCGTCGAGCAACACGAATTCCTGCACGGACCGCTCGATGACGGCGCCGCCGACTCGGTCTACCTCGACGCCAAACGGCTGGGCACCACCCTTCAAGTGCCGGAGCGCATGTGGCCGCCGGACCGGATCGCCTTCGACGAGTACTGGAAGCGCTCACTCGATGAGCTGCACATCGACCCACCGGTGCGCGAACACCTCCGAGGGGTGGCTTCGATGGCGTTTTTGCCGTGGCCGCTGCGGGCGCTGGCGGGGCCGTTCAACCTGTTCGCGACGACGGGGTTCTTGGCGCCGGAGTTTCGCGCGATGATGCGGTTGGACTGGTCGCAATCCCAGCAGAGCCGATTCGAGTGGCTGTTGGCCGCCCTGCGGCTGGCCGACCGGGTCATCCCCCATCGGGCGTGGATCTTGATCTATCAGCTTTACCTGTGGGATATGCGGTTTCGCGCCCGCCGCGGGTGGCGCGTCGTCTAGATCGAGGCCGACCGGCGGTGCTAACCGAGCGGCACACCGCGTGCGGCCCAGCTGAAACTGCGCATCTGCGGCAACCTGGCCCCAAGCTGGTCGGCGACCCGCCGGCCGATGTCGTCCGCGTCGGCCACCGACATGGCGGGGTCCACCCAGCCCTCGACCTCGACACGGAGCGTGCGTCCGGTCCAGCGGGCCCGCGCGTGCGCGTGAACAACTCCCGGTATGGCGGCGGCGACCGCTTCGGCGGTGTCCAGCACGCCCGGGTCTACCCCATCGAGCAGGCGATGCCCGATCTCGGAGCTCACCTCCCAACCCACATGGCAGATGAATCCCGTCACCGCAAGCCCGGCAAACCCGTCGGCCCATTCCCACCCCATCGCGACCCCGCACAATCCCAGCAGCGCGCCCGCCGAGGACAGCGCGTCCAGCCAGGAATGCTTCGCATCGGCGATCATCGTTGATGACTGAATCCGGCGCCCGACAACGAGCTTGTAACGGGCCACCAGCTGATTGCCGACAATGCCAACCGCCGCGGCGGCGATCCCCCAGCCCACATGCTGGGTTGAGCCGTGCCGCAGCAACTTGCCGAAGCTTTCGGTCCCGGCAACCGCGGCGCTGGCCCAGATCACCAGCGCCACACCGATCCCGGCAAGATCCTCGGCCCGCTCCAAACCGTACGGGTAGCGCTCGCTCGCCGACTTGCGCGAGCTCCGAAACCCAACGAACACAACCAGACTCGTGGAGACATCGGACAGGTTGTGCAGTGCGTCGCCGAGCAAGGCCACCGAGCCGGACACCAGCGCTATCGCCAGTTCGATCAGACCCGTCAACCCCAGCCCGGCCGCGCTGACGGCGACCGCACGATTGGCCCGCCGGCGTTCGGCTTGGTCGTCGACGGCCTGGGCCAAGGGAAAGCTTGCGGCCGGATCCCGCTGACCGTCAACCAGATGCATGTCCCCTAGCGTGCCACGCCCCCGCGCCCGGCCGCCCGGTTAGCGCACAACTTTTTCACGCAGCCGGCCCGGTTGTGCCGCGGTCGAGTCAGCGCACCGTGGCGAAGAACGCACGGACGTCTCCGACGAACAATTCCGGCTGTTCGAACGCGGCGAAGTGACCACCGCGCGGCATCGTCGTCCAGTGGGTGATGTTGTAGTTCGGTTCGCACCACGCGCGCGGTGCGCGCAGCACCTCCTTGGGAAACGACGCCACGCCGGTGGGCAGTTCGACCCGCTCGGTCTGCCCCCAGACCTTGAAACTCTCCCAGTACAAGCGGGCTGACGACGCCGCGGCGGCGTTTACCCAATACATCATGACGTTGTCCAGTAGTTCGTCGCGGGTGAGGATGTTCTCCGGGTTTCCCGCGCAGTCCATCCATGCCCAGAACTTCTCCACGATCCAAGCCAGTTGTCCCACCGGGGAATCGGTCAGGCCGTAGCCCACGGTCTGGGGTCGGGTGGACTGTTGTTTGAAGTAGCCGGTTCCCCATTTCCGGTGGTACGCCAACGCTGCCAGCACCTCTTGCTCTGCCGCGGTCGGGTTGGTCAGCGCCGCACGCGTGGGCATGGCGATCGGCATATTGAGATGAATGGCCACACAGTGGCCGCCGTTTCGGCCGATCTGGGTGGTGACCGCGGCCCCCCAGTCGCCGCCTTGGGCGCCGTATCGCTGATAGCCCAGGTTCTGCATCAGCGTTTCCCAGGCCCACGCGATCCTGTCCACACCCCAGCCCGTGCTGCTCGGCTTGCCGGAAAATCCGTATCCGGGAAGGGACGGGCAGACGACGTGGAAGGCGTCTTCGGCGCGCCCGCCATGGGCGGTGGGGTTGGTCAGCGGCTCGATCACCTTGTGTAACTCCACCACGGAGCCGGGCCAGCCATGGGTGATCAGCAGCGGAAACGCGTCCTGGTGCGGGGAGCGTTGATGGATGAAATGCAGATCCAGGCCGTCGATTTCGGTGATGAACTGGTCGAAGCGGTTCAGCGCGGCCTCGCGCGCCCGCCAGTCGTAGTCGTTGGCCCAGTAGGCGGCCAAGTCCCGCGTGTAGCTCAGCGGGATGCCCTGGCTCCAATCGTCGACACACTCGGCCTCCGGCCAACGGGTGCTCGCCAGACGGGCTTTCAGGTCATCGATAACGTCGTCGGGAACATCGATGCGAAACGGCCTCACCCGTTCATCATGCCGCCTAGCCCGGATTTTTCGCGGATTGTTGCCTGTTTCGGTGTGCAGATAGGCGAAAGTGCCTGTCCTGCAACGAATAATGAGACTGCTGAAGGTCCATGATTCCGAGCGGGAGGGCACTTTCTAGGTGAAGAGTAGCGCAGCGGTTTCGCGGGTGAAAGTGTCGGCGGGCGGGCGTGGCGTGGTATCACATGCCGGGATTCGCCTGTTGCGCGAGTTGGCGGACCTGACCGGGTTATCGGCGCAGGTCACTGCCGCGCCGGCAGACACCTACCGGGGCCCGTGGGTGTACGCGCCGGGGGATATCTTCGCAGATCTGGCGGCCGCGGTCGCTGATGGCGCCGATTGCATCGACGGCGTCGGGCAACTGTGTGGGGACCGTGAGCACGTGTTCGGAGCGAAGGCCTCGACCACCACGATGTGGCGGCTGGTCGACCAGCGGATCGACGCCGCACACCTACCCGGAATCCATGCAGCCCGAGCGGCCGCGCGGGCGGCGACCTGGGCCGCCGGCGCCGCCCCGGCACCGGGTGAATGGCTGCACATCGACATCGACACCACCCTGGTCATCGATCACTCCGACAACAAAGAGCTGCCGACACCGACCTGGAAGAAGTCGTTCGGCGTGCATCCACTGCTGGCGTTTCTCGACCGACCCGAGATCGCCGGTGGGGAAGCGCTGGCCGGGCTGCTGCACACCGGCCGTGCCGGTTCCAACACCGCCGCCGACCACATCACCGTACTGGACCAAGCCTTGGCATCGCTGCCACCGGCGTGGCGCCCCGATCCTGGTCGTGGTGGCGATCCAGACGCGCCGAAGGTACTGGTGCGCTGCGATTCGGCCGGGTCCACCCACGCGTTCGCCGACGCGTGCCGCGCCGCCGGGGTGGGGTTCTCTTTCGGCTACCCGGTGGATTGGCGGGTGCAGGACGCGGTGGACACTCTCACCCTCGGCGACGCCTGGTATCCGGGGATCGACACCGACGGCGGTATCCGCGACGGGGCGTGGGTCGCCGAAGCCACCGGGCTGGTCAACCTGTCCGCGTGGCCGGCCGGCACGAGGTTGATCCTGCGCAAGGAACGCCCGCATCCCGGCGCGCAGTTTCGGTTCACCGACGCCGACGGGATGCGGGTCACCGCGTTCATACCGACACCGGCCCCGGTGCCGTGCCAGGCCAGGTCGCCGGCCTGGAACTACGGCACCGTCAGCACGCCCGCGTCGAGGACCGCATCCGCGAACTCAAGAGCACCGGCCTGCGTAACCTGCCATGCCACGCCTTCTCGGCCAATGCCGCCTGGCAGGAGATCATCCTGGCCGCCGCCGATCTCATCACCTGGACCCGTCTGATCGGATTCACCACCCAACCCGAACTCGCCCGCGTGGAGATCACCACGTTCCGCTACCGGGTCTTGCACGTCGCGGCCCGCATCACCCGCGGAGCCCGGCAAGTCCGGCTGCGTATCGACGCGACCTGGCGCTGGGCGGCGATGATCGCCACCGCCTGGCAGGCCATCCGCACCGCCTTCGGATAGAGCCCTCACCACCCGACCGACCGACACGGAAAGACCCACCGGCCCAAGGAAAGCCCGCCCCACCCCGCGACACGCGACACCTCTCCACGCCAGCACGCGACAATACCTACCCAACAACATAATTCAACGGCTGAGTGACCTCAGCATCAATTCGATGCAAAATCGAGGCCAATCCGGTGCAACATATGAAATCCCACGAAAAGACCGATAGGCAACGCATTCAGCCTTTACCGTAAACGCCTGCCGATTTTACTGATTTATTTCTGGCTTGGAGGGCAGCGATGGCGTTTGTGTTGGTGGCTCCGGAGATGGTGACGGCCGCGGCGTCGGATTTGGCGAATATCGGCTCGGCGATCAACACGGCCAATACCGCGGTCGCGGCCCCCACCGCGGAGCTGCTGGCCGCCGGGACCGATGAGGTCTCCGAAGCCATCGCCTCGCTGTTTTCCGGCCACGCCCTGGACTATCAGAGCCTCGGCGCCCGGATGACAGCGTTTCACGATCAATTCGTGGCGGCCCTGACCGCGGGTGGCGGCCTGTACTCCAGCGCCGAGGCCGCCGCCGCCACGCCATTGCAAGACCTGCTCAATGTCGTCAACGCCCCCACCCAAGCACTGTTGGGGCGCCCGCTGATCGGCGACGGCGCCGACGGAACCGCACCCGGGCAGGCCGGCGGAGCCGGTGGACTGCTCTACGGCAACGGCGGTAACGGCGCCGCGGGCACCAACCCCGGAGTGGCCGGCGGGGCCGGCGGGGCGGCCGGGTTGATCGGCAACGGCGGTTCCGGCGGGATCGGCGGCGCCGGTGGCTCCGGCGGTGCCGGCGGGACCGGGGGCTGGCTCTACGGCAACGGTGGCGCCGGTGGTGCCGGTGGGGCCGGCGCGCCGGGGCCGGTGAGCTTCAACGGCAGCAACGGCGGCAACGGCGGCAACGGCGGCGCGGCCGGCTGGTGGGGCACTGGCGGGGCCGGCGGCGCGGGCGGCGAGGGCGGGGCCGCCGGCGGTGGCCCGGCCGGCATCGCCTACGGGTCAACGGGCGGGGTCGGTGGCAACGGCGGCACCGGCGGCAACGGCGGATGGTTCGCCGGCAACGCCGGTGCCGGCGGCAACGGCGGAGTCGGCGGAGACGGCAACGCCGCCGACCATGGCCTGGTTGGCGGCACCGGCGGGGTCGGTGGGGCCGGGGGCTCCGCCGGGCTCTTCGGCGACGGCGGAGCCGGCGGACAAGGCGGCGACGGCGGCGGCGTGACTGGACTAGTGGGGGCGGGCCATGGCGGCGCCGGTGGCGACGGCGGGCGCGCCGGGTGGCTCAGTGGTAACGCCGGGGCCGGCGGTGGCGGCGGGGCCGGCGGGGCGGTGGACAACCACGGGGCAGGCGGCAATTATGCCGGCGGCGGCGGGGCGGGTGGCAGCGGTGGTGCCGCCGGATTGTTCGGCAACGGCGCCGCCGGCGGCGCCGGCGGGGCCGGCGGGGCAAGCCAGACGTTTACCGGCGCGGGGGGTGCCGGCGGGACCGGTGGCGCCGGCGGGTGGCTCTACGGCAACGGCGGCTCCGGTGGTGCCGGCGGGGCCAGCGGCGCCGGCATCGGGGGGGACAGCTTGGGCGGCAGCGGCGGCAATGGCGGCAACGGCGGCATCAGTGGGCTGATCGGCAATGGTGGCGCCGGTGGCGCCGGCGGCAACGGCAGCGCCGCCGGCTACAACGGCTACAGCGGCAACGGCGGCAACGGCGGCAACGGCGGGGCGGCACAGCTGATCGGTGCCGGCGGCGGCGGCGGAGTGGCCGGGATCGGCGGAGCTGGCGGAACCGGGGCCGCGGCGGGGGTAACCGGAAGCGCGGGCGCCAGCGGCGTGGGCGGACGGTTGTACTCGGGCAACGGGATCCCCGACATCTTTGGCCGCCCACTAATCGGCGACGGCGCCGACGGGGCACCGGGCACCGGGCAAGCCGGAGGCGACGGCGGCTGGCTCTACGGCAACGGCGGCAACGGCGGCTCCGGCGCCGCCGGGCAAGCCGGAGGGGCCGGAGGTGCAGCCGGGTTGATCGGCAACGGTGGAGCCGGTGGCACCGGCGGCTCCGGTGCGGCCGGCGGCACCGGCGGCGCCGGTGGCTGGCTGTTCGGCAACGGCGGCACCGGCGGAACCGGCGGAGACGCCGTCGCCGGCCTGCCGGGTCTCAACGGCGGCAACGGCGGCAACGGCGGAGCCGGCGGAGCCGCCGGCTGGTGGGGCCGCGGGGGCATCGGGGGCCAAGGCGGCACCGGCGGGGCGGCCGGCGGCGACCCTGGAATCTATGCCGGAAACGCCGGCAACGGTGGCGATGGCGGGGCCGGCGGCTGGCTGTTCGGCGACGCCGGCGCCGGCGGGCAAGGCGGCACCGGCGGAGCAGCGAACGACCCCTTAGTATCGAGTAGCACTGGCGGCAGCGGGGGCGCCGGCGGCAATGGCGGGGCCGCCGGACTGTTCGGCGCTGGCGGAGCCGGCGGGACCGGCGGAATCGCCGGGGATGGCTACCTCATCGGTGGCGACGGCGGCCACGGCGGCCAGGGCGGCTACGGCGGCTGGCTGGCCGGCAGCGGAGGCGCCGGGGGGACCGCCGGAGACGGCGGAGCGGGGATATACCCCGGCGGAGCCGGCGGGACCGGGGGTAGCGGCGGGGCAGCGAGATTCTTCGGTGACGGCGGTGCCGCCGGGACCGGCGGAGTCGGCGGGTTCGGCAGCAAATACGTCGCCGGCAGCGGCGGCAGCGGCGGCACCGGCGGCGCCGCCGGATGGCTGATCGGCAACGGCGGGGCCGGCGGACAAGGTGGAGTAGCGGGTACCCCGGATGGGGTCAACCGTGTCTTCGGAGGCACTGGCGGAGCCGGCGGCACCGGCGGCACGGCCGGATGGCTCTACGGCTCCGGCGGCAGCGGCGGCGCGGGCGGAGCCGGAACGGCCAGCATCTACCCGGGCAGCACCGGCGGCAACGGCGGAAACGGCGGAAACGGCGGCGCCGCACAGGTCATCGGCACCGGCGGCACCGGCGGAACGGCCGGCACCGGCGGGGCCGGCGGGCCCGACGATCCGCCCAACAACATCCCGGCCGGAAACGACGGACAGGACGGAGTCGGCGGTGCCGGCGGGTCCGGCGGACTGGTGTTCGGCAATTCCGGCGGCTAGCCCGGATTTTTCGCGGATTGTTGCCTGTTTCGGTGTGCAGATAGGCGAAAGTGCCTGTCCTGCAACGAATAATGAGACTGCTGAAGGTCCATGATTCCGAGCGGGAGGGCACTTTCTAGGTGAAGAGTAGCGCAGCGGTTTCGCGGGTGAAAGTGTCGGCGGGCGGGCGGGCGTGGTATCACATGCCGGGATTCGCCTGTTGCGCGAGTTGGCGGACCTGACCGGGTTATCGGCGCAGGTCACTGCCGCGCCGGCAGACACCTACCGGGGCCCGTGGGTGTACGCGCCGGGGGATATCTTCGCAGATCTGGCGGCCGCGGTCGCTGATGGCGCCGATTGCATCGACGGCGTCGGGCAACTGTGTGGGGACCGTGAGCACGTGTTCGGAGCGAAGGCCTCGACCACCACGATGTGGCGGCTGGTCGACCAGCGGATCGACGCCGCACACCTACCCGGAATCCATGCAGCCCGAGCGGCCGCGCGGGCGGCGACCTGGGCCGCCGGCGCCGCCCCGGCACCGGGTGAATGGCTGCACATCGACATCGACACCACCCTGGTCATCGATCACTCCGACAACAAAGAGCTGCCGACACCGACCTGGAAGAAGTCGTTCGGCGTGCATCCACTGCTGGCGTTTCTCGACCGACCCGAGATCGCCGGTGGGGAAGCGCTGGCCGGGCTGCTGCACACCGGCCGTGCCGGTTCCAACACCGCCGCCGACCACATCACCGTACTGGACCAAGCCTTGGCATCGCTGCCACCGGCGTGGCGCCCCGATCCTGGTCGTGGTGGCGATCCAGACGCGCCGAAGGTACTGGTGCGCTGCGATTCGGCCGGGTCCACCCACGCGTTCGCCGACGCGTGCCGCGCCGCCGGGGTGGGGTTCTCTTTCGGCTACCCGGTGGATTGGCGGGTGCAGGACGCGGTGGACACTCTCACCCTCGGCGACGCCTGGTATCCGGGGATCGACACCGACGGCGGTATCCGCGACGGGGCGTGGGTCGCCGAAGCCACCGGGCTGGTCAACCTGTCCGCGTGGCCGGCCGGCACGAGGTTGATCCTGCGCAAGGAACGCCCGCATCCCGGCGCGCAGTTTCGGTTCACCGACGCCGACGGGATGCGGGTCACCGCGTTCATACCGACACCGGCCCCGGTGCCGTGCCAGGCCAGGTCGCCGGCCTGGAACTACGGCACCGTCAGCACGCCCGCGTCGAGGACCGCATCCGCGAACTCAAGAGCACCGGCCTGCGTAACCTGCCATGCCACGCCTTCTCGGCCAATGCCGCCTGGCAGGAGATCATCCTGGCCGCCGCCGATCTCATCACCTGGACCCGTCTGATCGGATTCACCACCCAACCCGAACTCGCCCGCGTGGAGATCACCACGTTCCGCTACCGGGTCTTGCACGTCGCGGCCCGCATCACCCGCGGAGCCCGGCAAGTCCGGCTGCGTATCGACGCGACCTGGCGCTGGGCGGCGATGATCGCCACCGCCTGGCAGGCCATCCGCACCGCCTTCGGATAGAGCCCTCACCACCCGACCGACCGACACGGAAAGACCCACCGGCCCAAGGAAAGCCCGCCCCACCCCGCGACACGCGACACCTCTCCACGCCAGCACGCGACAATACCTACCCAACAACATAATTCAACGGCTGAGTGACCTCAGCATCAATTCGATGCAAAATCGAGGCTAGCCGGGCGGACTATTTCTGATTTGCTTCCTTGATCAGGGTGCTGATCTGTTCTAGCAGTTCACGCATATCGGCGCGCATCGCATCGACCGCGGCGTACAAGTCTGCCTTGGTCGCCGGCTGCTGGTCTGACGAGAGCGGCCGCACAGGCGGCGCCGTCTTTCCCGCCGACGCGCTGTCGCTCTGAGTCCCAGGTCGCTCGTCCACGCCCCAGAGACTGCCACAACCGGCTCGCCAGCGACAACGAAACCCACCCCGAGTGTGCTGTCAGTCACCGTATTGCCTTGTCACGGGGACCATCGGAGGCATTGGGGTCCGTTGCGCGGTGCTGGCGCCGGCGCTCAGATGAGACGTTCGGCCCGTGCCCACTCGTGGACGCGGGCCATCCCCTCCTCGATCGAAACCCGCGGTTGGTAGCCCAGCATCTTCTGGGCCTTCTCGATCGAATAGGTGCCGGGCCGATTGAGCAGCCACATCGTTCCGGCCGACAGGTCGGTTTTCTGGCCCAAACGGCGCAGCAGCGAGCCGAGGAGTTCGGCGGCCGGTGCGGCCACCCGGATCGGCAGCGTGTGGATCGTGCCGTCACTCATGCTCGCCATCCGGCCGAAGAAATCGGCGCACCGCACACCTTTGCCGTCGGTGATGTTGAAAATCTGGCCCACCGCGTCATCGGATGACACGGCGAGCACCATGCCGTCGACGAAGTTGTCGATGTACACCGGGGAGAAGATGCCGTTTCCGCCGTTGGGCAGCGGAAAGCCGGTCCTCTTGCGCATCTCGGCGATCGGCGAACGGACCCACACCGAGCCGGGACCCCAGACATCGCCAGGCCGGATAACGGTGACATCAATCTCGCCGGCGCCGTGCGCGGCCAGCACGACCGCCTCGGAGTTCACCTTGGTGTCGGTGTAGACGTCGCCGTTGACATGCACGGGGTAGGTCTCATCCGCACCGTCGGGGAACTCGAAGCCGTAGGCCGCCACCGAGGAAAAGTGCACGAACCGGCGGACCCCGGCGTCGATCGCCGCGCGCAGCACCCGGCTGGTGCCCAGGACGTTGACGTGCCAGGCCTGTTTCAGCGGGAACGCCGCCCCCAGCAGCGCGGCGGTGTGGATCACGGTGTCCGCCCCCTCCAGCCCCGTCGGCCCCGCCGCCCAGGTCTCGGGACGCGTGATGTCACCTGCGACCACGTCCCCTGCCGGATCGGCCGCCAGATCGACACCGCGTACCACGGCGCCGAGGGCGCGGAACCGGGCCGCCATGGCGCGGCCGATGAAGCCGTTGGCTCCGGTGATGAAGATCGTGCGACCGGACAGCGAGGGCGCGGGACGGTCGAATTCGTGTTCGCTCATTGCGATTCCATTCGTTGTGGGTGTGGTCGTCTCAAACCAGCATGCTCACCGAATTCACCGGTGTCTTGACAGCAAAGGACATGACTTTGACCGCAACGGACGATCAGCGGGTGGACTGCAGCGTGATCGGCGATGCGGTCCGTTGCCACTGCGCCCTCAGCGACGCCGGGCTCGCACCGAACCACCGTTGACACGACCGGGAGAGCACGCTTTGCTCCGCATAACCCAGTTGCCGGGCCAGATGCGTGAGCGTCATGTCGCTGTCGCGCAAGTAGCGTTCGGTCACCTCCCGCCGAACGTCGTCGACAACCGCGTTGAAGTTCGTCCCCTCGGCGGCGAGTCGGCGCCGTAATGCCTTGGGGTGCAGCCGAAACTGGTCGGCAATCACCGGAACCGTCGCCGCGCCGGTCGGCAACAGCTGGCGGATCAGTTCTCGAATCGAGGAGGCCATTGTCGGCCGTTGCCGGTCGATGACGGTGTCGAGATATTCGAGCACGACACGATGCGCCAGCTCGTCTCTGACCAGGGGGCGCTGCAGGTCCTCGCTCGGCAACCGGAATCCGCCCCTGTGCGACCCGAAGCGAGGTGTGCACGCGAAGTAGC
This sequence comes from Mycobacterium marinum, assembly GCF_003391395.1. NCBI lineage: Bacteria > Bacillati > Actinomycetota > Actinomycetes > Mycobacteriales > Mycobacteriaceae > Mycobacterium > Mycobacterium marinum. The sequence continues at coordinate 3,886,273 of NZ_CP024190.1, forward strand.
GCAGGTAGTCTTCCCGCGGGGTCAGCGCCGGGTGCGGAAGGTCGACCACGGTGGGCGCATACCCGGCACCCAGCAGAAAGCGCAGCACCCGCAACATGACTCCCAGCGACAACTCGGTGGTCTGTGGGTGCGCCGGCGGGTGCGCGATCAGGATCTTGAACTCCAGGAATGAGGCTTCACCGCCGGGCTCGCGGCTCATCGTCGCGGCGATCGCGGGGCTGTAGGCGGCGAGGTAGTGCTCGAAAGTGTCGAGTGCCTCGGCAACCGATTTCGAGGTCCGCGCCGCCACCCCGACCGGCCCCAGGATCTCGATGCCTTGACGTTCGGCCAGCCGACGGCCGAAGTCAGGCGTTTTCGTCACTGCCGCAGCGGATTCGACCGCGTGGATCAGCGCCAGATAGGTGATAAATGCGTCGAATCGGCCGACATCGGACCGCTTCACGCCAGCGCGGGCGAGCAGCGCCTCGGGATCCGCCCCGAGTTCGCTCACCAGCGCCGGATAACCGGTCAAGGCGGTGCCACGGATCACCGACACGTCCTTTACAGTCAAGCATCCGTTCCCCGCCGTCAAGGCCCGATGGCCCCAGCGGATCGACCGCGAAATCGACTACGCGGTTATCCGGGCACCGGTCGGCTCGGCCCGGCGGGCCAGCCCCCGGACCAGAGTGCGCAGCATCCTGGTGGTGAGCAACGTCGAGCCGGGCAGCTGGGAACGGTACTGCGCCTCCCAGGTGATCGTGCAGCCTCCGGATGAGTCCGGCTCGACGGTGACGAACGCGTGGTAGCGGTTCAGACCGGGCGCCCCCTTGGCGCGGTATTCGAAGCGGTAAGGCGCCTCGGCGGCGACCACCCGCTCGACCACCGACATCCCGGCCGGGCCGCCGCTGAGCCGCCGGACCAGGCCGACACCGTCGGTATCGCCGGTGCTGAGCACCTCGGAGCGCTGGAACGGAGTCCACTGGGCCATGGACTCGTGGTCGGCCAACACCGTCCACACCTGTTCGGGCGACGCCGCACAGCGGGCGACCGCGCGGGCCCGGGTAACGGGTGGTTCTTTTCCGGTGAAGCCGAGTTCGATCAGGTTGAACGGGTCGGCGCGGTGCCGATGCCCCTTGCTCCCATGAAACAGCAGCTCGATCGAGAAGCCCATCGGATCATTGACATAGCTGGCATGCCACCAGCGGTCCAGCAGGGTGGACTTGGTGCTGTTCGGGTGTATCCCGTGGTGCTGCCCCTTGGCGACGAGCGCGTCGAGGCTCGCCCGGTCCTGAGGTCCCAGCGCGACGTTGAGGATGCCGATGTCGCTGATGTGGTAGCCGGCCGGCCATGGCTTGCCGACCGGGTCGAGGTACTGCACCACCTCGAGCAGGCTGTCACCGGCGCGCACCACGAAGGATTCGCGATCTGCCCCGGCCAGGCCCCACAGCTGCTCGTGCTCGGGGTAGTGCAGCCGGTAGTCGACTTCGGGCAGCCCCATCACGTCCACCCAGGTTCGCCGCGCCTCGGCCAGGTCGGGCACCGACAGGGTGGCGAAGCGGGCGACCGCCGGCGATCCGGTGGGGCGCGCCGCCATGCCGGCAACCACAGGGTCCGCCTCCAGGATCTCGAGCAGGGTTCCATCGGGATCCTTGACACAGACCCGGCGAGAACCGGGCTCCCCCATGGGCTCGGTGAGCGGGGGCACGCGGCGGCGAGTGAGATTCCCCAGCGTCGCGTCGAAGTCGGTGACGTGGAAGCCGAGCATCGTGTAGCCGATGTCGCACGGGCGCCAGTCCTGCGGAATCGGACGCGGGTGCGGCTTGGAAAACTCGAACAGCTCCAGCTGGAAGCCGGGTTTGCCGTCCAGCAGCCACCAGCACACGCTGGTGGCGCCCGGCACGCCCTGGACGTCCTCGGAGCCCAGCGCCGGGATGAACATGTGGGTACCGCCGGCCTCGGTGAGGCCGAAGATGTCGCGGTACCAGCGCTGGGAGTGCTGGATGTCGCGAACGCTGAGCGCGATCTGGACAAGGGGAAGGGTGGTGGTCATCTCGGGGTCCTCAGGCTAATGACTTGGCGGCGGCGATGATCCGTTCCGCGTTGGGCAGGACGGCGTACTCCAGGTGTGGCGCGAATGGGATGGTCTGCTCGACCGCCACCCGCGCGTAACGGGCGCTGGTCCCGGCTTCCAGCAGCAGCGCGGCGACCTCGCCGGTGAGCCCGCCGCGGACGTAGTCCTCGTCGGCGACGACCACCCGGCCGGTCCGGCTCACGTGCTCGACGATGGCCTCCTTGTCCAGTGGGGCCAGGGTGCGCAGGTCCAGCACGGTGGCCTCGATGCCGTCGGCGGACAGGCGCTCGGCCGCCTCGAGGCAGCGATGCACGCCGACGCCCACCGACACCAGCGTCAGGTCTCCCCCGTCGCGGCGAATTGCCGCCTGGCCGAACGGAATCGGCTCGACCCGGTCGGGCACCTCGCGGCGGACACCGGCTGCGGGCTGCACGCCGGTCAGGTCGACCGTGGACCGCTGGTCACCACCGAGGTAGTCCAGGATCTGCTGATCGAGCAGCTTGGGGGTGAGGAAAACGGTGAACTCGTCGCTGCGCACGGCCGACAGCATCAGGCCCGCCGCGTCGGCCGGCGTGGAGGGCACGACGACCTCGGTCGACGGGTAGGACGCCAGGGTGCCCCACAGCGTCTGCTCGTGCTCGCCGCCGTCGGCGTACCAGCCGCCGACCCCGGCCCGTAGCACCATGGGCACGTTCCAGCGGCCACCGGAGAAGTCCTTGAACTTCGAGCCCGCGTTGATGATCGCGGACCAGCCGACGGTGCCGAAGTCGATCATGTACAGCTCGACGACCGGACGCAGCCCTGCCATCGCCGCACCGACTCCGGCGTACATGAACGCCTGTTCGGAGATCGGGGTGTCGCGCACCCGGTCGGGTCCGAATCGACTCAGCAGCACCCGGCGCAGGATCTGGACGTCTTCGCCCCAGGTGAGCACCCGCGGATCGGCGGCCATCGCCTGCCCGAGTGCGTGGTCGACGGCCTCGTCGTAGCGCATGATGGTCATCGGTCTGCTCCTGTCTTGATGCCGAAGCCGGCCCGCTTGCCGACCCGGGCGCGTGCTTCGGTCATGGCGGCGAGCACCTCGGCTCGCTCCTGGGCTTCGATGGCGGTTGCGGCGTCCGCGCTGATCAGGGACCGGCCCCGGCGGACGGGATCCTTGCCGGCAGTGCGGCCCACGTCGTAGGCGAACCGCGCGGCGCGCTTGCCGATGCCGGCCATGGCGCGCAGTTTGTCTGTGCGCGAACCGCTTTCGGTGGCGGTCAGCCCGGAACGCAGCTCCGGCACCCAGACCGACAGCTGCTTGCGGGGGGCACGCAGCAGGCCGACCAGCGGATCGCCTTCGAAGTGGCCGCCGGGCCGGCGGCAGGTGACGTAGAGGAAGCCGGGGCCGTTACCGGAGCGGGCACGCTCGATGAGCCGCCCCGCCGCTGCGTGCACGTCGGCGACCTTGTGTCCGGCGGCGCTGGCGACCTCGAGTCCAAAGCCGCGTGCTCGGCTGATCGGGTCGGCACCGGTCTGGTCCTTGGAGTAGGTCGTGATGCCCCATTTGTTGTCTTTGCAGACGAACACCACGGGCAGGTTCCACGCGACTGCCATGTTGTAGGCCTCCATCAGCATTCCCTGGTTCATCGCGGCCTCCCCGTGGAAGGCGATCGCGACGCTGCCCGGGTGCAGCTGGGTGTGCGCGATCGCATGTCCGACGGCCAGCGGGCCGGCGGCACCGACGATGCCGTCAGCTCCGGCGCGCAGATCGGGGTCGAAGATGTGCATGTGCCCCGCCATGCCGCTGGCGATGCCCTGGTCGGAGCCCAGCACTTCGAGCATCAGGGCCTGCAGGTCGATGCCGCGACCCACCAATGGCGCGGTGTTGCGGTGGTCCAACGCTAGGGTGTCGAATTCGAATAGCTGGGTGAGGATGCCGGCGACGATGCCCTCTTCGCCGATGGCGGAGTGGTATTCGCCGGGAACCAGCCCCTCCTGCCACGCCTCGACCAGGGCCTCTTCGGCCAGACGCATCCGCACCATCATCCGGTAGACGCGGGCGGCGTCGATGGGGCTCATTCTGCGCGTTCCTTTCTTTCGTGTCTTTCGTGGAGTCCGTTGGTGCCTAGGCTCGGATCTCAAATGAGGCCCTCATGGCGGGCCCATTCTTTGGATCGGGCCATCCCCTCGTGATAGGAGACGACCGGCTTGAATCCCAAGCGGTCACGGGCCTTGTCGTTGGAGACGACATAGCGGCGGTTGAGCATGTGCAGCAGGGCCGGGCCGAGTTCGCTGCTCATACCGAGTCGACGCTGGATGCGGCCGATGGCTCCCAGAGCCGGTGCACCGATCCGGATCGGCACCGAGCGGACCTTTGCGCCGGTCCAGGACGCGACCTCGCCGAAGTACTCCCGGCAGCTAACCGCCAGCTCCTCGCCGAGGTTGAAAACCTCCCCGGCGATGCCCTCGGTGGCCAGGACCAGCACCATGGCGTCGACGAAGTTGTCGATGTAGATCACGTCGAACACGCCGGAGCCCCGTTCCGGCAAAATCAGCTGGTTGGCCTTGGCCATCGCGATCGGCTCGCGGATCCACACCGAGCCGGGGCCGTAGACGTCGGCGGGACGCACGACCACCATCTCCATGCCGCGGTTGGCGTTGGCGAGCGCGACCAACTCGGAGTTGGTCTTGGTGTCGACGTAAGTGCTCAGGCCGCCGGTCACCCTGGTCGGGTAATCCTCGGTCACGTGGTCGGGGAAATCCCACCCGTACGCGGCGATCGAGCTCAGGTGCACGAACCGGCGCACCCCCGCGTCGACCGCGGCGTCGATGACCTTCTTGGTCCCGAGCACGTTGACGTCCCAAGCGGTTTCGACCGCAACCACGGTGCTCACCAACGCCGCCAGGTGCACGACCGCGTCGACGCCGTCCAGTGCCGATGCCCAAGCGGCCGGGTCGGCAGTGCTGCCGGCGATGATTCCGTTGGCGGGATCTGCGACCAGGTCGACGCCGGTCACCCTCGCGCCGAGCTGGCGTAGCCGGGCCGCCAGGTTTGCGCCGATGAAGCCGTTGGCTCCGGTGATGAAGATCTTGCGCTGGGCGAAAAACGGTGCGGGACGCGCAGATTGGTCGGTGCTCACGACGGGTTTCCATTCGCTGGGGACGTTGTTGTCAGCCCTTAGCCTGCCCGTCCGGGCCGTCGATGTATTGACAGCAAGGGACACCTACTTGACCCGAGGGGACGCACATGCGATCGAGGCACCTGCCACCCAGCGATGAGGCGCCGAGCACGGCCATCGAAAACCCGCGGATCACCACCGGCACCACGGCGATGCCCGGCGGCCGCAAACACCCCACCCCTAGGCCAGGCGTGCGGGTTCCGCCGCGGGCTTCCGATCGCCGAACGTCCCTTACGGTCAAGCGTTTGTCCCTTACCGTCAAGACATCAGGGAGCGCCGCAGGCACGGTTGGAGTCGACAGCCCCGCCATATCCCGAAAGGACCCCACCATGACCCTGGCGACCGCACCCGCACCGGCGACCACCGCAACTGGCGCCCCGTTGCCCCTGGTGGCCCTGCCGCAGGGCGAACTGCTGACCGTCAACGAACACGACGTACCCCTGGTGCACGACGCCCTCGGCCCCGGCGTGCACTTCAAACCCCTGCGCCTGGACATCGAGAACGGCGAATGGCTGGTACTGGCCACCTTCGAACCCGGCGCCACCGTGCCGCTGCACTACCACACCGGCACCGCCGAGGTCTACACGCTCTCCGGCTGCTGGCACTACCTCGAATACCCCGACCAGCTGCAAACCGCCGGCTCCTACCTCTACGAGCCGGGCTCGTCGGTGCACACCTTCGTCACCCCCACCACCAACACCGAAGACACCGTCTTCCTGGTCCGCGTGCAAGGCGCCAACATCAACTTCACCGACGACGGCCAGTTCGACTCCATCCTCGACGCCGCCCTGATCGCCCACGTGACTCAACTGAAGGCCGAAGAGCAAAACCTCGGACCGATCAACTACATCGGCGGCGGCGCCGCCGGCCACACCACCAAGGAGGCCTGACACCCAGCAGTTCTCCCGCCAGACCCGAACCGTCGATCCCGGCGCGGCCGAGCCACTCGAGCCGCGCCGGGATTCACCGTGGGCGGCCCGGCCGCTATCACCGCCCGGTGCTCACGTTGCGAGTTCGAGCAATCTCAATGCAGATCAGGACAATTCACGCCGGGCCTGTCCGCACGACCCTAGCGGCGTGCCAAACAGGTTTAACCACATAGCATCTGCATATCCGATGCACATGATCACCCCCGACAGTGCACGAATGGTCATCCACCAGGCGCGTCACCACACGCAATCAGCAAGTAAGCAAAGAACTTTGGCCATAGCCGCGACGCGTTACATTCCCTGACGTTACGGTGACGGTGCCCGGCTCATGGTGGTCGTCGAAGCGCACACCGGATTGTGATGATCTTCAGGAGGTTTCGAATGTCGTTGGTGATCGCAGTACCCGAACTGGTGGAGGCAGCGGCAACCGAGCTGGCCGGAATCGGCTCGGCACTGGGTCAGGCCACCGCGGGCGCGGCATCCCCAACCGTGAACATCCTGGCCGCCGCAGAGGATGAGGTGTCGGCGGCGATCGCGGCGGTGTTCTCCGGGCATGCCCAGGCCTACCAGGCCGCCAGTGCCCAAGCCCAGGTTTTTCAACGCCAGTTCGCCCAGGCCCTGGCCGCCGGGGCGACCTCGTATGCAGGCGCCGAGTCCGCCGCCGCAGCGGCGTTGGCCAACCCGGCCCAAGTGGTGCCCCAGGATCTGCTAGGGGCGATCAACGCACCCGTGCTGGCACTGACCGGGCGCCCGTTGATCGGCAACGGCGCCAACGGCGCCCCGGGCACCGGGGCCGCCGGCGCCCCGGGCGGCTGGCTGCTCGGCGACGGTGGTGCGGGCGGCTCGGGTGCGCCCGGTAAGGCCGGCGGGGCCGGTGGGGCGGCCGGGTTGTGGGGCTCCGGCGGCGCCGGCGGGGCCGGCGGCAGCACCAGCAGCGGAGTCGCTGGGGCCGGGGGTGCGGGCGGGGCCGGCGGCTGGCTGCTGGGCACCGGTGGCGCCGGCGGCGCCGGCGGAGCCAGCGGTTTTTTTGCCTCCGGAACGGGTGGGGTCGGGGGGGCCGGCGGGACCGGCGGACTTCTGGGGGGCGGAGGGGTCGGCGGCGCCGGCGGGACGGCACATGGAGGGTCCACCGGGGGTGCCGGTGGGGCTGGTGGAGCGGGTGGATTGTTGTCCGGGCTGGTCGGTGCCGGTGGCGGCCATGGCGGCACCGGCGGGTCTGGCGGCGGCGCCGGAGGCGCAGGTGGGGCCGGTGGTCATGCCGGGTTGCTGGGCGGGCCAGGCGGGGCCGGCGGCGACGGCGGAACCAACGTCCTTGGCACCGGGGGCGCGGGTGGGCCCGGTGGTGCTGGCGGGTGGTTGTTCGGCAGCGGGGGTGCCGGCGGCACCGGCGGGTCCGGCTCCAATGGGGGTACAGGTGGGGCTGGCGGCGATGCGGGGCTGCTGTTCTCCAACGGCGGCACCGGCGGCACCGGCGGATTCAGCAGGTTCGGTCCCGGAGCTGACGGCGGGACCGGCGGTACCGCCGGCTGGCTGGGTAACGGCGGCACCGGCGGCACCGGCGGAAGCAGCCTGGTCGGTCGCGGAGGTGACGGTGGCGACGGCGGCACCGCCGGGCTGCTGATCGGCAACGGCGGCGCCGGCGGCACCGGCGCACAAGGCGCCACCGGCGGCGGTGCCGGCGGGACCGGTGGTAACGCGGTGCTGATCGGCAACGGCGGCAACGGCGCCATGGGTGGTACCGGCCCCACCGTCGGCGCCACCGGCGCGGGCGGCATGAGCGGACTGCTACTGGGCTTGGATGGCTACAACGCCCCCACCAGCGCCTCACCCATCCACGTCGCCCAGCAGCAGGCGCTGGCCGCGATCAACACACCCGCCCAGGCACTGACCGGACGCCCCCTGATCGGCAACGGCACCCCCGGCGCCACCGGCAGCGGCGCCGACGGCACCCCCGGCGGATGGCTGCTCGGTGACGGCGGAGCCGGCGGCTCCGGCCCAGCCGGCGGGGACGGCGGGGCTGGTGGGGCCGCCGGGCTCTGGGGCACCGGCGGCATCGGAGGTGCCGGTAGCCGCGGCGACACCGGAGGTGATGGCGGAGCCGGTGGAGCCGGTGGCTGGTTCTCCGGTGACGGCGGTGCCGGCGGTATCGGCGGCCACAGCACCGCAATTGGGGCCACGGGCGGGGCCGGTGGGACAGGTGGTGCCGGCGGGCTGTTCGGGGCCGGAGGGAACGGTGGCGCCGGCGGTGTCGGCACTTACTTTAATTCTGCGTTCGGCGGAGCCGGCGGCACAGGCGGGAGCGGTGGGCTGTTGTCCGGGCTGGTCGGCGCCGGCGGGGGCCACGGCGGCGCCGGCGGAATGACAATAGGTAATTCTGGGGCTGGTGGTGCCGGTGGGACCGGTGGCGATGCCGGGCTGCTCGGCGGGCCGGGTGGGGCCGGCGGCACCGGCGGGCCTGGCGCTTATGGTTCAGCTCACGGCGGAGCGGGTGGGGCCGGTGGGAATGCCGGATTGCTGTTCGGCAGCGGCGGCATCGGCGGCACGGGCGGATTTGGCGCCGGCGCCGGGGACGGAGGTCACGGTGGAAGCGCCGGGCTGCTGCTCTCGGGCGCCGGAGCCGGTGGCGCCGGCGGGTTCGGCATAAGCGGCCCCGGCGGTGCCGGCGGGCGTGGCGGTGACGCCGGCTGGCTAGGCGATGGCGGCGCCGGGGGCACCGGCGGAATTTCCCAGCGCGATGACGGCGGCGCCGGCGGGGCGGGCGGCGCCGCTGGACAGCTGTCGGGTGGCGGCGGCGCCGGCGGCCAAGGCGGCCAAGGCAACGTCGCCGGCACCGGCACAGGCACCGGCGGTGACGGCGGGGCCGGCGGCGACGCCGTGCTGATCGGCAACGGCGGCAACGGCGGCAACGGCGGCACCGATGACACCGGCGCACCCACCGGCAGCCCCGGCGCCGGCGGCACCGGCGGAATCCTGCTCGGCGCAGACGGAAACGACGGGCTGGGCTAGCAACCCCAAACTCGATCGGCGCGCGAACCCACGCTGATCAGGCTGCCGGGCGGATGCGCCCCGGATCACCGATATGTCCCTTGCTGTCAAGCACGTGTCCCCTGGCGTCAAGATTTGGGGTCTCCTGGCGGGCACAGTTGGAGTCATCAAGCCCAACACTCCCGAAAGGCTCCACCATGACCCTCATGACCGCTCCCGCTCCGGCTGCCACCGCCACCGGCGCACCGCTGCCGCTGGTAGCTCTGCCCCAGGGTGAGCTGCTCACCGTCAACGCCAACGACATTCCGCTGGTTCGCGATGCCCTCGGTGACGGCGTGCACTTCAAGCCGCTGCGCCTGGACATCGAGAACGGCGAGTGGGTGGTGCTGGCGACGTTCGCGCCCGGTGCGCGGATCCAGCTGCACTACCACACCGGCACCGTCGACGCCTGGACCATCAGCGGCTCCTGGCACTACATGGAATACGCCGACCAGCCGCAGACCGCCGGCTCCTACCTGTTCGAGCCCGGCTCCTCGGTGCACACGCTCGCCTGCCCGGCAACCAACACCGAAGACACCGTGGTCCTGTTCCGGGTCAGCGGCGCCAACGTCAACTTCACCGACGACGGCCAGTTCCACTCCATCCTGGACGCGGCCCTGATCGCGCACTTGACCGGTCAACTCGCCGAGGCGCAGGGGCTCGGTCCGATCACCTACATCGGTGGCGGCGCCGCCGGCATCACCGCGGGTGGTGCGTGATGCGTGCGGTTTTGATGCAGGACTCCCAGCTGCAGGTCGCCGAGGTGCCCGAGCCGGTGCCCGGCCCCGGCGAGGTGCTGGTCGATGTGCTGGCCTGTGGCATCTGCGGATCGGACCTGCACTGCGCGGCCCACGGCCCGGAATTCAACGCGGCCACCCAGGCCGCGGGTGGATTCGACATGATGGATCTCAGCCGTCCGGTGGTATTCGGACACGAGTTCGTAGGCCGCATTGCGGCCTACGGACCCGACACCGACCAACGCATCCCGGTCGGCCGCCGCGTGGTCTCGGCACCGTTTCTGCTCCGCGAGCAGAAGGTGACCCTGGGCTTCGCCGGCCCTGAGGCACCCGGAGGCTACAGCGAGCGCATGCTGCTGTCCGAACCGCTGCTGATCGAGGTGCCCGATCACGTGCCGACCGAGGTCGCCGCACTGACCGAACCACTGGCGGTGGCCTACCGCACGGTGGCCCGCGTCGACACCAGCACCGACGACGTCGCCCTGGTGGTCGGGTGCGGACCGATCGGGCTCGCCGTCATCGCGGTGCTCAAGATGAAAGGCGTCGGCCCCATCGTCGCGTCGGACTTCTCTCCCGAAAGGCGGTCCCTGGCAGCACAACTCGGTGCCGACGTGGTCCTCGACCCGAACGAGAACTCCCCGTTCGAGGCGTTCATGGCGGCCGCAGTCACCGACGACCCGGCACGAATGGCGCCCGCGCACACCGTATTCGGACAGTTGCCGCTTCGTCCCACCGTCGCGTTCGAATGCGTCGGCGTCCCCGGCCTGATCCAGCAGCTCATCGCCGGTGTCCCGCCCGGCACCCGGATCGGCGTGGCGGGCATCAACATGAGCTCGGATCACTTCGAGCCCGCCCAATGCATCGCCAAGGAACTCGACATCCGCTTCTCCCTGTACTACACGCTCGACGAGTTCGCGCAGACCTTCGCACACCTGGCCGCCGGCGATTTCGACGTGGCCCCGCTGCTGACCGGGACCGTCGCGTTGGAAGGCGTCGCCGACGCCTTCGAGCGGCTCCGGAACAACCCGCACGACGCGAAGATCCTGCTCGACCCGACGCGCTGAACACCCCGTCCCCTCTCCCGAGAAAGCTCCGACAAAATGCGCGCCCTCACCAGTCTCGACAGCATGTTTCTTGCCGCCGAAGATGGTCGAACCGTCACCAATGTGTCCAGCCTGGCGGTGATGGACCGCACCGATGAGTCCGGTAAGGAACTCACCCGGGCGGACATCGCCGAACTGTTGGCCGACCGCCTGCACCTACTGCCCCCGCTGCGCTGGCGGCTGGCCACCGTTCCGCTCGATCTGGGCCACCCGTGGTGGGTGGAGGGCGAGGTGGACCTCGACTTCCACGTCCGCGAGACGGCGGTGGTGGCCCCGGGCGACCGGGCCGCACTCGAGACGTTGGTCGCTCGGCTGTCGGCCCATCCGATGGACCGCTCCCGCCCGCTGTGGGAGGTGTATCTGATCCAGGGTCTGCAAGACGACAAGGTCGCACTGCTGACCAAGCTGCACCATGCCGCGGTGGACGGGATGTCGGGCGGGGAGGTGCTCAACGTCATGTTCGACACCACGCCGCAGGGGCGGGTGCTGCCACCGGCCCCGCGGTACCGACCTGAGAAAGAGCCCGGCCAACTCGGGATGTTGGCGCGCACCATCGTGGGCATGCCACGACGCCAATGGCAGTCCGCGGGCGCGGCTCGGCGCACGCTGACCAATTTGGATCAGATCGCAACCCTGCGCTCGATACCCGGTGTGGCGGCGGTGGGGAGCGCGATGCGACGAGCCCAAGCACCCATCCGCAGGGGGCCATCGGCACCCAGCCCCGCGACGGTGACCGCGCCCAGACTGGGTTTCAACGGCAAGATCTCCCCGCATCGGCGGGTGGCGCTGACCAGCTTGCCGCTCGAGGACGTCAAGGAGATCAAGACCCACTTCGAGGCGACGGTCAACGATGTCGTCGTCACCCTGTGCGCCGGTGCCCTGCGCCGCTGGCTCGCCGATCGCGGTGAACTTCCCGAACAGCCGCTGGTGGCGGCGATCCCGGTGTCGGTTCGCGCCGAAGCCGAGTTCGGAACGTATGGCAACAAGGTGGGCACCATGCTGGCGGCATTGCCGACCGACGTGACCGATCCGGCGATTCGCCTGCAGCGGTGCCGCAAGGAGCTGCGTGCGGCCAAACGCCGCAATGAGGCGGTGCCGGCCTCGTTGATGCGCGATGCCAATGATCTGGTCCCGCCGGTGCTGTTCGGGCCGGCGATGCGCGCGATGACGGCCGTCGCGGCCAGCGACGCGCTCTCCCCGGTCGCCAACCTCGTCATCTCCAATGTGCCGGGCCCCCGGTCGCCGCTCTACTGCGCGGGCCGACGGGTTTGCGAGCACTACCCGGTGTCCACGATCAGCGACAGCCTGGGCCTGAACGTCACGGTCTTCAGCTACACCGATCGTTTGGAAATCGGCTTGGTGGGTGACCGCTATCTGGTCAAGGACCTGGACCGCCTCGCCGATGCGTTCGGCGCGGAACTCGCTGTGCTCAAGCAGAGCGTGCGCAAGCCCCGAGGAGGCCGCAAATGAGACGGCTCAGCAGCGTTGATGCCCAATTCTTCGCGATGGAGGACGGCCGCAACCATTCTCACGTCTGTCAGCTCACCATCGTCGAGGCCACCACCACGGATGGCCTGCGACTGGACGGGCAGCGGATCCGCGGCCTGTTGGCCCAGCGCATCGACCTGATGCCGCCGTTGCGCTGGCGGGTGCGTGAGGTCCCGTTCGGCATCGACTATCCCGTGCTGGTGCAGGACGACACATTCGATCTGGATTCGCATCTCTGGGAAAGCGCGCTCCCCGTACCCGGGGATGACGAACAACTCGGCCGGGCCGTCGCCGATATCGCGTCGAGGCCGCTGGATCGGGCTCGACCGCTGTGGGAACTCCACGTGATCCACGGCCTGGCCGGCGACCGCGTCGCGCTGGTGACCAAGTTGCACCACAGCGTGATCGACGGGGTCTCGGGCATGGAGTTGCTGGGCGCGCTGCTGGACACCGTTGCCTTCCCGGACGCCGGGCCGGAGCTCGAAAAACCCCCGACCGGCACCGCGATCGGCAACGCACCCAGTGACGCCGGGCTGCTGGCACGCGCGCTCGCCTCGCTGCCCGTTCAGCCCGCGCGAATGGTGCGGGGCCTGCCGCCCATGCTGCGCCATATCGATCAACTCCCCACCATGCGCCACCTGCCCGGTGCCGCCGTGATCGCCAAAGTCGCCGACCGCGCCGAACGGCTCGCCACCCGCAACAAAGACGGTCGCAATCTGCAGCACCCTCGGGCCGCTGCCCCGAAAGTCTCCTTCGGCGGCAGGATTTCGGCACAACGGCGATTCGCATTCGGGTCGTTGCCGCTAGACCAGATCAAGGCCGCCAAGTTCGCCGTGCCCGGCGCAACCGTCAACGATGTCGTGGTCGCCGTGTGCGCCGGGGCCTTACGGCGACGCATGATCGCTCGGGGCGACGACGTGGCGACTCCCCTGGTTGCCATGGTGCCGGTGTCGGTGCGCACCGGCGAGCGACAGTACGGCAACCAGATCTCATCGATGATCGTGCCGATTCCCACCGACCAGGCCGATGCCCGCGCCCGGCTGATCTCCGCCCACCAGGTCATGCGGGCGGCCAAGGAACGGCACCGCGCCATCCCCGCCAAGCTGCTCACCGAGGCGAACCACACCGTTCCCCCGGCGCTGCTGACCCGGGCCGCCCGGGTGATCTCGATGACCACCGGCTCGGGTTGGATAAGGCCGCCATTCAACGTGACGATCTCGAACATCCCGGGATCGCCGGACCCGCTGTACTGCGCGGGAGCCCGGGTGGTGTCCCAACATCCGGTGAACGTCCTGCTCGACGGGATGGGCCTGAGCATCACCCTGCTCAGCTACCAGGACCGGCTTGACTTCGGGCTCACCGCCGATCGCGAATTGCTGCCCGACGTCTGGCACCTCGCCGACGAACTGGCGGCCGAACTGAGTGCCCTGGCCGCCGAGGTTGGCGCGCCGAGGAATCCGGTGGCCGATGGTGCACCCACGGGTACGACGGGCCGGCCAACGGCCAAACCCGGTGCGATCCCCCGCTGAACGAACTTGGTGGGCGCGGACGGTATCGAACCGCCGACCGCTGGTGTGTAAAACCAGAGCTCTACCACTGAGCTACGCGCCCTATGCCCGCCGCAGGCTACACGCCCGAGACGTCAACACCCAAAAACCTTGGCCCGCTCAGGCCTGTAATGCCGCCAACGCATCCGTCCACAGCCGCTGATCGCGGGCCTCACCGGGCTGCTTCATCTCGGCGAACCGAATGATCCCCGCCCGGTCGACCACGAAAGTCCCGCGGTTGGAGATGCCGGCTGTGTCGTTGAACACACCGTAGGCCTGGCTGACCGCGCCGTGCGGCCAGAAATCCGACAGCACCGGGAAGGTGAACCCGCTTTGGGTGGCCCAGATCTTGTGGGTGGGTGGTGGCCCCACCGAAATCGCGACCGCCGCGGTGTCGTCGTTCTCGAACTGCGGCAGATGGTCACGAATCTGGTCCAACTCGCCCTGACAGATCCCGGTGAAGGCCAGCGGGAAGAACACCAGCAGCACGTTCTTGGCGCCGCGGTAGTCGCTGAGCGTGACCGGCTGCTGATTCTGGTCACGCAGCGTGAAGTCCGGAGCGGTGGCTCCGACTTCGAGCATCAGCGCTTCCCGGCCCGCGACTTGGGCTGAACCAGCCGACTGGCAGCCCAGTTACCCAGGTTGACCGACGACGTCGGCATCAGCCCCGCGGTGGGGGCCGCCTCCGCGATGTCGGCCGGCAGCACGTGGCCGGGCTGGCCGGTCTTGGGTGTCAGCACCCAGATCACGCCATCCTCGGCAAGCGGGCTGATTGCGTCCATCAGAGTGTCGACCAGATCCCCGTCGCTGTCTCGCCACCACAGCAGCACGACGTCGACCACCTCATCGGTGTCTTCATCGAGCATTTCGCTGCCGCAGGCTTCCTCGACGGCAGCGCGGATCTCATCGTCGGTATCTTCGTCCCAGCCCCACTCCTGGACGACTTGGTCTCGTTGGATGTCCAGTTTGCGAGCGTAGCTCGGGGCGTGATCCGCCGCGACCACCGTGGAACCTCCCTTTTCCTTCACACAAAGTGCGATTCGCACTATCGTCGCACAAACCTGATCGAACCAATACGGCTACCTCAGTAGGAAGCCATGCAGAGCTTCAAAGCCTTGGTCTTGGTGTCGTTGAGCTGATCGACTCTTCTGTTGAACTCCCCCGTCGGCGCATGCGTGCCGATCGCGTTGGCCACCGAACGCGCCGCGTCCGTGTAGGCATTGAACGCGTCGCGCATCTCCGGTGACAGCGCCTCGTTGAGTGCGCTGGAAACCGAGGAAGCGCTGTTGTTGAGCGCTTCGATGGCCGGGCCTTCGGCCGGACCGGTGCTGCGTCCGGCATTGAACGCACCGACGAACTCGTTCACCTTGTCGATGGCTTCCTTGCTGGTGGTGGCGAGGGTTTCGCACGAGGTGCGAATCGCCTTGGTGGTCAGCGACTGTTGCCGCTGGGACTCGCGCACGCTCGAGGTCGCCGCGGAGGCCGAAATCGACAGCGATACCGATGAGCGGTAGGCCGGAGCCACCTTGGTGTCCGGGGTGGCCGTACCGTCGGTGACGCTGGTGCATCCCACGATGCCGATCAGCAGCACCGCGATACAACCGAGTGCCTGGGCACCTCGCCGGGCGCGCGAACCAGAGAAAGCCCCCCCGTGCCTGCGAGGAACGGCACGCCATCCGATGAGCACGGCTAGTGACGTTACCGGGTCGGGGCTCCGACTGGCTTCAACGCACCCAATTCGTTGTCACAGAGGGCATCGGAGGCATCTCGCGGCATCGACTGGACGGCGGCTATCTACTCGAAACGTCGGTGCGGCACGATAGGAGGACGATCACCCCACCCGATAGCCCGCCAACTACAGGAGCGGAAGTTTGACCACCGAGTTCGTCCGCCACGATCTTGCCAAAACCTCAAGCAGCGCAAGCGAACCCGACCGCGTTCGGGTCATTCGCGAAGGCGTGGCGTCCTACCTGCCCGATATTGACCCCGAGGAAACTTCGGAATGGCTGGAGTCATTCGACGCACTCTTGGAGCACTCCGGACCGGCGCGGGCGCGCTATTTGATGCTGCGACTGCTCGAGCGGGCAGGCGAACAGCGCGTCGCCATCCCGTCATTGACCTCAACGGATTACGTCAACACCATCCCCACCGAGTTGGAGCCGTGGTTCCCCGGCGATGAGGATGTCGAGCGCCGCTACCGGACCTGGATCAGGTGGAACGCGGCAATCATGGTGCACCGCGCACAACGCCCGGGCGTCGGCGTCGGTGGCCACATTTCGACCTACGCTTCGTCCGCGGCCCTCTACGAGGTCGGCTTCAACCACTTCTTCCGCGGCAAATCGCATCCCGGCGGCGGAGACCAGGTGTTCATCCAGGGCCATGCCTCCCCCGGCATTTACGCCCGCGCGTTCCTGGAAGGACGACTGACCGCCGAAAAGCTGGACGGCTTCCGGCAGGAACACAGCCACCCCGGCGGCGGGCTACCGTCCTACCCGCACCCACGGCTGATGCCCGACTTCTGGGAATTCCCGACCGTATCGATGGGCCTGGGCCCGCTCAACGCCATCTACCAGGCGCGGTTCAACCACTACCTGCACGACCGCGGCATCAAGGACACCTCCGATCAGCACGTGTGGTGTTTCTTGGGCGACGGCGAGATGGACGAGCCGGAGAGCCGCGGGCTGGCCCACATGGGCGCCCTGGAAGGCCTGGACAACCTGACCTTCGTGATCAACTGCAATCTGCAACGCCTGGACGGCCCGGTCCGCGGCAACGGCAAGATCATCCAGGAGCTGGAGTCCTTCTTCCGCGGCGCGGGCTGGAACGTCATCAAGGTGGTCTGGGGCCGCGAATGGGATGCGCTGCTGCACGCCGACCGCGACGGCGCGCTGGTGAACCTGATGAACAGCACCCCCGACGGCGACTACCAGACCTACAAGGCCAACGACGGCGCCTACGTGCGCGATCACTTCTTTGGCCGCGACCCCCGGACCAAGGCCCTGGTGGCCAACATGAGCGACCAGGAGATCTGGAACCTCAAGCGTGGCGGCCACGACTACCGCAAGGTCTATGCCGCCTACCGCGCCGCCGTCGACCACAAGGGTCAGCCGACGGTGATCCTGGCCAAGACCATCAAGGGCTATTCGCTTGGCGCACACTTCCAGGGCCGCAATGCCACGCACCAGATGAAAAAGCTTGCCCTCGCCGACCTCAAGCGGTTCCGGGATTCGATGCGCATCCCGATCAGCGACGCCCAGCTCGACGAGGACCCCTACCTACCGCCCTACTACCACCCGGGCTCGGACGCCCCGGAGATCCGCTACATGCTGGACCGGCGCCGCACCCTGGGCGGGTTCCTGCCCGAGCGCCCGACCAAGACCAAGGCCCTGACCCTGCCCGGCCCCGACGCCTACAAGGTGCTCAAGAAGGGGTCCGGACAACAAGAGGTCGCCACCACCATGGCCCTGGTCCGCACCTTCAAAGAACTGTTGCGCGACAAGAACATCGGGAATCGGATTGTCCCGATCATTCCCGACGAGGCCCGCACCTTCGGGATGGACTCCTGGTTCCCGTCGCTCAAGATCTACAACCGCAATGGGCAGCTGTACACCGCCGTCGACGCGGAACTGATGCTGGCGTACAAGGAAAGCCACATCGGCCAGATCCTGCACGAGGGCATCAACGAAGCCGGGTCGGTGGGCTCCTTCACCGCGGCCGGCACCTCGTATGCGACCCACAACGAGCCGATGATCCCGATCTACATCTTCTATTCGATGTTCGGGTTCCAGCGCACCGGCGACAGCTTTTGGGCCGCGGCCGACCAGATGGCGCGCGGGTTCGTGCTGGGTGCGACCGCTGGGCGCACCACGCTGACCGGTGAGGGTCTGCAACATGCCGATGGCCACTCGCTGCTGCTGGCCGCGACCAATCCGGCGGTGGTCTCCTACGACCCGGCGTTTGCCTACGAGCTCGCCTACATCATTGAAAATGGCCTGTCTCGGATGTTCGGGGAGAACCCGGAGAACATCTACTTCTACATCACCGTCTACAACGAGCCGTATGTGCAGCCAGCGGAGCCGGAGAACTTCGATCCCGAGGGCGTGCTGCGCGGCATGTACCGCTACCGTGCGGCGACCCAACAGTGCGCGCACAAGGCTCAGCTGCTGGCTTCCGGGGTGTCGATGCCCGACGCGCTGAAGGCGGCGCAGATGCTGGCCGACGAGTGGGACGTCGCGACCGACGTGTGGTCGGTGACCAGTTGGAGCGAGCTGAACCGCGACGGGGTGTCCATCGAACGTCACCGGCTGCGTCACCCCGGTGAACCCGCCGGTGTCGCCTACGTGACGACGGCGCTGGAAGGCACCAGCGGCCCGGTGGTCGCGGTATCGGACTGGATGCGCGCGGTTCCCGAGCAGATCCGGCCCTGGGTGCCCGGGACCTACGTCACCCTGGGCACCGACGGGTTCGGTTTCTCCGACACCCGGCCCGCCGCCCGCCGCTACTTCAACACCGATGCCGAGTCACAGGTGGTCGCGGTGCTCGAGGCGCTGGCCCGCGACGGTGAGATCGATGAGTCGGTGGCCGTCACCGCCGCCCGTCAGTACCGGATCGATGATGTGCAGGCCGCGCCGAAGCAGACCTCGGATTCCGGCGTCGCATAACCCCCGGCCGTTCGCCGCCGTGCGTCACGCCAGTGTGACGCACGGCGACGACCGCCACGCTGGCGTGACGATCGACGCCCGGCTCGCAAAACTTTTAGCAGGTTCTTCTAGAAATCAGGCGTAGCTTTTAGGCGTGAACGACAACCAGTTTTCCGCGATCGCGCGACTTGGGTCTGCAAGATCGCCGCTGGAACTCCTGGAAACCGTGCCCGATTCCCTGCTGCGGCGGTTGAAGCAGTACTCCGGCCGGCTGGCCACCGAGGCGGTCTCGGCCATGCAGGAGCGGCTGCCGTTCTTCGCTGACCTGGAAGCCTCCCAGCGCGCCAGCGTGGCACTGGTGGTGCAGACGGCAGTGGTGAACTTCGCCGAGTGGATGCAGAATCCGCGCAGCGACGTCAGCTACACCGCGCAGGCGTTCGAACTGGTACCCCAGGACCTGACCCGACGCATCGCGCTGCGCCACACCGTGGACATGGTGCGCGTCACCATGGAGTTCTTCGAGGAAGTGGTGCCGCTGCTGGCCCGATCCGAAGAACAGCTGACCGCCCTGACGGTGGGCATCCTGAAATACAGCCGGGATCTGGCCTTCACCGCCGCCTCGGCCTATGCCGACGCCGCCGAAGCGCGCGGCACCTGGGACAGCCGGATGGAGGCCAGCGTGGTCGACGCGGTGGTACGCGGCGACACGGGTCCGGAACTACTGTCGCGGGCGGCGGCACTGAACTGGGACACGACCGCTCCGGCGACGGTGGTCGTGGGCACGCCGGCATCGGCGCGCGACGGCTCCGACGGCAGCGAGCGGGCCATCCAGGACGTCCGGGACGCCGCCGCCCAGCACGGCCGAGCGGCGCTGACCGACGTGCACGGCACCTGGCTGGTGGCGATCGTGTCCGGCCACCTGTCCCCCACCGACAAAGTCTTTAAAGACCTATTGGAGGCCTTTTCCGACGGGCCCGTGGTGATCGGCCCCACCGCCCCCATGCTGACGGCGGCCTATCACAGCGCCAGCGAGGCGATTTCAGGCATGAATGCGGTGGCGGGCTGGCGCGGAGCCCCGCGCCCCGTGCTGGCCCGGGAATTGCTGCCCGAACGAGCCCTGATGGGTGACGCGTCGGCCATCGTGGCGCTGCACACCGACGTGATGCGGCCGCTGGCCGATGCCGGTCCAACGCTGATCGAGACACTGGACGCTTACTTAGATTGTGGCGGTGCTATTGAGGCTTGTGCCAGGAAGTTGTTCGTTCATCCAAACACCATCCGCTACCGACTCAAGCGGATCACCGATTTCACCGGGCGTGATCCGACTCAGCCACGCGATGCCTATGTCCTTCGAGTGGCCGCGACGGTGGGCCAACTGAACTACCCAACGCCGCCGTCGGGCGCCGCCAACAACACCATCACGCCGGTTCCACTCCCGGTCAGAAGGGGTACGGAAGGGCCATAAAGACCCGACCTGAGCCAATAGTGACCTAGAGCACAAGTCGCGGGGCGATCTCAAACATGTAGCTTACCGAGCTGTTTTGTAGGGTCCCCACAAAAACCTAAGACGAGGTTCATAATCTGTTACACCGCGCAAAACCGTCTTCACAGTGTTCTCTTAGACACGTGATTGCGTTGCTTGCGCCCGGACAGGGCTCCCAGACCCAGGGAATGCTGTCGCCGTGGCTGGAACTGCCAGGCGCGGCGGACCAGATCGCCTCCTGGTCGCAGGCCAGTGGCCTGGACCTCGCCCGCTTGGGCACCACCGCGACGACGGAGGAGATCACCGACACCGCGGTTGCTCAGCCCTTGATCGTTGCGGCCACCCTGCTGGCCCACCAGGAGCTGATCAGGCGGGGCTTGCTCAACGACCAAGAAGTGATCGTGGCCGGGCACTCGGTCGGCGAAATCGCGGCCTACGCGATCGCCGGTGTGATGGCCGCCAACGATGCTGTCTCACTTGCCGCCACCCGCGGCGCGGAGATGGCCAAGGCGTGCGCCACCGAGCCGACCGGCATGTCTGCCCTGCTGGGCGGCACCGAGGACGAGGTGCTGAGCCGCCTCGAACAACTCGACTTGGTCCCCGCCAACCGCAACGCCGCCGGCCAGATCGTTGCCGCCGGTCGCCTGACCGCATTGGAGAAGCTCGCCGAGGACCCACCAGCGAGGGCCCGAGTACGCACCCTGGGGGTCGCCGGAGCGTTCCACACCCAGTTCATGGCTCCCGCGCTCGAGGGGTACGCCGCGGCGGCCGAGGCCATCGCCACCGCTGAGCCCACCGCGACGCTGCTGTCCAACCGCGACGGCAAGCCGGTCACATCTGCGGCCGCGGCGATGCAGACTCTGGTCTCGCAGCTCACTCAGCCGGTCCGATGGGACCTGTGTACCGCGACCATCCGCGAGCACAGTGTCACGGCGATCGTGGAGTTCCCCCCCGCGGGCACCCTCACCGGCATCGCCAAACGCGAACTTCGGGGGGTTCCGACGCACGCCGTCAAGTCACCCGCAGATCTGGACGAATTGGCAAACCTCTAGCCACCGGTTACGTCCAGAACCAAAGCACGTCAATTCGATTTACACACAACATATTACGAAGGGAAACAAGTCGTGGCCGTCAGTCAGGAAGAAATCATCGCCGGTATCGCCGAGATCATCGAAGAGGTCACCGGTATCGAGCCGTCGGAAGTTACCCCGGAGAAGTCGTTCGTCGACGACCTGGACATCGACTCGCTGTCGATGGTTGAGATCGCCGTGCAGACCGAGGACAAGTACGGCGTGAAGATCCCCGACGAGGACCTCGCTGGTCTGCGTACCGTCGGTGACGTCGTCTCCTACATCCAGAAGCTCGAGGAAGAGAACCCCGAGGCTGCCGAGGCCCTGCGCGCCAAGCTCGAGACCGAGAACCCCGAGGCTGCCGCCAACGTCAAGGCGAGGCTGGAAGCAGAGAGCAAGTGACCAAGCCTTCCACTGCTAATGGCGGTTACCCCAGCGTTGTGGTAACCGCCGTCACAGCGACGACGTCGATCTCGCCGGACATCGAAAGCACGTGGAAGGGCCTGTTGGCCGGCGAGAGCGGCATCCACGTCCTTGATGACGAGTACCTCACCAAGTGGGACCTGCCGGTCAAGATCGGTGGGCACCTCAAGGATCCGGTGGACAACCACATGGGCCGGCTGGACATGCGACGGATGTCGTATGTCCAGCGCATGGCCAAGTTCCTGAGCGGGCAACTCTGGGAGTCCGCCGGCAGCCCCGAGGTCGATCCGGACCGGTTTACCGTCGTGGTTGGTACCGGTCTGGGTGGCGCCGAGCGCATCGTTGAGAGCTACGACCTGATGAACGAGGGCGGGCCCCGTAAGGTGTCCCCGCTGGCCGTTCAGATGATCATGCCCAACGGTGCCGCGGCGGTCGTTGGTCTGCAGCTGGGCGCCCGCGCCGGGGTGATCACTCCGGTGTCGGCGTGTTCGTCGGGTTCGGAGGCCATCGCCCACGCATGGCGTCAGATCGTCATGGGTGATGCCGACGTCGCCGTCTGCGGTGGCGTCGAAGGCCCCATCGAGGCGCTGCCCATCGCGGCGTTCTCCATGATGCGGGCCATGTCCACCCGCAACGACGAACCCGAGCGCGCCTCGCGGCCGTTCGACAAGGACCGTGATGGTTTCGTGTTCGGCGAGGCCGGTGCGCTCCTGCTCATCGAGACCGAGGAGCACGCCAAGGCCCGTGGCGCCAAGCCGCTGGCCCGGCTGATGGGTGCAGGTATCACCTCCGACGCGTTCCACATGGTGGCTCCTGCCGCCGACGGTGTGCGTGCCGGACGGGCGATGCAGCGGTCCATGGAGTTGGCCGGTTTGTCCCCCAAGGACATCGATCACGTCAACGCGCATGGAACGGCGACACCGATCGGTGATTCCGCCGAAGCCAACGCCATCCGGGTGGCGGGGTGCGAGAACGCGGCGATCTACGCGCCGAAGTCGGCACTGGGTCACTCCATTGGCGCGGTCGGCGCGCTCGAGTCGGCGCTCACCGTGCTGTCGCTGCGTGACGGAGTCATCCCACCCACCTTGAACTACGAGACACCCGATCCCGAGATCGATCTGGATGTTGTGGCAGGCGAACCGCGTTACGGCGAATTCCAGTACGCCATCAACAACTCGTTCGGCTTCGGCGGCCACAACGTGGCGCTCGCGTTCGGGCGCTACTAAGCACGGTGTCCGGCAACGAAGCAGGCCCCTAACGGCCCGAAGAGGAGCCGGACAGATACGGAAGGAATCTTCGCAACACCCATGACAGAGCTGGTTACCGGGAAAGCGTTCCCGCATGTGGTCGTCACCGGCATTGCCATGACTACTGCACTCGCAACCGACGCTGAAACCACGTGGAAGCTGTTGTTGGACAGCCAAAGCGGGATTCGCACGCTCGACGACCCGTTCGTTGAGGAGTTCAACCTGCCGGTTCGCATCGGCGGGCACCTGCTCGAAGAGTTCGACCACCAACTCACCCGGGTCGAACTGCGTCGGACGGCTTACCTGCAAAGAATGTCCACCGTCATCGGCCGTCGAGTTTGGGAGAACGCCGGATCCCCCGAGGTCGACACCAACCGTTTGGCAGTATCGATCGGCACCGGGTTGGGCTCAGCTGAGGAGCTCGTCTTCGGGTACGACGAAATGCGGGTGCGTGGGTTTCGCGCGATCTCCCCGTTGGCCGTGCAGAAATACATGCCCAACGGGGCCGCGGCGGCCGTCGGTCTCGAACGCCACGCCAAAGCGGGTGTGATGACACCGGTGTCGGCGTGTGCGTCCGGTTCCGAGGCCATCGCCCGGGCCTGGCAGCAAGTCGTGCTCGGTGAGGCCGACATCGCCATCTGTGGTGGTGTGGAAACCCGGATCGAGGCGGTGCCGATCGCCGGATTCGCCAACATGCGGATCGTGATGTCCACCAACAACGAAGACCCCGCCGGTGCCTGTCGGCCATTCGACAAGGACCGCGACGGCTTCGTGTTCGGCGAGGGCGGCGCCTTGATGGTGATCGAGACCGAGGAGCATGCGAAGGCTCGCGGCGCCAACATCCTGGCCCGCATCATGGGCGCCAGCATCACCTCGGATGGCTTCCACATGGTCGCGCCGGACCCCAACGGGGAACGCGCCGGACACGCGATCACCCGGGCCGTCCAGCTCGCGGGCCTGCAGCCCAGCGACATCGATCATGTCAATGCCCACGCGACCGGCACCCAGGTCGGTGACGTCGCCGAAGGCAGGGCCATCAACAACGCCCTCGGCTCCCACAAGCCGGCGGTGTACGCGCCCAAGTCCGCTCTGGGCCACTCGGTTGGTGCGGTCGGCGCGGTGGAATCGATCTTGACCGTCCTCGCGTTGCGGGACCAGGTCGTTCCGCCGACACTGAACCTTGTCAACCTCGATCCAGAAATCGACCTAGACGTGGTAGCGGGTAAGCCGCGGCCTGGCAACTACAGGTACGCGGTCAACAACTCGTTCGGATTCGGCGGACACAACGTGGCAATCACGTTTGGGCGTTATTAACACCCAAGCAACACCCGTTAACTACAGGAGACCTGCGATGACAATCATGGCCCCCGAGGCGGTTGGCGAGTCGCTCGACCCCCGCGACCCGCTGTTGCGACTGAGCAACTTCTTCGACGACGGCACCGTGGTGCTTTTGCACGAGCGTGACCGGTCCGGAGTGCTGGCCGCATCGGGCACCGTGAACGGTGTGCGCACCATTGCTTTCTGCACCGACGGCACCGTAATGGGTGGCGCGATGGGTGTCGAAGGCTGCGCGCACATCGTCAACGCCTATGACACCGCGATCGACGAGCAGAGCCCGATTGTGGGTATCTGGCACTCGGGCGGTGCCCGTCTGGCCGAGGGCGTGCGGGCACTGCACGCGGTCGGTCAGGTATTCGAAGCGATGATCCGCGCGTCGGGCTATGTCCCGCAGGTTTCGGTGGTCGTGGGCTTCGCCGCCGGCGGCGCCGCCTACGGGCCGGCGCTGACCGACGTCGTCGTCATGGCACCGGAAAGCCGGGTGTTCGTCACCGGGCCCGACGTGGTGCGCAGTGTTACCGGCGAGGACGTCGACATGGCCTCGCTGGGCGGCCCGGAGACCCACCACAAGAAGTCCGGGGTGTGCCACATCGTCGCTGACGACGAGCTCGACGCCTACGAGCGGGGCCGCCGCCTGGTCGGCTTGTTCTGCCAGCAGGGGCATTTCGACCGCAGCAAGGCAGAGGCCGGCGACACCGACATCCACGCGCTGCTGCCCGAGTCGGCTCGGCGGGCCTACGACGTGCATCCGATCGTGACCGCGATCCTTGATTCGGACACGCCTTTCGACGAGTTCCAGGCCAACTGGGCGCCGTCGATGGTGGTCGGCCTGGGACGGCTGTCCGGCCGCACCGTCGGGGTACTGGCCAACAATCCGCTGCGACTGGGCGGCTGCCTGAACTCCGAAAGCGCCGAGAAGGCAGCACGTTTCGTGCGCCTGTGCGACGCGTTCGGCATCCCGCTGGTGGTAGTTGTGGATGTTCCGGGTTATCTGCCCGGCGTCGACCAGGAGTGGGGCGGCGTGGTGCGCCGCGGCGCCAAACTGCTGCACGCCTTCGGCGAGTGCACCGTTCCGCGTGTCACGCTGGTCACCCGGAAGACCTACGGCGGGGCCTACATCGCCATGAACTCGCGTTCGCTCAACGCGACCAAGGTGTTCGCCTGGCCGGACGCCGAGGTGGCGGTGATGGGCGCCAAGGCCGCGGTCGGCATCCTGCACAAGAAGAAGCTGGCAGCTGCGGCCGAGCACGAGCGTGAGGCTCTGCACGACGAGCTGGCCGCCGAGCACGAGCGGATCGCCGGTGGCGTGGATAGCGCCATCGACATCGGTGTGGTCGACGAGAAGATCGACCCCGCGCACACTCGCAGCAGGCTCACCGAGGCGCTGGCGCAGGCACCCGCACGCCGCGGTCGCCACAAGAACATCCCGCTCTGATTTCTCCCGCGAGCAGACGCGGAATCGCACTGCGCGTGCTTCGCGCAGTGCGATTTTGCGTCCGCTCGCCGCAGTTATCCCCAGCCTGACTGGCCAAGCCGAGGCCCTGCTCGCATCCTCGGTCAGTGCCCACAGATGCCCAGGCGCTGTTGCAGAAATCCGGCGGGTTCGCCACGACCGCGCAGCTGTTGACGGTCATGACCCGCCAACAGCTCGATGTTCGGGTCAGAAACGGCAGCCTGGTGCGGGTATGGCATGGCGTCTACGCGGCCGAGGAACCGAATCTGTTGGGCCGCTTGACCGCACTCGACGTATTCATGGGCCGACCGGTCGTGGCGTGCATGGGTACGGCAGCCACTTTGTACGGGTTCGACACCGAGTGCAGCTCCGCCGTCCACGTACTGGACCCCGGCGTCCGGATGCGCCCCACGGTCGGCCTGATGGTTCATCAACGCATTGGCGCGCGGTTGCAGCGGGTGGCTGGGCGGCTGGCGACCGCCCCGGCATGGACGGCTGTGGAGGTCGCCAGAGCGCTGCGCCGTCCGCGAGCACTGGCAACACTTGATGCCGCGCTGCGGTCAATGCAGTGCACTCGCGATCAAATCGAATCCGCGGTTGCCGAGCAGCACGGCCGGCGCGGGATCGTTGCGGTACGCGAACTCCTGCCACTTGCCGACCCACGCGCGGAGTCGGCCATGGAAAGTGAGACCCGGCTGGTCATGATTGATGGCGGGTTGGCGCGTCCGGAACTGCAGTATCTGATCCACGGTTCCGATGGCGAGCTGTGGCGAGTGGACTTCGCCTGGCCCGACCTGCGCCTGGCCGCCGAATACGACAGCATCGACTGGCACGCCGGACGAGTGGAAATGCTGCGGGACAAGACCCGCTGGGCCAAGATCCAAGACCTCGGGTGGACGATCATCCCGATTGTCGTCGATGACGTCAGACGCGAGCCCGGCCGTCTCGTGCAGAGAATCGGCAACCACCTCGATCGCCTGCGCGCAGCCAGCTGACGCCCCCGCCCTCCCCCGCGAGCAGACGCAGAATCGCACGCGCCGGGCCGGCGCCGTGCGATTCTGCGTCTGCTCGCCAGTCAGCCGACCCCCGCCAGAAACTCCTCGGCGATGCCGACCACGCGCTGCCGATCATGGGGCACCAACCCGATGCGGGTCCGGCGATCGAGGATGTCCTCGGCGTCCAGTGCGCCCTCGTGGGTGACCGCGTACTCGAACTCGGCCCTGGTCACGTCGATGCCTTCGGCGACCGGGTCGGTAGGCCGCTCACATGTTGCGGTCGCGACGACGTTGGCCGCCTCCGCTCCGAAGCGCGCGACCAGAGACTCGGGCGGGCCACCCGGACCGGCGGCCGGCCCGGGGTTGGCCGGCGCCCCGATCAGCGGCAGGTCTCGCGTTCGGCACTGGTTGGCCTGCAACTGCCGCAAGCTGATGGCGCGATTGAGCACATCCTCTGCCATGTAACGGTATTCGGTCAGCTTGCCACCGACCACGCTGATCACACCCGATGGCGACTCGATGACCGCGTGGTCGCGCGAGACGTCAGCGGTGCGACCTTCCCCGGTGTCGATCAGCGGTCGCAGACCGGCGTAGGCTCCGATGACGTCAGAAGTCTGCAACGCGGTGCCCAGCGCGGTGTTGACCGTATCGAGCAGGAACATGATTTCTTCCGAAGAAGGTTCTGGCACATCGGGAATCGGACCTGGGGCGTCTTCGTCGGTAAGCCCGAGATAGACGCGACCCAACTGCTCGGGCATGGCGAACACGAACCGGTTGAGTTCACCGGGAATCGGAATAGTCAGCGCCGCAGTCGGATTGCCGAAGGCGTTCGCATCGAACACAAGATGGGTGCCACGGCTCGGACGCAGCTTCAGCGCGGGGTCGATCTGGCCACCCCACACTCCAGCGGCGTTGATCACCGCGCGCGCAGACACGTCGAACGACTCTCCGCTACGTTGGTCGGTCAACCGAGCCGACGTGCCGGTGGCCTCGGACGCCCCAACATATGTCAGGATGCGCGCACCATACTGGGCCGCGGTGCGCGCGACCGCGGTAACCAGCCGGGCGTCATCGATCAATTGCCCGTCGTAGGCGAGAAGGCCGCCGGCCAACCCGTCACGCCGCACGGTCGGCGCCAGCTCCACCACACGCTGCGCTGAAACTCGCCGCGACCGGGGCAATGTCGAGGATGGCGTGCCCGCAAGCATCCGCAACGCGTCACCGGCCAGAAACCCAGTCCGCACCAGGGCACGCTTGACATGATCCATCGACGGCAGCAACGGGACCAGTTGCGGCATCGCGTGAACAAGATGCGGGGCATTGCGTGTCATCAGAATTCCGCGCTCGATGGCGCTGCGGCGGGCGATGCCGACGTTCCCGCTCGCCAGATACCGCAGCCCGCCGTGCACCAGTTTCGAGCTCCACCGGCTGGTGCCGAAGGCCAGGTCATGCTTTTCCACCAAGGCCACTTGCAGGCCCCGCGACGCGGCATCCAAGGCGATACCGACACCGGTGATGCCGCCGCCGATGACGAGGACGTCCAGCGCTTCGCCGTCAGCGAGTGCGGTGAGTTCGGTGCTGCGGCGAGCGGCGTTGAGTGCGGTCGAGTCAGGCATTAGGCCAGGTATCCGTTCAGTGAGTAGGTGAGTTCTGCGGCCAGGGCCTCGGAGTCGAGGATCGGATCGATGATGTCCACCGACTGGATGGTCGACTGGGTGATCAGCAAGACCATGGCCGCAAGTTTGCGGGGATCGCCGGCGCGGACGCTGCCCGTTCCTTGGGCGACTTGCAGCCGCGCCGCAAGTCCTTCGAGCAGGAAGTGCTGGCTGGCGCCGAGACGCTCGGTGATGTACACCCGGGCCAGGTCCGAGTGCATGAGTGCCTTGACTAATTCGTCGCCCCGGAGCCGATCGGCCACGGCGACCACTTGCCGTACCACGGTCTGTCGGTCATGGCCGTCGAGGGACACCGCGCGCACCACGTCGGTGACATGGCTGGTCAGCAGCGCCGAAATGATCGACCGCGTATCCGGCCAGCGGCGGTACACGGTGGGGCGGCTCACGCCCGCACGCCGCGCGATCTCGGCGAGGGTCACGCGGTCGACACCGTAGTCGCGAACGCAGCTCGCGGCCGCCTGAAGTATGCGGTCCCCAATATCTTCGGGAGCATTACTCATTGACAGCATGTGTAATACTGTAACGCATGACGCATCCTGAGGAACTCCTTCCACCGATGAAATGGAACGCGTGGGGAGATCCCGCCGCAGCCAAGCCGCTCTCCGACGGCATCCGGGCCCTCCTGAAGCAGGTTGTGGGCCTAGAGGATTCAGGCGAAGCCGAACTCGGTGCCGACCAGGTCAAGCTGCGCCCGTGCGCGTTGTCGCAAAGCAATCAGGATGCGCTGGCCAAGATTGTCGGGCCCGAATACATGCGCACCGCCGACCGCGACCGGCTGCTGCGCGCTGGCGGCAAGTCCACCCCCGACATGCTGCGACGGAAGGACACCGGCATCCAGGATGCGCCAGACGCGGTCCTGCTGCCCGGCGACGACCAGGCCGTTGCCGAGATCCTGCGGTACTGCTCGGATCAGGGCATCGCGATCATCCCGTTTGGGGGCGGCACCAACGTGACCGGTGGACTGGACCCCAACCGCGGCCAGTTCAGCGCCGTGATCTCGCTGGACCTACGCCGGTTCAACGAACTGCACTCCCTCGACGAAGTCTCGGGCATCGCCGAGCTGGGCGCCGGCGTCACCGGCCCGGACGCCGAACGGCTGCTCGGCGAGCGCGGCTTCTCTCTCGGGCACTTCCCGCAGAGCTTCGAATACGCAACCATCGGCGGCTTCGCGGCGACCCGGTCCTCAGGCCAGGATTCGGCCGGGTACGGCCGCTTCAACGACATGATCATCGGCTTGCGCATGGTCACTCCGGCAGGCGTGCTGGATCTTGGTCGGGTGGCCGCCTCCGCCGCCGGTCCGGACCTGCGTCAGCTGGCGATCGGCTCGGAAGGTGTTTTCGGTGTCATCACCAAGGTGCGGCTGCGGGTGCACCCGGTGCCCGAAACCACCCGATATGAGGCGTGGTCGTTTCCGGACTTCAGCACCGGGGTCGCGGCCCTGCGCGCGATCGCCCAGACCGGCACCGGCCCGACCGTGGTGCGACTATCCGATGAGGCCGAAACCGGGATCAACCTGGCCACCCACGAGTCGATCGGCGAAAACCAAGTAACCGGCGGATGTCTGGGACTGACCCTGTTCGAGGGCACCAAGGAACACACCGAGAGCAGGCACGCCGAGACCCGCGCGTTGCTGGAGGCCCACGGCGGCAAGTCACTGGGTGAAGGCCCGGCCCAGAGCTGGGAGCATGGCCGGTTCAGCGCTCCATACCTGCGCGATTCATTGCTGGCCGCCGGTGCGCTCTGCGAAACCCTCGAGACGGCCACCGACTGGTCCAACATTGCCGCGCTCAAAGCCGCGGTTACCGAGGCACTCACCACGTCGTTGGCGGAGTCGGGCACGCCGGCGCTGGTGATGTGCCACGTCTCGCACGTCTACCCCACCGGTGCATCGCTGTACTTCACCGTCGTCGCCGGGCAGCGGGGTAATCCGATCGAGCAATGGATGGCCGCCAAGAAGGCCGCATCGGATGCGATGATGGCCACCGGCGCAACCATCACGCACCACCACGCCGTCGGCGCCGACCACCGGCCCTGGATGCGCGACGAGGTGGGCGACCTGGGTGTGCAGCTGTTGCGCGCGGTCAAGGCCACCCTGGACCCGGCTGGGATCCTCAACCCCGGCAAGCTGATTCCGTGACCCCCGAGAACCCGATCAACCCGTTGGCAGGGCAACTACGTCAGCGCAGCATCAGCAAGGTGACCGCCCTGACCAATCCGCTGTCCGGACATGGTGCCGCGGTCCAGGCCGCCCAGCACGCGATCGCCCGGCTGCATCATCGTGGCGTCGAGGTCATCGAGATCGTTGGTGAAAACGCCGAGGATGCGCGCTACCTGCTGGCCGCGGCGGTCGAGAAGGGCACCGATGCGGTCGTCGTGACCGGCGGCGACGGCGTCATCTCCAACGCGTTGCAGGTGCTGGCCGAAACCGATGTCCCGCTGGGCATCATCCCGGCCGGCACCGGCAACGATCACGCGCGTGAATTCGGGATTCCCACAAAGGATGCCGAAGCCGCCGCGGACATCGTGGTGGACGGCTGGACCGAATCCATCGACCTGGGCCGGATTCAGGCCGGCAGCGGCAAAGACAAGTGCGACAAATGGTTTGGCACCCTGGCCGCAACCGGTTTCGATTCGCTGGTAACCGACCGGGCCAACCGGATGACCTGGCCGCACGGACGACTGCGGTACTACATCGCGATGCTGGTCGAACTGTCGCAGCTGCGGCCATTGCCATTCCGGCTGGTGCTCGACGGCACCGAGGAGATCGAAACCGACCTCACGCTGGCGACATTCGGCAACACCCGCAGCTACGGCGGCGGGATGCTGATGTGCCCCAACGCCGACCGTACCGACGGTCTGCTGGACATCACCATGGTGCGATCCGGCTCGCGCAGCAGATTCCTGCGGCTGTTCCCGACGGTGGTCAAGGGCACTCATGTGGAGCTCGACGAAGTGACCACCGCACGAGCCAAGTCCATCGACGTTGAATGCCCTGGCATCAACGTGTATGCCGACGGTGACTACGCGTGCCCATTGCCGGCCAATATCTCCGCGGTCGCGGGCGCACTGCAGATATTGCGGCCCAACGACCGATAATGTTTTGCAGCGCCGCCGGGTCGCCGATGCCAATTCTCGGGCGACCTGTCGACGCCCCTTCCTGTAACACCTAATGCACCGAATACGACATCTCTCTCAGAGCCGCTCAGCTGGGAGGGAAGATGTCGAGGCCTCACCAAACCGGACTTGGAGCCGCGGCAGCGGCTTGGTTTTGCGTCTCGTTGTGTTTCGCGCCGCCGGCTTACGCGGGTGAAGTTGCGGCATGGAATGGGGATTACATTCTGACGCTGGCCGCCAATGCGAAGACCGGCACCAGCATCGCGGCCAGCCAACCCGAGTTTGCCCACCGGATCAGCGTCTCCATTAGCTCCAGCTGCTCGGCGGGCGTCTGCACTGCGACGGTGAATAACCCTCCCCCGCCCAAAAATGAATCCATGCCGCAATCAATCGAATTCACCTGGAACGGGTCCCAATGGGTACGCGAGATGACCTGGAAATGGGATTGTCTACTGCCGGACGGCACCATTGAGTACAACCCGGCCAAATCCATCTCGGTGTACACGCCCGGCGACTACGGAATTCTCACCGGCGTCTTTCACACCAACATCTACAGCGGCGCGTGCAAAGGCAACGTCGATATGCCGTTGTCGGCCAAACCGGTCGCGGTGCCGGTCAGCTAGCCTGACTAGCCGACGCCGCGGCTGAGCCAGGTCACCTCACCGGTGTCGCCACCGTCGCGGTAGTCCTCCAGCGCCTCGTCCCACGCCGTTCCGAGTACCGAGTCCAATTCGGCAGCAAGGGTGTCCGCCCCCTGCGCCATCAGGGTCCGAAGCCGCATCTCGCCCACCATGGTGTCGCCGTTGGCGCTCATCGCCCCGCTCCACAAGCCGAGCTGCGGAGTGTGGCAGAACCGCTGCCCGTCCACGCCGGGGCTGGGATCCTCGGTGACCTCAAACCGCAGCACCGACCACGAGCGCAACGCGTTGGCCAGCCGGCCGCCGGTGCCCACCGGCCCGACCCAGTTGGTGACGGCACGCAACTGGCCAGGCATCGCCGGCTGCGGCGTCCAGACCAGGTTGGCCTTGGCATGCAGGGTCGACGACAGTGCCCACTCGACATGCGGGCACACCGCCGCTGGAGAGGCGTGGACGTACACCACGCCGCTCGTCACGTCGGCGAACTGATTCGATGCACGCATCTCTTACTCCTTCGGTTCCACGAGGGACGTCTTCCCCAACGACCTGGTGAACCCGATAGGCGGGATGCCTGCGACGAAACTTCTGCGATTTTTGATGTCTTGCGTGTCTATTGTGCCCTGTGAGACCCCTGTTGCGCTAGTGTGCAGTTCGCATTAGGCATATTCGGCTAGCACGGAGTCCGAAAGCGCTGGCCAGGGCTCTCGCGCCCAGTCCCCGAAATCACGGTCGGTAAGGACCACCAACGCCAGGTCGGCTTCGGGATCCACCCAGATGAAGCCACCCGCCTGCCCGAAATGGCCGTAGGTTCGCGGCGAGTTGCGGATACCGGTCCAGTGCGGCGACTTGGCGCTCTTGATCTCAAATCCCAGCCCCCAGTCGTTGGGGCGCTGCACACCAAATCCGGGCAACACACCGTCCAGACCGGGAAACTGCACGGCGATCGCCTCGGCGTGCATCGGCGGGGAGACCGTCGACGGACGCAACAGGTCGCCCGCGAACAGCGCCAGGTCGCCAACCGTCGAGGTGGCCCCGAACCCGGCCGCGGCCGCGCCGCCTTCC
The DNA here is from genome assembly GCF_003391395.1 of Mycobacterium marinum. NCBI lineage: Bacteria > Bacillati > Actinomycetota > Actinomycetes > Mycobacteriales > Mycobacteriaceae > Mycobacterium > Mycobacterium marinum. The sequence continues at coordinate 3,919,451 of NZ_CP024190.1, forward strand.
AGCTTGCTCGTCGACATGCCCAGCGGCTCGAACACCGCCTCGGCCAGATAGCTACTGAACTCGATTCCGGATTCCTGCGCCACGGCTTCGGCCAGCGCGGTGAAGCCGTAGTTGGAATACATGCGGCGGGTCCCGGGCCGGGCGAGCACCTGATTGGTGTGCATTGACAGTCCCGAGGTGTGCGCCAGGAGGTGGCGAATGGTGGAGTCGGGCGGGCCCGCCGGGGTGTCGAGGTCGACGACGCCTTCCTCGATCGCGATCTGCGCGGCGCGCGCCGCCATCGGTTTGGTCACCGAGGCCAACGCGAAGACCTTCTCGACATTGCCGTGCGTCGCCAATACACCGGTAGGGCCGATCACCGCTGCGGCGGCGGCCGGTACCGGCCAATCATCAAGAGCGTCCAGAGCGGCCATCGTGGCGGTTCGTCACTTCCTGGCGATGTAGTAGTTGTTCAGCGGGTCCGACTCGATCTCGGCCACCGTCACGTCCTCGAATCCGGCGTCGGCCAGCATCTTGGTGGCCAGCTGGCTGCCCCACACCGTCCCCAAGCCGACGCCGTCCAACGCCAGCGACACGGTCATGCAGTGCATCATCGAGATTGTGTACAGGTAGGTGCTCATCGGGTTGCCGACGTTGTCTTCGAGTCGGCTCGACGCCTTGACGTCGACCATCAGCAGCACGCCGCCGGGCCGCAGCGCGCGGTAGATGTTCTCCAGCACGCGCGCCGGCTGCGCCTGATCGTGAATGGTATCGAAGGCGGTGATGACGTCGTAGACCCCGACATCGTCCAGGGTGGTCAGATCCCGAGATTGAAAGGTTGCGTTGGACAGGCCGCGACGCTTCGCCTCCTGGGAGGCTGCCGCGATGGCTGGCTCGGAGAAGTCGATGCCGGTGAACCGGCTTTTCGGAAATGCCTGCGCCAACAGGTTGACCGCGTGACCGCTACCGCAACCGAAATCGGCCACCTCCGCGCCGGCCTGCAAGCGTTCGGGAAGGCCCTCGACCAGCGGCACAATCACGTCGACCAGCGCACTGTCGAATACCTCGCCGCTCATCTCGGCCATCAGCGTGTGAAAGCGCGGGTATTGGGTGTAGTGCACACCGCCCCCTTCCCGGAAGCAGGCGATCACCTTCTGTTCGACCTCTCCGAGCAGTGAGATGAATTGCGTCACGCGGGCCAGGTTGTTCGGGCCGGCGGCCCGCGTCAGCATGGCCGCGCGATGTTCGGGCAGCGAATATGTGGCCGTCTCGGCGTCGTACTCAATCACCTGCCCGGCCGTCATCCCGCCCAGCCATTCCCGCACATAACGCTCGTCGAGGCCCACCGCCTCGGCGATTTGGGTGCTAGTGGACGGCGGCAATTGAGAAATGACATCCAGCAGCCCGGTCTGATGTCCGACACTGAGCAAGATCGTCAAACCGGCGCTGTCGATGGCCGCGACAATTCTGCTGCCGAATTCCTCCGTGGTTTCGGTTCCGCCGTCGATTGCCGTCATGCTCAGCGACGCTACACCGGCATCGCCGCCCGTCGGGCCGGCTATCGGGACCAAAGCTCAACGCAATATGGGCGCCGCGAGCGCAGGCGCGGCGCAACCGCCGCGAATGCCGAACAGTAGGTTAGAGGCCATGAGTCAGACAGTGCGCGGCGTAATTTCCCGGAAAAAGGGCGAACCCGTTGAATTGGTGGACATCATCATCCCGGATCCCGGGCCCGGCGAAGCCGTCGTCGATATCAGCGCTTGCGGCGTTTGTCATACCGATCTGACCTACCGCGAGGGCGGCATCAACGACGAGTACCCGTTCCTGTTGGGCCACGAGGCCGCGGGCACGGTCGAAGCGGTTGGGCCCGGGGTAACCAACGTGGAGCCGGGCGATTTCGTGATCCTGAACTGGCGTGCGGTGTGCGGCCAGTGCCGGGCCTGCAAACGGGGCCGGCCGAGCTACTGTTTCGACACGTTCAACGCCGAGCAGAAGATGACACTGACCGACGGTACCGAACTCACCCCGGCACTGGGCATCGGGGCATTCGCCGACAAGACGCTGGTGCACTCCGGCCAATGCACCAAGGTTGATCCCGCGGCCGACCCCGCCGTGGCGGGCCTGTTGGGTTGCGGGGTGATGGCCGGACTGGGCGCCGCGGTCAACACCGGTGGCGTCACCCGCGATGACACCGTCGCGGTGATCGGTTGTGGCGGCGTGGGTGATGCCGCCATCGCCGGTGCGGCGCTGGTCGGAGCCAAGAAGATCATCGCCGTCGACACCGACAACACCAAACTGGAGTGGGCGCGCGCCTTCGGCGCCACCCACACCGTCAACGCCCGCGAACTCGACGTCGTCGAAACGATCCAGGACCTCACCGGCGGCTTTGGGGTCGACGTGGTGATCGACGCGGTCGGCCGGCCCGAAACCTGGAAGCAGGCGTTCTACGCTCGCGATCTGGCCGGAACCGTTGTCCTGGTAGGGGTTCCCACCCCCGACATGCGGCTGGACATGCCGCTGGTGGACTTCTTCTCCCGCGGTGGCGCGTTGAAGTCGTCCTGGTACGGCGATTGCCTACCCGAGCGCGACTTCCCCACCCTGATCGACCTCTACCTGCAGGGCCGGCTTCCGCTGGACAAGTTCGTTTCCGAGCAGATCGGTCTGGGCGGTATCGAGGAGGCATTCGAGAAGATGCACGCCGGCAAGGTGCTGCGCTCGGTGGTGGTGTTGTAGTGGTTCACATCGACCGGGTGGTGACCCACGGAACCTTCGAACTCGACGGCGGCAGTTGGGAAGTCGACAACAACATCTGGCTGGTCGGCGACGACTCCGATGTGGTGGTCTTCGACGCCGCCCATCAGGCGGCTCCGATCATCGAGGCGGTCGCCGGCCGCAATGTGGTTGCGGTGGTGTGCACCCACGGCCACAACGACCACGTGACGGTGGCTCCCGAACTCGGCGCGGCACTCGACGCTCCGGTGCTGCTCCACCCCGGCGATGAGATGCTGTGGCGGATGACCCATCCGGACAAGGACTTTCGCGCTGTCTCTGACGTTGAGACACTGCGGGTCGGCGGTACCGAGCTACGCGCAATGCACACTCCGGGCCACTCCCCGGGATCGGTGTGCTGGTACGCACCGGAGCTGGATGTGGTGTTCAGCGGGGACACGCTGTTTTGCGGCGGACCCGGCGCGACGGGACGCTCGTTTTCCGACTTCCCGACCATCCTGCAGTCGATATCCGAACGGCTGGGCAAGCTGCCCGGCGACACCGTCGTACATACCGGCCATGGCGACAACACCACCATCGGCGACGAAATCGTGCACTACGAAGAATGGGTGGCCCGCGGCCACTAGGGCGCAACAGGTCAAACGCTCACCGAGATCGGCGAGCAAGCCACGCGCCCGCGCGACGCCGGCTATCTGCCGTCGAGGATCCGGCGTTTCTCGCTCTGGAATTCCTCCTCGGTCAGCGCCCCCGAATCGCGCAACGCCGCCAGCGTCTTGAGCCGCTCCAGCCTGATCCCGTCGTCGCTGGGCTCGTAGGCCGTCCTGGGCGGATCGCTGGGGTGGGAAGCCAGGATGGGCGCTTCGGCAAAGTAGGGGCTGGCCGGCGGCGCCGATGCGGCCGGGCGGCTGTGGCTCAGCCACACCACCGAAAGCACCAAGTCGATCAGCCCGACGCCGAACATGGCGACGAAAACCCACACCAACCAGCCATACGAACTCTGGTGCCCGAACGCCAGCCGGGGGTTGATGTATCCGCCGACCTCGCCGTCGGTCGTGACGCGGTAGGTGGCCTCGACGGGAACGCGAACCATCCATACCCGTACGTGGGCGTCGTTGTTGACCGTCGTTGTGCTGCCGATACTTTCGGTTACCTCCGGTTGCGGGACACCGTCGGGCGGACTGATCGAGATCCCCAACGGCGGCACCGGCAGGCCAACGCCGTTGGTGCCGCCGATGACCAGCGTGTGCAGGCTGACGGTGACATCTCCGGCCGGCAAATGCACGCTGCCCGAACCGGGGATCGCCACCTCGCCGTACGCGTCGTACTTGTCCAGGAAGAACGCGTTGAGCACCAGGGTGACGATGAAGCCGGCCACCGACACCACCAACGTGAGGATGGCGACGGTCAGCGAAAACTTGGCGACCCGTCTGCTAGTCATGCACGCAGTGTGTCACGCATTCGATAACGGCGAAGCCCAGCTGAGCCGGCGTATCCCGCCAGCACCACCAGGGCCGTCACCGGCACCCAATCCCCCAGTCGTCGATACAGCGTGTCGCGCGAACCCAGCTCGATGCTGACCACCGTCACGCCCGCGAAGTCCGACGGGCACCACGCCAGCCGGCGTCCCCGGGCGTCGAAGGCCGAACTGTCACCGGACAACCCGGCGTGCACCGCGGGTCGCCCCACTTCGACGGCACGCACCGCGGGTTGGCTGGCCAACTGCGGCTGCGCCCAACTCCCTTGAAACGACGAGGTGGAACTCTGGAATGCCAACAACTCGGCGCCCAGCAGCGCTTCGCGTCGGGCCAGATCGGAAAACGTCGTCTCGTAGCTGATCAGCGGTCCGATGGCCAGCGGTCCGGCATGCAGCACCACCGGGCCGGTTCCCCGCCGCCGGTCCTCCGCGGCGGCCTTGGTGCCCTGGGTGATCCAGCCAACCAACCGCCGCAGCGGAACGTATTCACCAAACGGCACCAAGCGGGTCTTGCGGTAGCTGCCCGCCACGCCGTGCTCACCGAGCAGCACCGACGACTTGTAGATGCCCCCACCCGGTGCCCGCGCATCGACATTGACCAGCAGATCCGCGCCGACCCGCGCGGACAGGCCCGCCAGCCGGGCCAGGTCGCCGGGATGGTCGGCCAGGTCGTGGCCGACGCTGCTTTCCCCCCAGACCACCAGGTCCGGCCGTTGACCCACCAAGCCGGCGGTCAGTTCTTCACCGGCCGCCTGGCGGGCCGTCGAGTCGGCGATGGGGCCCGGCTGCACCAGCGCCACCCGAATCACCGGACCCGCAGCGGGAGCTGGGCCAACGAGGTACCACAGCGGTCCGAGGCCCACCCCCGCCACCGCGCAGCCCAGCAGCACCAGCCGGGGCAGCCCTTGGCCCACGATGCCGGCCACGATGGCGGTATTGACAGCCATCACCAGAAAGCTGGTCAGCCACACCCCGCCCACCGATGCCGACGCAAGCGTGTAGGGCTGGTTCCATTGCGACGCACCCAGCGGAGCCCACGGACCGCCCAATGGCGGCCAGGACCGCGCCGCTTCTGCCACCACCCAGGCGCTCGGTACGACGGCCAGTGCCCCAGCCGCGCGGGCGGCGGAAAGCGGTGCCGACAGCAGGCGGTGCGCAACCCAACCCCACGGCAACCACAACGCGCCCATTCCGAGAGCCAACAACGCCAGCGACGGGCCGATGCTGGCGGCCAACCAGTACTGGTTGGCAAGCACGAAACCGGCAACACCGCAACCGGCCCGCACCGCACCATCGCCGGACGTCGCCGCTGCCCGCACCAGCAGCAGCAGCGGCACCAGCGCGAACCAGGCCAACCACCACCACGATGGCGCCGGGAAAGCGAGCGCGGGTAGCGTGCCGAGGGCCAATGCTGCCGTCCACCCGAACGCACGCCGCCGGAGCGTTCTCGGGTGCGGGACCATGGGCTAAAGCATGCCGCTCCGACTCGCGGATAGCGGGGAAAAGCGCACACTGGACAGCAACACCGGAAAGGGAGTGATACGCATGGCCAGCGATCTCATCGCCACCGTGCCCGATCTGTCCGGAAAACTCGCGGTAGTCACCGGAGCCAATAGTGGGTTGGGTTTTGGGCTGGCCCGGCGGCTGTCGGCGGCGGGCGCCGATGTGGTGATGGCAATCCGCAACCGCGCCAAGGGCGAGGCGGCAATCGAGGAGATCCGCAGTGCCGTGCCCGACGCCAAGTTGAGTATCAAGGCGCTCGATCTGTCCTCGCTGGCGTCGGTGGCCGCATTGGGTGACCAGCTCAACTCCGAGGGCCGCCCGATCGACATCCTGATCAACAACGCCGGCGTCATGACTCCGCCCGAACGTGATACCACCGCCGACGGCTTCGAATTGCAGTTCGGCAGTAACCATCTCGGACACTTCGCGCTGACCGCGCACGTGCTGCCGCTGCTGCGCGCGGCGCAAGGCGCGCGGGTGGTATCGCTGAGCAGCCTGGCGGCCCGGCGTGGCCGTATCCACTTTGACGACCTGCAGTTCGAGAAGTCATACGCTGCGATGACGGCATACGGTCAATCCAAGCTGGCAGTGCTGATGTTCGCGCGCGAGCTGGACCGTCGCAGCCGGGCGGCGGGTTGGGGCGTGATGTCCAACGCGGCGCACCCGGGACTGACCAAGACCAACCTGCAGATCAGCGGGCCTTCGCATGGGCGGGAGAAGCCGGCACTGATGCAGCGGTTCTACACCACCTCATGGCGTTTCGCTCCGTTCCTTTGGCAAGAAATCGAAGACGGCATCCTGCCGGCGCTCTACGCCGCCGTTACACCGCAGGCCGAGGGCGGTGCTTTCTACGGCCCGCGGGGCTTTTATGAGGCGGCCGGTGGCGGTGTGAGGGCGGCCAAGGTGCCCGCTCGTGCTGGCAATGACGCTGACTGCCAACGCCTTTGGGAGGTTTCCGAACGTCTCACGGGTGTCGGTTACCCCACGTCGAGCTGACATGCCACGGGAGATCAGGCTGCCGGAGTCAAGTGTGGTGGTCCGGCCGGCGCCAATGGAAAGTGCGACCTACAGCCAGTCGTCGAGGCTACAGGCCGCGGGCTTGTCGCCGGCCATCACGCTGTTCGAAAAGGCCGCGCAAACCGTGCCGCTGCCCGATGCACCGCAACCGGTCGTCATCGCCGACTACGGGGTGGCCACCGGCCACAATTCACTCAAGCCCATGATGGCCGCGATCAACGCACTTCGCCGTCGCACCCGTGAAGATCGCGCAATCATGGTGGCGCACACCGATGTACCGGACAACGATTTCACTGCGTTGTTCCGCACGTTGGCCGATGACCCGGACAGCTACCTGCACCATGACTCGGCGAGCTTCGCATCGGCAGTCGGCAGGTCGTTTTATACCCAGATCCTGCCCAGCAATACGGTGAGCCTGGGCTGGAGTTCATGGGCGATCCAATGGCTTAGCCGTATCCCCGTGGGGGCGCCGGAACTCACCGATCACGTGCAAGTCGCCTACAGCAAAGACGAGCGAGCGCGCGCGGCATACGCGCACCAGGCCGCCACGGATTGGCAGGACTTTCTTGCCTTCCGGGGTCGGGAGCTGTGTCCGGGCGGGCGATTGGTGGTGCTGACAATGGCGCTCGACGAACACGGCCACTTCGGCTATCGACCGATGAACGACGCGCTTGTGGCGGCGCTCAACGATCAGGTGCGCGACGGGCTGCTGCGCCCAGAAGAGCTGCGACGCATGGCGATACCCGTGGTCGCCCGGGCCGAAAAGGACCTGCGCGCTCCGTTTGCGCCGCGCGGCTGGTTCGAGGGTCTGACCATCGAGCAGCTCGACGTGTTCAACGCCGAGGATCGGTTCTGGGCCGCCTTCCAATCAGACGGCGACGCAGAGGCTTTCGGAGCGCAGTGGGCCGGCTTCGCTCGGGCGGCGTTGTTCCCCACGCTCGCGGCGGCGTTGGACTGCGGGACCGGCGACCCTCGCGCAACCGCGTTCATCGAGCGGCTGGAGGCTTCCGTCGCCGACCGGCTGGCAAGCCAGCCCGAGCCGATGCGGATTCCGCTGGCATCGCTGGTGCTTGCCAAGCGCGCCTGACCGCGGTAGCGCGCGTTTCGACCCGGCATCGGGATGGGTAACCGGAGTTGAGGGTCGGTCACAACCGCAACTGCGCAGGGAGCAAGAGCCATGACTGCAGCCCAAGATCAGCCGGCCGACCAACATGAGGAGCCGGATCGTTCCGACAACATCGAGCCGGACCAAGGCGCCCAAGACAAGGCCGCCGAGATGATGACTGCCTATGAGGACCGGCCGACGCTGGTGTTACCCGGTTCCGGCAAGACCATCACCGGGACCGCGGTCAACGACTGGCTCGACGAAAACGGCGACCCCAAAGCCGCCGGTGACCGGGACGCCCCAGCGGCGAAGGCCAAAGACGTCGCCACAACAGGCAAGGCCGACGGGACCGGCGAGTGGAGCGCCGAAGAAAACTACGCCAAAGACAAGGCCTACAACGAGCGCGTCCTCAAGGATGCCGCCAGCTGAACGCCGCGGGGCGGTCGCTCACCTCATTGACCGTTTGCCGCCTGGGGCGCAATTACTTGCGGCGCAATGACCTGGGGCGCGATGACTTGGCCGAACCCGGGAACTCCCGGCACCTGAGGCACCTGAGGTATCTGCGGCACTTGCGGCACCTGCGGGAAACCGATTCCCGGGATCTGCGGGATGGGCGGAATCTGGGGAATGGGCGGGATCGGCGGCGTGGGCAGTTGCTGTGTCGCGGGCGCCTGCGTGGTGGGCGGCGCCTCGGTGGTGACCGGGGGCTGGGTGGTTGCCGGCGGCGCCTCGGTGGTGGCCGGAGGCTGGGTGGTGACCGGGGCTTGTGTGGTTGAGGGCGGCGGCGCCTCGGTCGACGGCGGCGGGGGCGCCTGCTGTGTCGGCGGCGGCGCCGGCTCTTGGGAGGCAGGTGGCTGGGTGGACGGCGCGGGCGCGGAAGTTCCGGCATCGGTCACCGGTGGCACGGCTGCGGGGGCCGAGGTGGGCGGGGACGTGGTCGCTTCGGGCGAGCGAGTCGCCGGCTGTTCTCCGGAGCTCAGCGCGATCGCGACCGCGGCGCCGACGAGCAGCACCGCAACCACCGTTGCGACGATGATTACTCCGGGCAGGCGGTACCACGGGATCACCACGGACTTGGGCGCCGGCTCCGCCCGGGCATTCTCTTCAAAGGTCAGCTGGGGCCGCGCGGAGGTGTAGCCGGACGCCCCCGAATAATCGTCGCCGACCACCGGCGTCGCCCGGGATTGGTCGTCGGCTTCCGACCATGCCAAAGCGGGCTGCAACGCCGACACCGGCGCGTCGGCCGCCGCGACCGCCCCGACGTCTGGGTCCAGCGGCGCCATCGCGGTCTGGGTCATCGGTGCCGCTGAGGTCAACACCGTCGCACTGGAATCACCCGGTCCCCGGGCAGCCCGCAGCGCCCCGCCGGTCGCGGCTGTCAGCTGCGGGCGGGGTGCGGTAATCACCGGTACGCCGAAGCGCCCCGACAGCGTTGTGGTGACCGACGGGATATTGGCGCCACCACCGACGGTAACGATGGCGACCAGGTCCGCGGCGGGGACGCCGGCGCGCTGCAGCGTGTGTTCGACAACGCGGGCAAATCCATCGAGCGAATCGCGGATCGTCTCGTCCAACTCGTTCCTGGTGAGCCGAACCTCTCCGCTTACCCCGGGCAGCGCGTCAGACAGCGTGGCCACCGTGCTGAGGGAGAGCTGCTCCTTGGCCTGGCGGCACTCGGCACGCAACCGGTTCAATAAGCCGATCGCCGAGGTCCCCGACGGATCGAAAGAACCCGTCGCCGGCATCTCGGACATGACGTAGGTCAACAGCGACTGATCGATCAGATCGCCGGAGAAATCCGGGTGCCGCACCGTTGCACCCAGGGGCTGATATTCGCCGGAGGCGTCGGCCAGCGTGATGCTGGTACCGCTGCCACCGAAATCGCAGACCGCGACGACGCCGCGGGCCGGGATGCCAGGGTTGGCACGCGCGGCGAACAACGCCGCCGCGGCGTCCGGGATCAGCAGCAGAGGCTGCCCCGCCGGCGACCATTCCGGAACCCGGCCCAATGCGGCGCCCAATGCGTCTACCGCGCTCGTGGTCCAGTGAGCGGGATAGGCGACTGCGGTACTGGCGGGCAGGGTGTGACCGCCGGTGGCCGTATAGGCCAACGCCCGCAACGCATCGGCCACCAATGCCTCGCTGCGATGCACCGACCCGTCGGCCGCGACGATGCCGATCTGGTCCCCGACGCGGTCCACGAAGTCGCTGATCACCAAACCGGACTGGTCCAGCCTCGGGTTCTCCGACGGCAGTCCGATCTCGGGTGGACGCTGTCGGTACAGCGTCAGTACGGGCTTTCGCAGGATGGCGCTATCGGCGGTTACCGCCGCCAGATTGGTGGCACCGATCGACAGACCCAGCGCGGGCCGTGCTCCCTCTGCCATCTAGTAAGTCCCCATGTCCGGCGGCACGCCACCCGCCCAACTCAAATTCTGTCGATAGAACCTATAGCCAATCTCTGCGCCAGCTATGCGCCAGCTGTATAAGAACTTCAACGCCAAGCAATCGACGCAGGTCAACGGATTGTGCCCGCGCCTGGAATCAGCGGCAGGTCGAGCGCGGTGACCCAGCCCGGCGGCAAGTCGTTGACGGCAGGCACCGCATTGAGCGCCCGCATGCCGGTCGCCAGACACCCGGCGGTGGCTGGATCTCGCCCGGAGCCGTCAGTGAACCGGAACGCGGTCTCCTGGAAGATGCTGGGAGTTCCTTCGATATCCACCCGATAGACGTCGTCGTCGTGGCCGGAGGGCCAGTCCGGCGCGGCATCGTGGCCGATGCGGTTGACGTGTTCCAGTTGGATGCGGGTTTCGCCCTGATAGACCCCATTGATGGTGAACCGCACCGCGGCCACGTGGCCCGCTTTGATGAGGCCCTTGGCCGACTTGCGCTCGGTGGGGGTCACCCACTTTTCCCAGGTGGTAGTGATCTCATCGAGCATGATCCCGGCGGCATGAGCGATCATCGGCACGGTGGCGCCCCACGCGAAGATCAGCACGTCGCGGTTTTCCAGCATCGGGCTGAATTCGGGCTCGCGGCCGATGCCCATCTCTTTTTCGTAATCGCCCTCGTAGTTCGTGTAGTCCAGCAGTTCGGAGGCGCGCACACGCCGGACCTCCGAACACAAACCCATCAGGGTCATGGGAAACAAGTCGTTGGCGAATCCCGGGTCGATGCCGGTGGTGAAGCACGACGACTCCCCCAACGTGCAAGCCTCGGTGATGGGCTGAATCCACTGCGGCGGGTTCAGGTGCATCGTCGGCCAGATCCACGGCGTCATTGCGGTCGAGCAGACGTCGATGCCGGCCCGCAGGAAGCGCGTGATGAGTGAGATGTTGTCCTGCGCGTGCATCGCCGTCGGGCCGTAATGCACCAGCGCGTCGGGCCGCAGCGCGATCAGCGCGTCGACATCGTCGGTGGCGCTGATTCCCTCCGGCTCGGAAAGTCCGCAGATTTCGCCGACGTCGCGCCCCACCTTGTCAGGATTGCTGACACCAACACCCACCAGCTCAAACAATGGATGCTTGACGATTTCGGGAATCACCATCCTGCCCACGAAGCCGGTGCCCCAGACGACCACTCGTTTCCCGCCACTTTGCGACATAAACGGCCACCTCCCTGACTACGTCACACTAAGCGCGATCGGGGGCGACATCTAGCATCAGGGCTCACATTTGGGTCTTCAACGAGTCCGCTCGCAGTTCTCGGGCACCAAACGCACTCGTGCCGGCGGGGCGGGAGCCCAACAAACCACTTACATGCCGTCCTACCTGATGACACTATGGAAAACCATGACCAGTCGATTGGCAGCCAGACCCATGCGCCGTCTCAGCGGACCGGCGATTCTGCTCGCTATCGGTGTCGGCGTCGCAGCCATCTGCGGCGTGGCGAACGCCGACCCGTTCCAGCAGGTCCGCTATGAAGTGAGCGGCCCGGGCGTCGCCGAGTTCGTCTCGTACCAAACCGCCAAGGGCCAGCAGCGAGCGACCAACATCAACCTGCCCTGGTCGTCGGAGTTCACCGCCTTCGGCGGGCAGGTTTTCGTGCTCAGCGCCCAAGGGCAGGGCAGCATTACCTGCAGGATTCTGGTTGACGGCAGCGTGGTGACCGAGCAGACCGGGACCGGAACGCCCGGACACACCGTGTGCACACACTGACCCACCGCATGCGGTGGCTCCGCACCGCCACGTTGTCGCCGCCAGCGGTTTAAGCTCGCCAGTGTCACCCCTTCAACGACGAAGCGGAGACGTAGGAGAAGCACGATGGACCTCAGCACGAACCTCAACACCGGCCTGCTGCCTCGGGTTAACGGGACACCGCCACCGGAAGTCCCACTGGCCGACATCGAACTTGGTTCGCTGGAGTTCTGGGGACGCGATGACGACTTCCGCGACGGCGCTTTCGCGACCTTGCGCCGCGAAGCCCCCATCTCCTTCTGGCCCCCGATCGAACTCGCCGGACTCACTGCGGGCAAGGGGCACTGGGCGCTGACCAAGCACGACGATATCCACTTCGCCAGTCGGCGTCCGGAAATCTTTCATTCCAGTCCCAACATCGTGATCCACGATCAGACACCGGAGCTGGCCGAATACTTCGGCTCGATGATCGTGCTCGACGATCCGCGCCACCAGCGCCTGCGCTCGATTGTCAGCAGGGCGTTCACCCCGAAGGTGGTCGCCCGCATCGAAGCCTCGGTGCGGGAGCGGGCCCACCGGTTGGTCGCAGCCATGATCACGAACCATCCCGACGGGCAAGCCGACCTGGTCAGCGAGCTCGCCGGCCCGCTGCCTTTGCAGATCATCTGCGACATGATGGGGATTCCCGAAGAAGACCACGAGCAGATTTTTCATTGGACGAACGTGATTCTCGGGTTCGGCGACCCCGACCTGACTACCGATTTCGATGAGTTCCTTCAAGTTTCGATGGCCATCGGCGGCTACGCCACCGCGCTTGCCGATGATCGTCGGGTCAACCACCACGGCGATCTGACGACCAGCCTGGTGGAAGCCGAGGTCGACGGCGAGCGGTTGTCCTCGTCGGAGATCGCGATGTTCTTCATCCTGCTGGTGGTCGCCGGCAACGAAACCACCCGCAATGCAATCAGCCACGGCATGCTGGCGCTGTCGCGCTACCCCGACGAGCGTGCCAAGTGGTGGTCGGACTTCGACGGTTTGGCCGCGACCGCGGTCGAGGAGATCGTGCGATGGGCTTCGCCGGTGGTCTATATGCGCCGGACGTTGAGCCAGGACGTCGACCTTCGGGGCACCAAGATGGCGGCTGGCGACAAGGTCACCCTGTGGTATTGCTCGGCGAATCGCGATGAGGAGAAGTTCGCCGATCCCTGGACGTTCGATGTGACCCGCAACCCCAATCCGCAGGTCGGCTTCGGTGGTGGAGGTGCCCATTTCTGCCTGGGCGCAAACCTGGCCCGCCGTGAAATCAGAGTTGTATTCGACGAATTGCGCCGGCAAATGCCTGACGTCGTTGCGACCGAGGAGCCGGCACGGTTGCTGTCACAGTTCATTCATGGCATCAAACGACTACCAGTCGCGTGGAGCCGTTGACTGCGAAGCCGTTTGCCGGTAGGCCTATTCAGCATGGCCGAGGTCGATGTATGCGTGGTGGGTGCGGGGTTCGCTGGCCTGACCGCCGCGCTTCGGCTGAAGCAGGCCGGTCACTCGGTGGCATTGCTGGAGGCTCGGGACCGGGTTGGCGGCCGAACCTTCACCGTGGTGCGTGAAGACGGGTCGTGGATCGACAAGGGCGGCGCGTGGATCGGCCCCACTCAGGACCGAATCTATGCGCTGATGAAGGAATTCGGAGTCGCGGCGTTCAAGCAGTACACCGACGGCGAAGCCATGATGGTTGTCGATGGCAAGCAGTACCGCTACCAGGGCACGATCCCGCGGACCCTGAGCCCGTTGGCCTCGATGAATCTGGGCACAGCCATGTTCGAAATCAGCCAGATGTGCAAGACGATTCCACTCGAGGCGCCCTGGGAAGCCAAGCGAGCCGCGAAATGGGACCGAATGACCTTGGCCCAGTGGCTGCGCAACAACGTCAAGTCCAAAGCAGCGCACGACCTCCTGGAAACGGCGATCGCCGGCTGCTACACCTCCGACGCCTCGGAGGTATCGATGCTGTTCGTGCTGTACCAGATGGCCTCGGGCGGTGGGCCCGGCTTCGTGCTGGGCAGCAAGGGCGCCGCACAAGACGCCCGGCCGATCGGTGGCATGGGCGCCGTTTATGGGCCGATGGCCGCCGAGCTGGGCGCGGCGATCCACCTTTCCCAACCGGTCCGATCGATCACCCAGGATTCCGGCGGCGTGACCGTGCAATCCGAGGGGCTAACCGTGCGGGCGAACCGAACGATCGTCGCGGTTCCGCTCGCGATCGCCAGCCAAATCGTTTATGAACCAATGCTTCCCACCGATCGGTCATTTCTGCACCAGCGGATGCCCAGCGGCGCGATTGTCAAGATCTCCGCCGTCTACGACGAGCCGTTCTGGCGCGCCGATGGATTGTGTGGCCAAAGCGCCGCGCCGACATCGCTGGCTACGCTGACCATCGATGCCAGCCCCAATAGTGGGACACCGGGGGTGCTGTGCGTGGTGATCGAGGGGCCGGTCGCCCGGCAATACGAGCGCCTCGACGACGACGGTCGACGTCAGGCGGTGCTCGCCGCCCTGGTGGAACGCTTCGGCGCCAAGGCCGCGAAGCCGATCGACTACTTCGAGCAGAACTGGAGCCGTGAGCGCTACTCCGGCGGTGGGATGCTCAGCCATACTCCCCCGGGCGTGCTCACCCAGTTCGGTCATGCGCTGCGCAGGCCGTGCGGCCGGATTCACTGGGCAGGCACCGAGACCTCGGCCAAGATGTGCGGCTGGATCGATGGCGCCATTCGCTCGGGCGAGCGCGCGGCCAGCGAAGTAATGGCGAACCAGACGATGACCATGGCCACCGACTCATGACCTGGCGATCACCGCTGAGCGGATTCGGCAAGCTCGTACACGAATAGCTCGCGCGGGTACGCGCTGAGCCATTCGGGTGGCTGCCGAGCCTGCAGAACGCAGGATGAATTGTCGCCCAACCAATTTAGTGCCGATCGGTAGGAGCCTATGGTTGCCGGGCGAAATGGGTAGCGGTAGTAGCGGGCGAACGCCTGGACATGGAGGAACAGAATGCCTTTGCCCAGCCGTCCGTCCGGCATGTCTTCGAACACGATGATGCTGCGGCGCGCAACTCGGTAACACTGTTTGATCAGCGCCACCGGGTCATGGCTGTGATGCAGCACTTCACTGAGAACAACATGGTCAAATGCTCTGTCCGGAAAAGGAATTGACGTGCCATTGAACTCGCGGAACGGAATCTCGGTACGACGAGCGTCCTTGACGTCTATGCCACTCGGGGATATCCCGTACATCTGCTGCAAGTACGCAGACAGATAACCCGTCCCGCACCCGACATCGAGAACGCTATCGCCCTTGCCGAGGTGGCCGCCAAGCGCGTGAGCCTGTTGACGAAGTCGCTCTGCCGGCCGCAGCACCTCGCGCATGTCGTTGAGCTTTGCGCTCAACTTCTCGGAAAATGGCTGCACGGCACTCATTTCGCCGTGACCATATCAGAGAATCGGCGTCTGGCGGCCGAACGGACACGACGTGCCCGATGACCACAGAACGCGAAGCCGCGATCTGGGTGGTCACGGCTGGCGCAGCTCTCGATGCAGGTTCCGGTAGATCGTCTGGGCCGCGCGCAACTGGGGGTGCAGCCAGGCCGGAAATCCTTCGATCGGCAGCGGCTGACGATTGCCTGGCGCGATGTATGACCTCGCCCTCGCCTCGCGGAACAACACGTCATGCAGTTGCGGACAGCGCGTGTCGTAGCCTGAGCGCGCGATCGGGGGCGAGGCGCTGGGATCGCGCGGGGACAACCCGAGGAACGCGGCGAGCGCGCCGAGCCGGGCAGGCGGATCGGCCTGCACCGCAGCGAAATCGACAAGCGCCATCGCTTCGTCGCCGGCCGGGGTGTTGCCGTACAGATCCCACAGCGCGGACCAGGCGAAGTGGCGATCGTTGAACGGGCGCACCAGCGGTTCAGGCAGTGTGCTCAGGGCGCAGGGCGGGGTGCCCAGGTATGACTCGAAGTCACCGACATCTCCCAGCCTGTGCTGTCGCGCCTCGTTGGCCCAGACTTCGCGTTGCAGGCTGGGCATGCCGAATAGGGCACTCTTGTGCCAGTGGGCACGCAAACGGCCTTCATCGAATCCGCTGAAGTCGCGTTCCTCGCGCAGCTGTGCCAGGAAGTCCGCCCAGCAGGTCAGTGTGGCGGGCGGGCAGGTCGCCTGCCCCGCTGGGCTGAGCCACAGCCGGGGCCTGGCCTCGGAACCTCCCGACAACAGGTCCGCCAGCCCGAGTGTCATCAGGATCAGCGACTCCAAGGCCAGCGCCGGCTGACGCACCAACACCAGAGTCTTGTCGATGATCGCGCGCCAAGCCCGCCACTCCCGATCGGGCCCGATATGTTGCGCGGTCTCCTTGATCAGCACGACAGCCGGCCGGGACGCCGGGCGCGGACCAACCGCAGCAACCGCATCGGCGATCAGCCCGAAAGTCTCGACGACCCGAGCATCGGCCCGCAGATGGTACTGGCCCGCCGGCTCGGTCACCACCGCATCAACCTGACCGTGTCGCGCCAGGGCATTGGCAAGCGCCGTCGAACCGGTCCGCGGCGGCGATAGCAGCAGCACCAGCCGCAGCCGGCCGGTCGCCACACGTTGGAGTAGGTAGTCGTAGCTGGGCAGTCCGGCGATATCCATCCTGACTACCGGGGGTGGTGTCGGCGAGTTGTGGGAAATCCCCGGCTGCAATCCATAGTCGATGGATACCATATAGGGGTATGCGGTACAAGCGCGGCAGGTCTGGACTCCGGAACTAGACGTCATCGGGCCGCCGATCAGTGACACGTCAACGGGCACAGGCGTTTCTGAGCTTGATGGCGCTAACGTGACCAGGTCCGCCTAGGGCTGGTCAACAGAAGTATCTGGCCGGTCGATGAGCTCGGAGCCTATCGTCAAGCATGCCCATTTCCGCGTTTCCCGCTCCCGAGGTGCTGGCGGCCCGCCAGAAGCTGGTGCTCGACCATTTCCACGATGAGGTCCGTCAGGACTGGGACGACGTGCTGTCCACCTTTCCGCACCCGCGCTACGAGCTGATCCCGCAGATGACCGTCCACGACGGAGACCAGGCGGTGCGCGGCTACTACCACTACACCCGAACGGCGTTCCCGGACCAGGACCACGAGATCATCGCCTTGCGACACAGTGCCGACGCGGTGATCGTCGAGTTCTGGCTGATGGGCACCCACCGCGGCTACCTCGGCAAGATTCCGCCCACCGGAAGCCGGTTCCGGGTCCGGATGACCGCCTATTTCGTTTTCGACGAGGCGGAAACCCTTGTCTGCGAACGCATCTATTTCGACACTCTGACCATGATCAAACAGTTGCTGGGCGGGCTGGCCATGCGGCGGCCGTCGAACTGGCTGCTGGCTGCGCGTTGTGTCCGGGGCCTGCTGTCCATGTCGTCGGGGGAACCGGACCGGGCGCTGACCAACACCACCGAGCCGACGTTTGCGTGACTACGCTTCCCCGTGGCAGTGCGAATGCCTAGACTCCCCCGCTAGCCGATGCTTTTCAGGAGGCTGCCATGCGAGTAGCAGACCGACATGTGTTGGGCGCCCTGGCCGCAATACCATTGCTGTCCGGCTGCGCCACCACCACTCATCAAGCGGGGCAGGAATCCACGATCGCGCCGCCCACCAAAGCCGCAACAGCGGTCACCGCTACCGTCCCGGCGCAGCCCGCCTCCCCCGGCTCGAGCACACAGAAATGGATTGACCTGCAGGTCGGGGATTGCGTCGCCGACCTTCCCCCGGCAGACCTGAGCCGCATCTACGTCACCGTGACCGATTGCGCGACAACGCATCTAGCCCAGGTGTACTTACGCGCTCCGGTGGCCGTCGACTCCGCCGTCGCCGACGTCGCCAATCGGGAATGCGCGGCGGGGTTTGCGCCCTACACCGGCAAGGCCGTCGACGACAGCCCCTACGCCGTGACCTGGCTGATCGACTCACGGCAGGACAGAACGGGCGCAGACCCCACCCCCAGCACCGTCATCTGTCTGCTGCAGGCCGCCGACGGTCAGCCGCTGACCGGCTCCGCCCAGCGCCCAGGCTCATGAACCACCAACATGTAGACGCGGAAACCAAGGCGATACAGCAACCCGACAGGACCGTGCGATTCCTCGACGGCAGCGTGCGTGTCGTGATGGAACTGTTGGGCACGGTCCTCATCGGCCATGGCGTCTACCAACCCGGCTGGAAGTGGTCGGTCCACGTCGGCCCGACAGCTGGCAGACCCTCGGCGCGGCACGTCGGGTACGTGCTGAGCGGGCACATGGCGGTGCGCAGCCACGATGGTCTGGAGATTCTGGTGGGGCCCAACCAGGCATTTGCCGCCGAGCCTGGCCACGACGCGTGGGTGGTCGGCGACGAACCCTGCGTCGCGCTGGACTGGTCACCGATCAACCCATCTGTCTTCAGCGTCGCGACGCCAGATGCCGAGCCGAATCGCTGACACCGACCCCGCCCACCCTGAGTCGGCCCGGTCACCCACTTTCAGCTGCACTTTGGGCATCGTCGCACCGCGCCGTTTGTCCTCAGCCCACACCGATCGCTGGCGTTTCGGCTGTGCGCGCCCGGACCGGGCACAACTCTGGCTAGACTCGGTCGACGTCGAAAACGCCTGTCCCCAATATGACTTGCGAGGTGCCTAGTGGCCGAAACCGCCACACCCGACAGCGAAGAAGGCGCCGAGACCGAACCCGACTACCGGTTCACTCTGGCCAACGAACGAACCTTCCTAGCCTGGCAGCGAACCGCGTTGGGGCTTCTTGCCGCGGCGGTCGCCCTGGTGCAACTCGTCCCCGAGCTGGCCGTCCACGGTGCGCGCCATGTGCTGGGCGTGGTGCTCGCGACACTGGCGATTCTGACTAGCGGGATGGGGCTGCTGCGCTGGCAGCAGGCCGATCGCGCCATGCGCCGCGGCGAACCACTGCCCCACCACCCGACGCCGGCATACCTGGCTGTGGGACTGGCGATCGTCGGCGTCGTCGCGCTCATCTTGGTGGTTGCCAAGGTGGTCACGGGTTGAGCCAGTCGTCGGAGACTGCCCAGGCGGCGGATCGCGGATTACAGGCCGAACGCACCACGCTGGCCTGGACCCGGACGTCGTTTGCGCTGCTGGTCAACGGCGTGTTGTTGACGACCAAGGACGTGCAGGCCCACGCCGGACTAGCGGGGCTGGTCCCGGCCGGCCTGGCCGCGCTGGCGGCGTCGTGCGGCTACATCATCGCCTACCAACGCCAGCGAACCCTGCGCCGGCGCCCACGACCGCAACGAATCACCGCTCGCCGTCAGGTCCACATCGTTGGGCTGGCGGTGCTGGTGCTGATGGTCGTGACCGCGTTCGCGCAGCTGCTGTAGGCCGCGCCAGGCCATCGCAGGGCTCAGGTGACGCGGTCGGAGTGCTGTTCGCGCAAGAGCGCCGCCAGTCGGCGGACTTCCGTCCGCAGCTCATCGATCTGCGCGGCGGTGGCGGCACGGTTTGCCGAATCAGTTTCAGCGACCCGCTGCACTATCCACGATGCAAGTGACGCGGTAACGACACCGATCAGGCTGATCCCACCGATCATCAGCAATACGGCAATTACTCGGCCGGTGACTGTGATCGGGTACAAATCTCCGTAGCCGACGGTAGTCACCGTAGTGATGGCCCACCACACGGCCTTTCCGAAAGACGTAATGGTGGCCCCCGGATGGCCGCGTTCCTGGTTGAGGATGGCCAGTGAAGTGACGTAGATCAGCAGGGATACACCCGAGATGGTGTAGAGCATGATGCGACCGCGAACGGCATTGCCCACCGCCTTCTGCAGCGCGCCGACCAGGACGAGCAGCCTCAGCAGACGCAGTGGCCGCATCATGGGAAGCGCGACGATAAGCAGGTCGATGATGTGCCGGATAAACCAACGCCCGCGGTGAGGCGCCAAACACAGGCGTGCGATGTAATCGAAGACGAATAGGCTCCAGGCGACCCAGGTTGCCACTCCCAAGAAGGTCGCCTCTAAACCCTGCGGCTGATACAGCACTTCGATCGAGTACATGACGAGGAATGCGATGGCGACCATGGCCAGTGGCCATTCGGTGCGCTGTTCCCATAGCTGGTCTTTAGTTTGCTCAGTCATAACGGCTGGGCCTCCGAGTCGATCATGGCGTTACGTATCCGTCTCAATTTCTGCCCGGCTTTAGGGTAGCGGGCTGGCCCTCCGTGCGGTAAAAGTGATAACGGGCTAGCCGAATTCGGTTCGCGTGAAACTTGTTTCGATTCCGCAGCGATCAGCAACCGAGTTGCCCGGCAAGATCGAGGAAGTCGGCGGCGTTGATGTCGAACTCATCGGCATAGGTTGCATCGGCCGCACCACCGATGCCGAATTCGAGCGGCCGCGCGACGAAGGCGGTGCGCAGACCCAGACGGGCCGCGGCGCGGAGGTCGTACTTGTGGCTGGCCACCATCATGACCTCGGCAGGTTCACACCCGAGGTAGCCGACGGCCATCCGATAGGCGGCCGGATCGGGCTTGAACACCCCGGCCATCTCGGCCGCAAAGATCGCATCCCAGGGCAGAGCGGCCCGCTTCGAGATGTTGACGACCGCGCTGACGTCCGCATTGGACAGGGTGGCCAGCGTGAACTTCGTCTTCAGCCGAGTCAGGCCGGCCACCACCTCCGGCCAGGGACGCAGCCGCTGCCAGGCAAGGGTGAGCTCGTCACGCTCGGCGGCCGAGAGTCCGGTGACACCGCAACCGTCCAGCACCGTGTCGAGGACTTGTCGGTACACCGAGTAGACCGAAACCCACCCGCGGTGTCCGGCCGAGGAAGCATCCAACGCGCTGAAGTAACCGGCCCGCCAGCGCCGGACCAACTCGGGCCAGTCCGCATCCGGGTGCCGTCCGGCGCTGATCCGCCGCGCCTCGTCACAGACGGTCGAATGAAAATCCGTCGCGGTCCCCTGCACGTCGAAGAGCAACGCCGTCACCATGAGGCTCATCATCCAACCTCGGCCACCCCAAGCTTGCCTGGGGTTTGCCTCTCGCCCGGTCTTGGCGAGCAGACACAGAATCGCACCGCGGGCTCCGCGCGGGTGCGATTCTGTGTCTGCTCGCGGTGCTAGCGGTTGGCGCGGGCTCTGCGCTCGGCACCATCGCCGAAGTCGGCACCGAGCGCCCGGTAAGCGTGCGCGTACTTGCTGGTCAATCTGGCGCGATCAGCGTCGCTGAGGATTGCCATGCGTTCCGGGTCGGTGTTGTCGGCCAGGTCGGCGAGTTTGACCTCGCGAGCGATCGGGTGTTCGCGGATGCGCCGGTAGTAGTCGTCGGGTGAGACATGATCGCGTCGGGTGAGCCGCTCGACGGCATCGATCGCGCTGGCGGGGATGCCTTGCTCAGCGAGTTGGGCGGCCGTAATACCCGAGTCCTCGATGACGTCGTGCAGCAAAGCCGCCACCGCGGCCTCGGCGTTGGCCGGATCGACATAGACCGCAACCCGGCGCACATGACCCAGGTAGGGCAGCCCGGCCTTGTCGAGCTGGCCGGCGTGAGCCGCGGTGGCGATCGAGTCGGCAATTGCGATGTGGTCCACGTCTCCGCCCTTACCAGCGCTACCTAGTCCAATGCCGCAATCGCGGCCTTCAGTTTGGGCATTGTCTGCTCGAGCAGTTTGAGGCTCTTCCAGCCTTCCTCGGGTGACAGACCGCCCAGCAGCGGTTGAAACGCAAATCCCGACCGGTCGACCATGTCAGGCACTCTGGCCAGCAGATCATCCGGTGTCCAAGCCGCGAACAGACCCGCCTGGCGCAGCACGGCGGGATCGGTCAGCGACTTGAACGGCGAATTGGACGCATCGCCTTCCTGCTCAGCCCATTTGGCGTACTCGGTGATGACATGGATGGCATGGCGTTCGATTGCGGCCCAGCCACGCTCGGGGTCTTCGCATAGATGGATGCTGATCGGGATGAGCATCGGCCGAAAGTAAAGCCCCGGCTCACGACCGTGTTTGCGGCATTCTTCGAGATAAACATCCACCAGGTCGGGAACCATTGGCAGGAATCCGAGACCGAAGCGCGCGGCGCGACGGGCCGAGGCTTTGACGCCGCCGCCGACCAAGATGATCTCCTCGGGCTTCTGTATCGGCAGCGGGCGCACACACACCGGGCGGCCGTCGGCTTCGAACGTCTCGCCACGCAGCGCCCGGATGATCGTCTCGATGCCCGAGTCCATGAGCTTGGCCCGATCGGCCAGCGACTTGCCGAACATCGCGAACTCCGATGCCACATAGCCAGCGCCGAAGGTCACGTTGATGCGCCCGCCCGACATCAGATCGGCGATGGCGATCTGTTCGGCGACCAGCACGGGATCGTGCAGCGGCAGCACCACCGCGCCGATAAGCAGGCGGGCATGCTTGGTCACCGCGGCCATCCCACCCGCCATGGTGAACGGCTGCGGCAGATAGCCGTCTTCGGAACCGTGATGTTCCATGACGCTGATGTTGTCGACGCCGATGCCGTCGGCGAAAGCGGCCATCTCGATTGCGGCGCGATAGAGCTCAGCGGTCGGAGCACCCCATTCGGGCGCGCGCATATCGAAGGAAACGGTGGTCTCGATGGTTCTCATGTTGGCCCTTCACCAGGGACGGTGTGGTTGGGAAATTGCGGTTGGCGCCCTCGAGCAGTGACCGTGCGCCGGCAAATCATCAGCCGGGCTCAACGCAGCCATTTGGCGATCGTATCCGGTCGCCCCGATATTGATCCGGAGAATATGGTGGGGCGCGTTGCCGGTAACCCAGGCCGGAACTAGTGGACGTGTCACCGGAGCCAGAAACCCGGCGCGATCTTCCATTGCGCCAGCGAAGCGCGGACGAGATGGCCCCAGCGGAATCAAAACCGCTGTTCAGATCCGGTTTGAATAGCCCTGATCCCCATTGTGCGAGTAACCGGGCGAGCGTACGCTCCGGGACACAGGATCAGGCATCCTCGTGAGGAGCGGATCAATATGATTCGTACACTGTTCGCCGCTGCAGCAATCGCGGCCGCCAGCTGGGGAATGGTCACTGGGACCACCGCGCCGATAGGTCGCGCTGAGCCTGCCGATGCGAATTGCACCGAGATGAGTTCAAACGGAATCTGCATCTACCGAAATTGCACCGACGCACATCGACACGGCAGGTACGACATTCCCCTGGGCGATCCGGAATACTGTCCCGCCCAAGATCGCGACAACGACGGCGTAGCTTGCGAGAGCTGAGCGAGTATCGGCTATAGCGCGCTCTCGCCGCGACGACCACGGCGGCGCGGCTGACCGGGGAAAATGTCAGCGCGAGGATATGGGCTGGTGCAAACCCGAGACGCCGACCTGCTCACCGGCGGCTTCTGGCCGTCGCCGCATGCTCGGGTATTCGACATCGCTTTCACTAGCGCTCACCCTGGGGCCTCGATACATGCACCCGGAGCTGCAAGTCTCCGACACACTCACCGCAGACATCATCGGAAGCAGCGTTGCCAGCTCGCGCCAGATCCACATGGAAAGGTGCTCGCTGGTCGGGTTCTCCAACCCGTCAATCTCATTGAGGTAGTAGTGGTCGAGCCGTGCGATTACCGGCTTGCAGGCATCCTTGATTTTGCCGAAGTCGACGATCCAGCCGGCCCGCGGATCGACCGGACCTTCGATGTAGATGCGCGCCCGATAAGAATGGCCGTGCAGGCGTCCGCACTTGTGCCCTGCCGGAACGTTGGGGAGCCGGTGGGCTGACTCAAACGTGAACTCGCAGTAAATTTCTGCCGTATCCGTCATGATATTCCTCGGTCCTTGCGAGTTTGGATATTCAACTGACGCCTAGGACGCTGAAGGCACCGGTAACCCCGGTGACGCCAATTGATGCACGAGCAAAATTCCGCGGCGATTCTGCGTGACCGATGGTTATCGCCCACCCGTACCCCGCCCGCGCTGCGTGCACTTTCGGAGTTTATAAGACATGGCCTCGGAAAATCTGGACTTTGGACGGCAAAGCCCGAACGGGTGCCACGCGTATCAGACTACCGACTCAACAAGGACTGCTGCCGCTATCGCGCGGATGCGGCGTGCCCGGGCTGGCCATGCTCTGCTACCCCGCTGACTCCGCCGGTGTCGCCACCACAGCATGGGTGGCCGGACATCGTGAACTGGTCCACGCGAACGAGAGTCGTTCATCGGTGGGTCAAGTGCCTGCCTAGCGGGCCGGAGGTTGGTAGCCCAGGGCCGAGTGGGGCGATAGTGATTGTAGTCGTGTTTCCAGTCGCTGATGATCACGCGGGCCTGGGCCAGAGACCATAAGCTGTTGATGTTGAGGCACCCGTCGCGGATGCGGGAGTTGAACGATTCGACGTACCCGTTTCGCCATGGCTCGCCGGCCGGAATGAAGTGCAGCCCGACCTAACTGTCGGCCCACTCAGCCATTGCCGTGCAGGCTAATTCGGGGCCGTTGTCACGACGCGGTACGTGTGGATAGGCGCTGCGCGTCCTTCTCCGACTCAGCATCAGCCAGCAACCGCTTTAACGTAGCGTTCTCGCGTTCGAGGTCCTCGAGCTTCTCGGCGTCCTCGGCCTTCAAACCGCCGAACTGGTTACGCCAGCGGTGATAGCTGGCCTCAGACACCCCGAGATCGCGGCACACCGCCGCGGTGTCCTCACCCTCGACCAGCAGCCGATCCGCGGCCATCAGCTTGCACGCAATCCGCTCCGGGCTGTGCCGCTTCCTCATCGCCATGATCTTGTCGAGCCTTCCTGCCCACAACATGGGCCGCAAGACCCCCATGAGCCATGCATCAACCGATCGGGGTCAGGCCAGCTCCGGTTACCCTTCACGAGCACTGAACCTGGTGTGTAACTCGCCCAAGCCTTTTGCAGCAAGCGTAATTTCAATCCACCTTCACCACTGGCATCGCCAGTCCTGCAGGGGATGTGAAAGACACCTTGTAAGAGGTTGCGGCGAAGCCTCGGCGCTTCAGCAACTTGTTCGTAAGGGCTTCAGCAACTTGTGCGTAAGGAAGGTAGCGCCGGAGCTGTTGTAGATGAATAACCGGGCGCGGTTGTCGTCAAGAGCTGCACCTGCGACACCATGCTTGGCCGCCCATTGTCCGTCGACTCCACCGGTGAGGCATCGTTTGGCATTCGCAGTTCACCGTTGTGTGCGGAAGCGAGTGTAGCGCTCGCAGCGCCCCCGTCAGCCCGCAGCATTCCCAGAGGTGCCGGCTGACCATATAAGCTAGGCAAGAATGAGAGGCTCTGCGCGATATCGATATTGAACGCGGCCGATAAGCCCCTCTCGACGCAAGACAGCACACATGCCCCCAAGGGCGCCGACACGATGCACAACTCCAGCCCCAGCAGTACATGCCACGCCCCTAGAGCCGCGAGACCGGCGACAACCAGGAAGAATGCAAATTCTTTTATAATTTCCACCAGAAGCAATACGAATATGGCCAGGGTCCAGATCAGCTGCAAAAATGCGATAAGGAATTGCCCCGCAACGATAAGAACCAAGAGCTGGACTATATTATCCAAAAGCAACAAAAACATTTCCCAAATCCCCATGACGGCAGACCCGACGGGGTCTGTGATGAATTTGGCTATTTCGATTTCGGGTTCGAGGATGAGCGGTTCAGCGTTGTGGATGAGCGGGGCTGGTGTGGTGTGTGGCATCGAAGCAAGTGCCGTGCCCGAGATCACTTGGTAGGCATCCATAGTGGTGGCGGCTTGGACCCACATCCGCGCGTAGTCAGCTTCGTTGACCGTGATGGGGACGGTGTTGAGCCCAAAGAAATTGGTCGCGACCAGCGCCGTGTGGGTGGTTCGGTTGGCGGCCAGCTCCGCCAGTGTCGGCATCGCTGTCAGCGCACCGACGTAGGCGTCAGCTGCCACCTCGTGCTCGATTGCAGTCGCCGCGTAGTCGGCACTGGTCGTGGCCAACCACGTCAGGTATGGCACATGCGCATCGACATAACTCTGCGCGCTCGGCCCCTCCCATGCCGCGGCGGCCCCGCCCACGATGGAGGTGAGTTCCTCTGCGGCCGAGGCGTGCTCGGCGGCAAGTACCGTCCATGCCGCCGCCGCCTCCCGCAACGGGCCTGGACCAGGGCCCGCGCTGAGCAACGCCGAATGCACCTCTGGTGGCAAAGCCATCCAGGCGGACCCCACCATCAAAACCCCTTCGAAATCAAAGTCGCCACCAACACATCCGGGTCTGCTACACCCAGGTAGCGGGCAGCATCGGCAGTTGCGGGCCCCCACCGAGATGGCCGGGTTCGAAATCCGCTACCCCGGCCGGGAATTGAAGAGACTCCGCATGGGCGGTTCCCGGGGAGCCCGGTATTCGAGCATGGTGTTCACCGACCATCGCCGTGGCTATCGGGCTTGGCGGCGCGGGGGCTGGCGTTGCTGTCGACAGTCCGGCGTCGGCGGGTGAGATTAGCAGCGTTGCTGGCTGGGTGTAGAAGCCCAGCAGCAGAGGGAGGTTTTGGGCGATATCAATATTGAACACAGCCGATAAGCCGCGCTCGGCGCCGGCCAACGCCACCGGTACCGCAATCGATGCCACCGGGCCAAGAACAGACGCCAAGGAGGCGAGCAGCGCGCCAAACGCCGCTGCCAGTGCCATCAATCCAATTAGTATCGGCATCAATATGGGAAAAGCCGCGAGAATATCAGTAACAAGAAATAGGGGGAGTAATGCAAATACCACTAACGCTATCAGCACAACTCCCGCCGCTAGCAAATACTGTCCTGTAACAATGGCTTCCAGAAACGCCCCAGGGGCCCACCAGAGTACCTCGAGGGCGATCAAGAAGCGCGAAAGTGGGCCCGGTCCAACAGGTTTCAGAGGAGTGGGGGTTGCGCCGATTTGGGTGTTGAGTATGGGCGGGACTGGTGTGGCGTGGGGCATCGAGGCCAGCGTCGCGCCCGAGACGACTTGATAGGCGCTCATGGTGGTGGCCGCTTGGACCCACATCCGCGCGTAGTCGGCTTCGTTGAGCGTGATGGGGATGGTGTTGAGCCCAAAGAAATTGGTCGCGACCAGCGCCGTGTGGGTGGTGTGGTTGACGGCCAGCTCCGCCAGTGTCGGCATCGCAGCCAGCGCACTGGTGTAGGCCCCGGCCGCCACCTCGTGCTCGGCCGCCGTCGCCGCGTAGTCGGCGCTGGTGGTGTTCAACCACGCCAAGTACGGCGCGTGCGCGTCGACATAGCTCTGCGCGCTCGGCCCCTCCCACGCCGCGGCCGCCCCGCCTAGGATAGTGCTGAGTTCCTCTGCTACCGAGGCGTGTTCGGCAGAAAGTGCCGTCCATGCCGTCGCGGCTTCATGCAGTGGGCCGGGGCCGGGGCCCGCGCTCAACAATGCCGAATGTACTTCCGGCGGCGAAGCCATCCAAACAGACGCGGTCATCAAGGCCTTTCCAGGAACTACTCGTCGTCGCATCTCTACGTCTAACGCAGGACCCGTGATTCGGTCCAGCAACGCCGGCGCGACCGCTTGCTCAAGCGATACGCGTCCGCGTCCGCCGCTACATCAGCTGGTGCTTGGCTGGCCGTCGCCCTCGACCCCTAACCGATCCGCTGGCGCGACGGGCGAGATCATTCTCATTGCGTCCAGCCTTCACCAGCTCCATTAATTCCTCTTTACCGCAATATTATTCACGTGAAATGCGACACCACGCCAGCACCATCGGCGACACCATTCACCCGTGAAGTACCTCTCGCGTCTGCACCGATCAGCGTTGACCCAAGGGCTTCCCGACACCGCCCGGGGTGGACGTTACCGAAGCCATCCGGAGCCGCCGCAAGCCTTCCTGGGCAAACGCCATTCACTCATAGATTCTTCATAACGCCTGTATCACCCGCGTTCGAGTGATCATGACCAAAAACGGGTCGGGCGAGTCCCTGTTACCGAGTCCAGCCCGTTCTCGATTCGGCCGGATGTCGACCATTCCGGTCTTATTTGCGCAGAAGCGCTGTCTCGGCGCGGACGTCATAGTAGGCAGGACGGAAACCACGACGGGGATGGTCCTTGGCGTACTGGCGCAGCCAGTCCCGCAGTGCGCCGTCTGGGCCCTCGGGCGGCGCTGCGCAGGATTCGTGACGTTGGGTAGCACGCTGTTGCCCGGTGACGCGGCAGGCGAACCGTTCGCTGACCGCCAGCACGCGCTGGAGATGACGAACAGCCGCCCGCCGGCGCTCCGGGCTTAGAAGTTTCCAGTGATGATGGTTTCTGGACGCTGGCTCCGAGGTTGTGACCCCGAAATTTCCTGGCTGATCGTGGTGCCTTTCTTTGGACCTGTCGAGCCTGCGGGGCCGGCGCCCGACCACACAGAGAACTCGGGCTTCGGCGCGAAGGGTGTGACCTGATAGGAGCGTGCTTCACCCGACGGCCCATCACTGGCCTGTCCACCCTCTGCGCACGGCGCCCGGCCAAGGAAAGGAACCGGGCCTGAGATGACGCGCAACAAACGATCCATCATCGGCGGCGTCGACACCCATACGGCAACCCATCACGCCGCGGTCATCGACGTCAACGGCCGGCTGATTGCCGATGCCGAATTCCCCACCACACCAGCCGGTTACGCCTCGATGCTGACATGGATGCGCAGCAAGGGAAAACTTGGCCTAGTCGGTGTCGGTGTCGAAGGAACCGGGGCCTACGGGGCGGGGCTGGCCCGCTACCTGCACGATCAAGGCATCGACGTGCTCGAAGTTCCGCGCCCTGACCGGCGTATCCGCCGCCAACGGGGCAAAAGCGATCCGATCGATGCCGAAGCCGCTGCACGAACGGTATTGGCAGGCAAAGCAAGCGGCGCCCCGAAACTGGCCGACGGCCCGATCGAAGCCATCCGAATGCTCCGCGTTACCCGCAACGGAGCGGTCCAGGCCCGCACCGCCACCCTCAACACCCTGCGCTCGCTCGTCATCACCGCTCCCGAGCCGCTACGCACCCAGCTGCGTTCCCTAACCTCCGCGCAGCTTGTTACCGCTTGCGCACACCTGCGTCCCGACCTGACCAAACTCGCCGACCCCGTCCAGGCAGCTAAACACGCCTTACGTTCGATGGCTCTGCGCGCTCAACACCTCAATACCGAAACACGGACTCTGCGAATGCAACTCAATGACCTGACCCAAGCTGCAGCACCCGCCACTAGTGCCGTATTCGGGCTCGGTCCAGACACCGTCTCCGCACTGCTGATCACCATTGGCGATAACCCAGACCGGCTACGCAGCGAAGCCGCCTTCGCCCACCTCTGCGGGGTCGCCCCCATCCCTGCATCCTCGGGCAAAACCCACCGACACCGACTGCACCGCGGCGGCGACCGGGCCGCCAACAGCGCCCTACACATCGCCACAGTCGTCCGGCTGCGCTACGACCCCCGCAGCCGCGCCTACGCCGACCGCCGCACCACCGAGGGCCTGTCCATGCCCGAAATCATTCGCTGCCAGAAGCGCTACCTGGCCCGCGAAATCTTCGACGCACTACGCGCCGACTACGCCCAACTCAGCACTTGACATCTATAGGAGCGTCCTTCGCGATCTCCCGCAGCGCGTCCTTCTCCGACTCAGCATCAGCCAGCAACCGCTTTAACGTAGCGTTCTCGCGTTCGAGGTCCTCGAGCTTCTCGGCGTCCTCGGCCTTCAAACCGCCGAACTGGTTACGCCAGCGGTGATAGCTGGCCTCAGACACCCCGAGATCGCGGCACACCGCCGCGGTGTCCTCACCCTCGACCAGCAGCCGATCCGCGGCCATCAGCTTGCACGCAATCCACTCCGGGCTGTGCCGCTTCCTCATCGCCATGATCTTGTCGAGCCTTCCTGCCCACAACATGGGCCGCAAGACCCCCTGAGCCATGCATCAACCGATCGGGGTCAGGCCATGGGCATCACCCGCGAGCGACTGTCCGACTCCGTTAATCACGTTGCGCGGGACTGGTGTTCAAGAATACTGCCTGCGCGGTTACGGGAGGATGCCGCTAATTTGGTACGTCTTTGACATCAGCGCCCAGCTCTTCACGCAGGAAGTGCCTGACCTTGTAGGCGACGGTGTCGTCTTCGCGGCTTTTCGGGTCGCCATCGAGGTGCTCCACAAGTTGGTTCAACGCGTCGCGAAGGATCGTTTCGTCCTTGGAGAGCTCATCATAGGTTTCGTCGAGGAAGAACGCCGCCGACGTGGCTGAAAGGTAGCCGACGAGATCGAGGAACATCTCGAGTTGACGACTCGCCACCTCCAGCGAGACTCGCGGCTTCGACATGGGAACGATCACCAGATCCTGCCGCCACAGGTCGCGATCCAGCTCGTCTTCCTGCAAGGTCAGCACGGTCCCTCGCAGCTTCAGGCCATCCTTGTAGCCCTGCGCGACGCGGACCTCGTGAATCAGTTCATGAAAGTCTTCATCCTGCAATGAATAACCGACGAACATCATGTGGCGCATCATCAGAAGTCCCTGGACCAGACCGATCAGCGCTCCGTACTGGCGCGGCATGTCCAGATAGTCGGACCGCGTCAAGATCATCTTGTGCGACTCGGTGACGGAGCCATGCAGCTTGAGCAGCCACCGACCGCCGGTGTCGACGGCGCTGTCGGGAAGGATGGCCAGTGAGCGATTGCCGGTCGTCCACGCGGTCTCGAACAGTTCGTCGAAGTTGGTCGTGACGGCTTCCTTGCTGGGCAGTGAGGCGAGCAAGCCGTGCGCCAGTGCGTAGCAGGGTTTTTCGAGGCGACGAGCGACCACGGTCTTCAGGGTGGTCGCCAACGATTCCAGGCGGCGTTCCAAGATGGTGGCCTGGTCGCGTGGATCTCTCTTGGCGAGCTGTTCCAGGGCGTGATCGGTAAACATCGCCTCGGTTGCCGCCACGTCGCGCAGCAGGTCCTTCCAGGGCTGCAGCCCAGCCCCCACACTGACTCCCGCGCCGACGAATAGCACCAGATGGCTGTTGATGGCCTGGTGGGCCAGCTCGCGAGCCGCTGCCAGCAGATCGACCGGAGCATCTTCGAAAGGCCACGCCAACCTGAGGTTTTCGTCGCTGACCCCGATCCGCTGGCGGCGTGCGCGTTGCGCGGCGGCATAGGACTTCGCGCCGAAGGCGACCAGGACGATGTCTACGCCGTGTTCGTTGGCGAGGTCGCTCAAGGTATGAACAAGCCCGCGGACCAAATGGCCTTTCTTCTGCGATCCGCCGCCATGATCGGATCCAACGATATTGACTGCGAGGCGGGGTAGCGGCCAATTGTAAATTGGATTGACATTGCGTGACTTTGCCTCTTCGGTGGCCATCTTGACGAACTCGGTCACCGAGGGATCTAACTTCGTGAAGTCCAATTGTCCGTCGGCTCGACCGATCTTGCCAAGCCACACCTGAGGCTTTTCCGCAACGCACTCAAGGGGTTTGACCGTGCTCGATCCCCAGCCCCGGGCCGGGTTTTGTCTGAGTTGCGCCAACTCGAGTTGGTGGTCATCGCCCAGAAATGTTGCCCAGTGATTGTTGATTCTGAAATCGTCATCAGTGGGGATGAGGATAGCGTCGCACGCAATCTTGGTGAGATCACCATCGACAATAAAAAGATGCCCGCCCATCGATTACCGATCCTGCCATAGCGCATCCGAAACCGGGACCGGCGGGTTCGCCGCCGTCAGCCTGTGGCGGAGGCGATCGGCGTGAATTGGCGTTTAAGCGTTTGGTAGCCCCAGGCAACCACCAGCCACGGTGCGATGAGCCAGGGTGCGTTGAGCAGGATGAACTTCACGCCGAGGTCCAGGAAGCTCGAAGTGTTCACTGCCGTTAGGCCACCGAGGATTTCGCTGCCGTAGTAGTACCAGGTCAATACCGTGTGAGTGACAGCTGTGGACATGACAAGCAAGGTGCCGCGGTAATCGGTGAACTGCGAGCGTTTCAGCAGGACCAGTCCCGTGACACCGACGCACGCGTTGATCACCGATAGCACCTCGATCATCAAGAAGTGCGGATCCGGGTTGAGGTAGCGCAGATCCCCGCCGTCGATGTAGGCCCACCACGGGTAGGCCCAGGCACTGCTGCGAGCCCCGGCGATCGGCTTGTGCAGGATCAGCCACCCCAGCTCCCACGTCAGGTGGGTGATGTAGGAGCAGATCACGAACGGCAGTACGACCGCCTGCAAACGTTCGAACCTGGTCCAGCACCGCAACGACGGGATCGGCAGGAACGCCGCAAAGATGCCCACGAAGTAGGCGAGGGTGGCTTGAACGGCCAGCAGGTCGGCCATCAGCCCGCGATCGCGATGGCCGTGGAACACCAGGTAGGTGTAGAGCGGAAAGCCCAGGACCAGCGAACCGAACGCGGCGATCCAAGTGACGCGCAAACCCCGCGACGGAGGCAGCGTGGCGATGACGGGCTTGGCACCGGCCAGCGGGACTGCGGTGGCCGCCATCGGTACTCCTCTAGGACGTCTCCGATCCGGGGATCGCGGCACGGCGGGGCACCGCGATCACAGTTCCACCAGCAGGATATCGCCATCGACGCTGCCGGCGAAGCCCGCGAATTTCAGTCCCTATTTGTCTCGGCGCAGTGGACACGACGCGCTGAGCACGCTCATCGCGATGACCAACGCCAACCGTCCAATCATTGGCAGGATGTTCGTCGTCTTCATCGACCTCCCTTTCCGAACCGGCCAAGGGTCCCCTTGGATCGAATTCGCGCCTTCGACTCAATTGAATACCGGAGTAAGGGAATTCGGGCCTCCGCGATAAGAACAGCTAGTCCTTGGACCCACTACCCGTCGCCGCAGGCAGGAGTTGGTTCGGGCGCCGTCGATGCGGTCGCCCCCGCGCGCATCCGGCCTCGAGGCGAATGGCGTCGGCCAAACCCGAACTATCCATTGATGGGGAACTCGGTGGCGATTCCCCCGCGGATGCCGGCGTCAAAAGAAAGTCACCGCCGAGGCTGCAAGCAGACGTAGGCTACGTCGAGATAGCAGGTTTCGTGCACGTTAACCGACTCCATAAATGATGGGCTCCAGATATTCGCGAGACGAAGAGGTGCGCCACGCATGGATCTGAGAATCGCCGGCCGCACCGCACTGGTTACGGCCTCCAGCCAAGGCCTGGGCCGCGCCTGTGCCAGCGCACTGATCGCCGAGGGCGTCAGCGTCGTTATCAATGGTCGTGAAACCGACAAGCTCGAGCGGGCCGCGACCGAGATTGGGGCCTTGGCAACGCACGGCGCCAGCTGCCGGTTTGTGACAGCCGACCTGACCACCGACACCGGGGTGCAAGCGATCTTCGACCAGGTCGATCAACTCGACATCTTGGTGACCAACAACCGCGGGCCCAGGCCTGCCGACATCATTGGCGTCACCGACGATGACCTGGCCGAGAGCCTGCGGCTGCACTACTACGTACCGATCCATCTCGTCCAGCGCTACCTGCCGGGCATGCGGGATCGGCGCTTCGGGCGAATCGTCAACATCACCTCCGAGATGGTCGAGTCACCCGTGGCGGGCATGATCGCCTCGGCCGGCGCACGCAGCGCACTGACCACGGCGATGAAGGGCGTTCAACACGACAGCGTCGCCGACAACGTGACAATCAATCAGCTGCTGCCGATGCTCATCGACAGCCCCCGACAGCTACAGATGGCGCAATTGCTCTCCGAGAGCAGCGGTGTCGCGTTCGAGGAAATTCGGCGGCGGCAGGCCAGCGTCACCTCGGCGAAGCGGCTCGGACGGCCCGAGGAAGTGGGCGCCGCATGCGCTTTTCTGTGCAGCGAACAAGCGGGGTACATCTCCGGCGTGAGTCTGCCCGTCAATGGCGGAGGACCGGTCATGGGCGGCGGCGCATGAATCGCCCGGTACCAGGGCGCCGGACGTTGTTGGGGGCCCGACGCCACCGCGCGAGCATCGGCGGCACAGTCCCGATCACCGACACAAGGAGGTTGCGCCAGTGAGCAATGCAACGTTGCCAGCAGAATCCGATGTTCTGGTTGTGGGCGCCGGACCGGCCGGCATGGTCACCGCCGCTCTGCTCGAACGGCTTGGGATGACAGTGCGGATCCTGGAGCGCTTCCCGTCCCGGCTTGCCCTGCCCAAGGCGCACGTCGTTGGCCCGGTCACCCTTGACATCTGTGTGCAAGCGGGGTTGGACGTGGACCGCATGAGCGCCGACGCGCACCCCCCGGAATGGGATCGATTCGTTCGATTCGCGACTCGGCTGTTCGGCGAACAGCTCGGCACCATCGCCTACGAGTACCAGTCCCCGGAATGGACCGCCCGGCCACGAATCAACCTCTCCCAACCGCGCTTCGAAGCGATCGTCGAAGACGATGTGCGTCAGCGCCCTGGCATCGAGTGGGTCTGCGGGCGTTGGACCGGCGCACAGGTCGACAAGGGCAAAGTGGTTTCCACCGCGACCGTCGATGACCGGCAAGTCAAGTTCAGCAGCAGGTACCTGATCGGCGCCGACGGCGCCAACAGCGCGGTCCGGGAAAGCCTCGGGATATCCATGCATACCTATGGCCAGCCCAGCCATCAGATCAACGCCCACGTGGTCGCCGATATGCGCGAGCAGCTGACCGATCATCCGGCGGTCTTGTATGCGCTGGTGGACCCGGAGGTGGCCGGCGTCGCGGTCATCCACGGCCTAGGCCAGCCCGGCCACGACAACACGATCGAGTGGATCTGCGGATCGCCTTACGACGGCGAGAACGTTCCCGAGATGGACACGATCATCGACCGGGTGCGCAAGGTTATCGGAAGTGACGATATCGGATTCGAGGTGCTCAAGCTCTCGCCCTGGGTCTTGACGGCGCGAGTGGCCGACCAATTCCAGGCCGGCCCGTGCTTCCTGATCGGCGACGCGGCACACCGGCTGCCGCCGACCGGCGGGCTGGGCATGAACACCGCCATCCAAGACGGCGCCAACCTGGCCTGGAAACTCGCCGCGGTGATCCACGGCTGGGCCGGTGAGGCCCTTTTGCAGAGCTATTCCACCGAACGCCGGCCGATAGCGATCGCGAACACGCTGCGCTCCTTGGAGAACTTCGAAATCCACATCCAGGCGTTAGCCGAGCTTGCGACGGCGGCCTTGGACGGAACCCTGCACACCATGGCTGCGGAGCGCCTCGACAACCTCGTCCAGCAGAACTCCATCGGCTTCAACAGCCCTGGGCTGCAACTGGGCTACGGCTACGGGCCCAACCAAGAGGTCGCCGATGCAACCTCATTCACCCCATCGGCCGCCGTGGGACGACGGTTGCCGCACGCTCAGGTCAAGACCGGTGCCGTGGATGTGGTGCCCATCATCGATTTGGTGGACCGAGCCGGCTTCACCGTCTTCATACAGGGCGCGGCCGACACCTGGCGAGAGGCATCCGGGGGCTCGGAGTTCCCGGTCACCATCGTGGATCTTGCGGGCGCGGTGGCCGACCAGGGGTGGCTGGAGCTGACCGGACTCGCGCACGAGGGAGCGGCGCTGGTGGTGCGCCCCGACGGACACATCGCCGCCAAAGCCGCCGGCCCGCAGTCATGGCCCGGCATCCACAGCTCATTGCGCAACCACTTGCAAACGGGTCAGCCGCTGGGAACAGAGGCGATCGCATGAGCGCGAAGTTCCGGGAGTTCGTCCCGCCCGACGACGCACCGCGCTACGCCGGTCTGGACGTGGACGCAGAAACCTACGCCGACCACGTGGGCGAGATGCTGCGTCTGGGTTTGGGGGACAACAATCCCTTCGATCTCATCGTGGAGAGGTCCAATGCACCGTTTCAGGGGGTGAGTGCCGACGGGACGATCGAGCCGGGCCTGTTCGACCTTGCTGCCGAGGGCGCACCCATCGCCGACATGGTCAAGGCGGCGAACCACTTGCTATCCACGGTGACCCCCGCCGAACGCGCCAAGCTCGTTCATCCGCTGACCTCGGTGCTGCGGCGGCGCTGGCTCAACCCGGAGTTCTACTTGTTCCGCCACGGCCTGCGCCTCGACGAGGTCACCGCCGAAACCCGAACCGCCATCTTCGATTTCCTCAAGACCACGCTGAGCGAAGCCGGCTACACCAAGGTGCGCAACTGCATGTACGTGAACGGGTTCCTCGGAACGATCATGGTGGCGCCGCTGATCATGAACGAATACAGCTACAACTTCACGCTGTTTGGCGAGCCGTCGTTGACCGAACCATGGGGCTGGCAGATGCACGGCCATCACTGCGTGCTGAACTGTCAGTTCGTCGGCGAGCAGATGGTCATGACGCCGTGTTTCTGGGGAGCCGAACCCAATGAGGTCGACCGAGGTCCGCGCCGGGGCCTGACCCTTTTCACCGACGAGGAAAACCTCGCGATGGCGCTGTTTGAGACGCTTCCCGCGCAGCTGCGTGAACGCGTCGTGCTCTATCCCAGCGCCTACGATCCCGCCGTGCCGCAAGGCAGGCTCAGTCCGTTCGACCATCTGCATCTGGGCGGGTTCAGCCAGGACAACAGGGTCATCCCCTATCAAGGAGCCCCGGCAGCGGACTTCGGCGCGGCCTCCCGCGACAAGCTCGTCGAGCTCATCGAGGTCTATCACCGACACCTGCCCGATGGTCCGAAGGCCGCACGGATGGCCGAGATCCAAAAGCAGCTCGACAGCACGCATTTCTGCTGGATCGGCGGTTCGGGCCCGGAAGATCCGTTCTACTACCGGATTCAAAACCCGGTAACCCTGATCGAGTTCGATCATCACGCCGGGGTCTTTCTCAACAACCCCACCGCCATGCGGTTCCACATCCACACGCTGGTGCGCACACCCAACGGCAACGATTACGGCATGGCTCTGGTGCGGCAATACTGCGAGGCGCACCAGCGCTCGATGGCCGGGCTGGAGCTCAATCAATAGGGCGGGCCGCAAGTCCCGTCGGAGCGACAACTTGCTTAGTGCTTCTTCAAGGTGCATACGGATTCGGGTCAAGTGCGGTCACCAACAAGAAGGGCGTTGGCCGCTCGCGTGCCTAGGCGTGATCCCATATGCGCATCAGCGGCTTGCCCGGCCGGCGGGTGCCAGGGCTTAGGGCCCCTCTCGAGCAAGCTTCTGCGGTCAGGTATGTCAGCAACGAAGAGACCGCGACGGCCCAGACGGTGACCCCAGGTACACAAGAGGTTTAGATGTTGCCACCCTGTCACAAATTCCACGCCTGGGACACGGAGCGCCTCATCGCGGCGGCCCGGTATTGGACCAACACCGCCGATCAGTAGGAAGACCTATTCCTGCAGATCCGCAACCAATCTCACAGCATCACCTGGGAAGATGCGGGCGGGGAGGCGCTATGCACCCGACCCAACGCGGACCTCGCGATCGTGAGCAGCAAAGCCGACCAACTTCGCCAAGCCAGCAAGATCGCTTGGGAAGGCGCCGGAACCATCGGTACCGCCCAACGCAGGATCATCTAGGCCGTCCAGGACGCTCGCAACGCCGGTTTCACTGCCGGAGAAGACCTCTCGGTCGCCGACACCCGAACCAGCCGCACCACCGCGGAACAGGTAGCTCGCCATGCCCAAGCCCAAGCGTTCGCGACCGACATCCGCCAACACACAACACACCGCCAACCTTCCCGGTCTTCCGCCGGGTCTTATTTCAAACACCCCAACGAAGTCGGGACAAGGATGGCTATATCCGATCACTCCAAATCAACGTGTCATATCAATCCGAGTCATGGAACCGAACGCGCAACACCCTAACGGATATTTAAACTATCTCAACAAAATGGGCCAAGAAGTTGATCCGTTCACCGGAAGGACCGTGTCAGCCACAAACCCATTTGCGCACATACCGTTGCCAAATTAATGATAGAATCTCACTACATGAGACCTGATTCAATCAGTGAACTCTATGAGCTCACCCCGGATGTCAGATTGCCGACATCCGGGCGGCCCAACCCATTAATTGATCGAGGCGCCCTCAACGAAGCCGAATTTATTGACATGCGACTTTCCCCGCAGCGCTCACGAGTCGGCGTCATCTTCGATATTCGGTGGTGCGATTCCACAAATTCGAACGCCGCCCTCCTCGTCTTGACGTGCGTCGGGAGGGTCGCTTGGTCAAACGACGCCAGTCGGCAGCATCCGTGGTACTCGACACGAGGCTATTGGATACCGGAAACCATCCCGGGGGCCGCGGCCCGCGGCGATGAGTTGTGGGCGAAAGACGCGAGTGGACCTGAAACCGCTGCTCGTATGACGGCGATGCCCCCAGTCGAAAACCAGACGGAGTACATTTTGAAATTAGACTGGCTGTCCATCCCCGGATTAACCGCTCGAATCTACATTGGACACATCGATGGGCTAGGTGATGCGCCACCGGACATGACGGACTCGTCTGACGCTGAAATAATCGCGGGATTTCCTCAATGGTCGTCGACGATGGAAGTCCATGAGTATTACACCTATACCCCCTAATAGGGCACCGCCGAGAGCGGCCAGCCCGGCCATGGCCTTCGAATCGAGCGCCCGGAACAATTAAATCATGTGAAGAAACAGGCGCCCGACGTAATTAATATTCCTGGATACGCGTTTGTGAACCGAAACTCGAATATCGTATATGCGGCGAACGATCCACCGCCGACCGATAGATGAAAAAGGATGCGTCAACCAGGTGAGGACGCTTCAGCACCCAGATGAGCGTTGGTCAGCGAAAACCACCGCCTAACTGGTGATTCCACCCAATTCCCGTGCCACCGCGTCGAATGCACGCAGCGTGTTCGCCTGTTGCTGCGGGTCGTCCTGAGAGGCCGGCCGGCTGGACAGCTTGGCGCCGACCACCTGCGCGGCGCGGTTGATGTAGATCAACTGGCCACACATGCCCACGCACAACGCGACGTTGCTGCCCGGGTAGGGAAACCACACTTGGTTGCGGTACATCCCGGCCGGCATTTTGGTGTCGTCGGGGCTGGCAGCAAATGCCTGACGCGAATCGGTACCGCCGTCGAGCGTGTCGGCGATCCACGCCGCCGGCACCACCTGCTGGCCGGTCAACGAGACACCGTCGCGCAAGAACAGCGACCCGAACCGGATCATGTCGGTAAGACAGGCGTTGATGCCGCCGTCGAATATCCCGGTGCCGGCCGGGCCGGCCGTGTCTAGCGCGATGCTGGCGTCGCATTGGGCGCCGATGCGACTCCACAGCAGATGCGACATCAGTTCGGGCATCGGCTGGCCGCCGGCGACCTCGCAGATCCAGCCGAGTACATCGGTCTCACACGAGCGATATTCGAAGGGGCCGCCGTGGGCCGACTTCTGCCGCAAGGTGAGCAGGTAGTCGCGCAATGTGGCGGGGACATCCGGATTGCGCTTGGGCGCCCACCCGATCACCTGCTCGCGCACGTGTATTTCGGCGGCCGGGTCGTCGTAGTTCTCCGAGAAGCCAACACCTGATCTCATGTCCAGCAGGTGGCGCACCGTCGCACCCGCATAGCCGCAGTTCGCCAAGGCGGGAACGTATGTCGTGACCGGCGCGTCAACGTCGATCGCACCGGCCCCAGACAGCGCGCCGACCACCGCCGCCACCAACGATTTGCTCACCGAGAACAGCAGGTGCCGCGTCTGGGGCCGCAATCCATCGAGGTACTCCTCGGCCACCAGCGCACCGCGGTGAGCCACCGCCCACCCGTCGGTGACGGTGCCGGCCATCACCGCACCAACGGTGGTCGGCGCCCCCTCGGTGTCGGTCAACTCGATGTCGGCGACCGGAGCACCGGCCGCGGGCAACGCCACGGCAGGGTTGGTCCCGCGCGAGATCAGCGCGGTCGGCATGAAGTCCTCGACATGCTGGAACGCCCAGTGCGAATACGGTGACGAGAGCCAATTGCCCAGCGAAAGACCGGCCGGGACGCCGCCGCTCACGCGCGTGCGACGAGCCGCGAGACGATCGGCGCGGCCGGCGTCAGGGGTGTCGAGGCAAAGTGCGCCTTGAGGCCCTTGACCCAGCGCTGGCAGCGCTCAGTGAGCTGGTAGTCGTCGGTCTGCAGATGCCCGCGGGTGACAAGCACACCGAGTTGGGCTCCCTCGCAACGTAAGTCGCCAGGTGCGGCGACCCGCATGTAGAACGCCTCGGACTCGTCGAGCAGCGTGGCCCAGTCGTTGCCCTGACGAGCGAAGGACACGCTGCCATCGTGGTGCAGGCGCCACACCCCGGTGCGTGGGGTTGAGGTGAACAGCTCGAGCTCCGGCGAGGTCTCCGACATGATGAGCTGACCCCAGACCTCGTCCTCGCCGTAGCCGCGTTCCCAGCGCGTGTTGATCTCCTCGATGTCGAGCTCGTATTCCACGTCCATGTATTCGAGCAGGTGGAACAGGAACAGCGGCATATCAGCGTAGGCCTCGGTGGTCAGGTTCGTCATCGGGCTGGCCCCGCTCAGGCGTGGGTTCACCTCGCCGAGGTAGAGCTCGTTTGCGTCCAGATCGTGCAACAGGTCAACCTCGAAGTAGCCGCGGTAGCCCTCGCGGCTCAGGACATCGCCCAGCTTTCGAACCATCTCGCGCGCGGCGCGCGTCTGGGCGGGCGGCAGCACCTCACGCCAGACGTCATTGCCGCACCAGGCCCCTTTGGACGGAGTCAGCTCCGGGTAACCGACCAGACTCGTCATCGCGGGGCCGATCACGGTGCCGTGGCGGGTCACGGTCCCCTCGATACACACCTCGACATTGCGGATGCGCTTCATGACCTTGATTTCCGGCTGCTCCACCAGGTCAGCGGCGCACTGGTCCCAGTCACGCTCACCGCGCACGAAGAACGTCGCACTGCCGGCGTTGCCATATGCGGCCTCGATGACCAGGTCATCTCCCAGCCCGGCGTCATGCGCCAGCGTCGATAACTCCTCGTAGGAGCCGGCCCGCCCGATCACGTGCGGCACGCTCGGCACGCCCGCCTCGTTGGCCAGGCGAGTCATGACGATCTTGGAGCCGAGCCGGTGGCGCAGCTCCGCCGGGGGATGAATGACCTCGAGCCCCGCCTGGCGCGCCAGGGCCTGGGTCTCTCCGTCCAGCATCACAAAGCAGGCCTTGCCGCCGGGCCCCCGGCGCGCGATGAACTCGAGCGTCTCGGGATCACGCAGCAGGTGGTTGCACACATCCCCCATGCCGTCGAAATCCCTGCGGTCACGCCGCCGCGGCACGAACACGCGCGAATGCGCGCCCTCGAAGGAGTCAAAGTAGGTGAGGTAGAAGAAATTTCGCACCCATCGGTCGATGCCTAGCAGGTTGAACGGCGTCGGCGAGATGAAGTAGAGCGGCAGCTTGTTGTTGTGGAAGAACGCGCGGACGTCCGAAAGACCGTTCAGCACACGGGGCGGCTTGGGCTCGGGATTACCTGCGGTCACGATCGCACCAGCCGCGGTGTCGTCGAGCCTTGAGCCCGGCGCGGGGGCGGCGGCGGTAGGGACGGTGCGGTCAGCGCGACGGCGGTGAATTCGCATACCTCCATTGGTCCAGTGTGGACCCGAAGGTGGTCGTATCGAAATGTGGGGTGCCTGAACGTCCGCCGAGCAACGGGTACATTCTCGTCTAACCAGTCCACCCGACATCACTGGCAAATTCAAGATCTGCGATGCGATGAGGCCGATCGACCCTATCCCGGGCGCAAGATCGAGCATGATCCTCAGAGAGATAGTCAAAGGAGCGGACCAATGAGCAAAGGCGATCTCGCGGTGATTCGCCACCCCAGCGGAGTATCGGTGTCCACCCTGCCCCAGGCTTTTCAGCAGACCGCGGCCGTAGCCCCGGACTCGGTGGCCATCCGCACGGTCGGAAACCAAGCCGTCCTCACCTGGCGCCAGTACGCCGATCGGGTGCGAAGGATCGCTGCCGGGTTGGCCGCTCTCGGGGTCGAACGCGGTCACACGGTGGGGATCATGCTGCGCAACCGTCCGGAGTTCCACTTGGTCGACACCGCGGTCCTGCATCTGGGCGCGATCCCGTTCTCGATCTACAACACTTCGGCTCCCGACCAGATCAAGTACCTGTTCAGCAACGCTGAGAACAAGGTCGTCTTCACCGAGAAGGACTTTCTGCCGGCCATCAATGCGGCCGTCGCCGACCTTGCTCACGTGATCGTGATCGACGCCGACGCCGACGCCGACGCCGGCATGAGCCTCGAACAGCTCGAATCCAGCGGGGCCAAAACCGATTTCAACTTCGATGCGACGTGGGAGTCCGTCCGGCCCGATGACATCGCCACCCTCATCTACACCTCGGGTACCACCGGCCCGCCCAAGGGCGTCGAGCTCACCCACGCCAATGTGATCGCCGAGTTCTCCGCGATCGTCGAGCTGCTTGGCATGCAGCCGACAGATCGGATCACCTCCTACCTGCCGCATGCACACGTCGCCGACCGCGTGACCGCGCACTACGCCAACATGGTCTTCGGAGTGCAGGTAACCGATGTCGCCGACGTCAAAGCGATCGCCGAGGCGTTACCGGACGCCCGCCCCACGTTATGGCTGGGGGTGCCCCGAGTCTGGCACAAGATCCAAGCTGGGATCGAAACCAAACTTGCCGAGGCCGGCGGAGCCAGGAAGCGGCTGGCCCTGTGGGCCATCGACACCGGCATCCGCGCTGCCCGTCAGACCTTGTCCGGCAAGTCCCTCTCCCCGGCACTGGCCATCAGCCACAAGATCGCCGACCGCCTCGTGTTGGCCAAGGTGCGTGAGGCGCTCGGCCTCGATCAACTGCGTTGGGGCGTCACCGGCGCCGCTGCCATGCCGGTCGAAACACTGGAATTCTTTTGGGGTCTAGGCATTCCCGTCTACGAAGTGTGGGGAGAATCGGAATGTGTGGGCGGCGCGACCTCCAATCGACGCGACGCCATCAAGCTCGGTTCGGTAGGTAAACCGCTGCGCGGCGTCGAGGTCAAGGTGGCCGGTGACGGCGAACTGCTGATCCGCGGACCGATCGTGATGCGCGGCTACCGGCACCAGCCAGAGAAGACCGCCGAGGCAGTCGACTCCGACGGCTGGTTGTACACCGGCGACATCGGCACCATCGATGCCCAAGGATTCGTCACCATCGTCGACCGCAAGAAGGAGTTGCTCGTCAACGAATCCGGAAAGAATCTCTCCCCCAGCAACATCGAGAGGGCGATCCAGGCCGATTGCCCCTTGATCGACCAGGTGGTCGCGTTCGGTGACGCACGTCCCTACGTGACCGCACTCGTTGTCCTCGATCGTGACACCGCCGCGGCGCAGGCCGCCGCCTTGGGCATGGCCGATCCGTCGGCGGCCGCGTTCGCCCAGAGCCGCCAGGCACGCGAAATGCTTACCGCCGCGGTCCGCGAGGGAAACTCCAAGCTCTCCCGGGTGGAACAGATCAAGCGGTTCATCATCATCGGCACCGCGTGGGATCCGGGCGGAGACGAACTCACCCCGACGATGAAACTCAAACGCAAACCCATCGCGCAGAAGTATTCGACCGAGATCGACAAGCTCTACGCCGCAACGCCCGGCCCGGAGATCGTCGACCTATCCAGGCCCGACTGACTCGCGCACTCACATGTCATCGCACTTGGTCGCAGCTTCTCGATGAAGCTGAGCAACCCACTGCGGCATCCCTTTTTCGTACCGCGCGTCGAAAAGCCCCGCGCGGAGGGCCGTTTCTACCTGCCCGATGGGCGCCGGCTTGGCTTCGCCGAGTTCGGTGACCCCGCGGGCGCGGTGGTGCTGTGGTTCCACGGCACGCCCGGCGCGCGACGCCAGTTCCCGCTGCTGTGCCGGCGTGCCGCCGAAGAATTTGGTTTGCGCGTAGTCGTCGTGGAGCGCCCCGGCTCGGGTCTCTCCGACGGTTACGCCTACACCGCGATGGACGATTGGGCCACCGACATGACTGCGGTGGCCAACGCGCTGGGCGCCGAGCGGCTTGCTGTCGTCGGCCTGTCTGGCGGCGGCCCCTATGCCCTGGCCAACGGCGCGGTAGCGCCCCTGGCGTCTCGCGTGGCCACCGTGGCGGTGTTGGGCGGAATAGTCCCGTCGGTCGGCCCCGACGCCACCGCCGACGCGGTCACCGATCTTGCCCGCCGCTTCACCCCCATCCTGGCGGCGCTGGCCGCCGCCGACGAGGTCCTCAAGTTTGTGCGCTCATCGCTTTGAGCTGCAACGACTTTGTCGACCCCTCCCGACGGCTGGGATCCAGCCCACGCGGCGCGAGCGAAATCGCCGCCC
The DNA here is from genome assembly GCF_003391395.1 of Mycobacterium marinum. Classification (NCBI taxonomy): domain Bacteria; kingdom Bacillati; phylum Actinomycetota; class Actinomycetes; order Mycobacteriales; family Mycobacteriaceae; genus Mycobacterium; species Mycobacterium marinum. Next base: position 3,963,577 of record NZ_CP024190.1, read on the forward strand.
ACCGTGGTATTCGCGTGTTCACGTGGGTTGGTGCCCCCGAAATTCACCCGTTGTTTCCATTCGGGCGCCATGCTCAGTCACTGAGATGGTCCCTTGCCGCGCCCGGTAGCGACAAATGCCTGCGAACTCTCACGCCGGCTGCTTACACTGCCGAGAGATTATTAGGGTCCCCTTAGCAGATGTGAGGTGTCCGGCGTGCCAACGAGGACAGATGACCCGCAGGTCGTGGTGTCGTTCCAGGACGACAGCCTGCTGATTGGCGGTGATCCTGCCGCTGTCGAGTCCTATCTGTCGCGGTTGCGCGCGATCGCCGGGCAGACCATGCGGGTCGCGGGAATCCACGGCGCCCCGCTGGCCCGCGCGGCGGGCAAGCTCACCGGGGTGACCGCGGTGCTCACCAACTGCGACAAATACGTTCAGTTGCATCCCGACAGCCTGAGCGCGTTGCGGATCGGCAACCTCGTTCCCAGCTCGGCGGGCTTCTATTGGATGACGGCACCGGCTGGGGCCGGCCAGTTTCTGGCGCAGTTGCAGTGGCGGCCGGCGGGGCTCGGCCCGGAAGCGATGGTTTCGGCGCAGATGATCGCGGTGCAGATGGCGTTGAAGTCCGCGATTGCTCAGGTCGAAGACGCGGTCCGTCGGGTAGAAGACAAGGTCGAAGCGGTGCTCGAAGTCGCCAGAGCACAACGTGCCGGCGACGTTCTGGGTAACAGCCTGAGCATTTCGCGGATGGTTGAGTCGCTGGAGAAGTACGGGTCGCTGCCCGATGCCTACTGGGATTCGGTGGCAGCTCTGGGCCCCGCGCTCAATGTCACAGCCGAACAACTGCGCAACCACGTCAGGCGCGCGCTGGCGTGTTTCGCTGACGACCTGCCCGTGCAGCAGCGTGCGGCAAAGCTGCGCAACGCCGTCGACGACAACCGGCTTGGTGATGCGTTGAGCCTGTTGGTGATCGCCGAGGAGTCGCTGCACAAGTGGCAGCGTCTGAGCCTGGCCCGAATCGAGTCGACGCAACCACAGCAGTTGCTACGAGCGATCGACGAAGCCCGCGAGCTCGTCGACCACCATCTGCGCGAAGATGTCCGCATCTATCAGGACGCCAAGGACATTATGGACCGGTTCGCGAAGCTAGAGGCGATCGACGGCTTCCGTTTCCTGGCGGTGCGCGAGCTGGCCAAACAGCGCCTAGCCCTGCGCGACGAGCTCGACAGTTTCGCGAGAGCCCGCCACCAACAGGCCGCGATGTGGGAGGACTTCCACGTTCCGAGTGTGCTCGATGCGGCATTTGCCACCATCGAAGTCGCGGCGGGCACCACCAACCGGGCCCTGGTGGCCGTCGGTCGGGGGCTCGTCGGCCTGGGTGCGCAGCTGACCGAGCCGCTACGGGGCAACAGACGCGGCGAGCAGGGACCAGTCATACAGCGCGACAAAGACGCTGAATCCGCGATAGACGGCGCCGGTCTGCAGGAATCCGATCCGGCCTGCTGAGCAGGCGGCGCCGGTAGCCGACACCACTTTCTGTGGGACGAATGGCTCCCCGGAAATGGGCCCAAAGACCCGTTCGGCCGGTTTCGCCACGCGATAGCGTGATCGGTTTACGGCCAACAGAATCCGGTTGCCGGTGCCGGCTGAGCGGGAGCGTGCGGTGAGGCAGGACACGACAAGCACATCGCCCGTTCGGCGGGCCGCGATCCAGGTGCTGGCCGGCGCGGGGCTGCTACTGGTTGTGCTCGAGGGGTTCTTGATCGTCTCCTTTCGGTTACGTCTGCGCCCAGCGATCAACGCAATCCGGCGCTTCAACAGGGCCGTGCTCAACCCGGCCATGTTGACGATGGCAGGGTCCGCACACTGGTATGCCTCGGTGATCCATCATCAGGGCCGCACAACGGGGCGGACCTACGCGACGCCCGTCGTCGCGGAGCGTGTTGGTGACCAGTTCTACATCCCGCTCCCCTACGGCCGGACGGACTGGTGCGCCAATGTCACGGCGGCCGGCGAGTGCACCGTCGAGCACAAGGGCCGGCGCTACCGCACCACAGCGCCGGCGGTCATCGGGTTCGCGGTCGCGGCCCCGTTCATCTCGGCGCGGTCACGCCGAACGTTCCGCCTCTACAAGGTGCGTTCCTTTCTTCGCCTCGACATCACCGACAAGGCGTGAGCCACCGGGAAAGTTTCTCCAGTGTGGTCAGCCTGATCGCAAGCCTGCGAACATCTCGTTGTGGGCCTGTGGTCGGATTAGTGTGGGGTGAGGCGCCCTCGCCGGTGCCGCCGCGGTGCCGCGAGGGCAATGCAGTAATGCTGCGCTGAGCACTGGGGAACGCGATGAACCAGCAGGATTCGCCGAGTACTTGCTACCGCACGGAGCCCGTTGACGCCCAGGCATTTACCGCGCACTTCGATCGCCTGTACACGCGACTGGCCCGCCCCTACGACCTCGCGGTCAAGCTGCTGCCCGTGTGGCGGCATTGGATCAGTGCAGCGCTCCCGCACATCCGCGGCCCGCGCGTCCTGGAGGTCTCTTTCGGCACTGGTTGGCTGCTCACCCGCTATGCGAACAACTTTGACACCTACGGGGTGGACCTCAATCGCCGCATGGTCGCAATCGCGCGGCGCAATCTGCGCCGCGCGGGTGTGAGCGCCGACTTGTCCCAGGCAAACGTCGAGGCACTGCCCTATCCGGACGGCCAGTTCGACACCGTCGTCAACACCATGTCCTTCAGTGGTTATCCCAACGGTGCACGGGCGATGACCCAACTGCATCGTGTGCTGCGCCGACAAGGCCGGCTGGTCTTGATCGACGTTGGCTATCCCCAAGACGGCAATCGCCTGGGCACTGCGCTGGCCGGTATGTGGCAACGGGCCGGTGACGTGATTCGTGACATGCCAACGCTGTTGGATGACCTCGGCTTCGAGGTCCAGCACGAGCAGATCGGCGGTTTCGGCAGCGTCCATCTCTACCTTGCGACAAAACTATGACGACGCCACCGCTCACGTCATCGCCGGTCCGGACCAGCCACGCCGGTAGAGTTCGGCAGGTGAACGCGCCGTCGGTGCTAGAGGCGACACTGCTGGCCGCTTGCGCGCAGCTCCGCGACGAGCCGTCGTCGACATCAACGGGAAAGAACCGGTCGGGTATGGCAGCCCCGGCATGCGGCATCGAATCGCACACCGGCCCCGATCGTCGGATCCAAGCGCAAGGCGGGATATGGAATCAGAGCTGAGAGCGCGCTGTTGTGTCGCCGGCGGCGGGCCGGCGGGCATGATGCTGGGCTACCTGCTGGCCCGGGCCGGGGTCGACGTCATCGTGCTGGAAAAGCATGCAGACTTTCTGCGGGATTTCCGCGGCGACACCATCCACCCGTCAACTCTCGAGGTCATGAACGAGCTTGGGCTCTATGACCAGCTGTTGCAGCGGCCGCATCAGCCGACACCGACGCTGAACGCTCAATTCGGCAGCTTCCGAGCACTGGTCGCCGATTTCCGCCACTTGCCGGTTCGCGGAAAGTTCGTCGCGATGATGCCGCAGTGGGACTTCCTGGATTTCATCGCGAAAGAGGCACAACGCTTTTCGTCTTTCCGGCTGCTGATGCGGGCCGAAGTCACGAAACTGATCGAGGAGCCCAACCGCGTCACCGGCGTAGTCGTGAATACCCCCGACGGTGAACAGAAGATCCACAGCGACCTCGTGATCGGCTGCGACGGACGGACCTCCACCGTGCGCGCCCAAGCGGGCTTGCAGGTGCTGAGCCTGGGTGCGCCGATGGATGTTCTGTGGTTCCGGATGTCGCGCCGGCCCGGCGACCCGGAGGAATCCATGGGGAATTTCGGTCGCGGCGCCATCCTGGTGTTGATCAACCGGGGCGACTACTGGCAATGCGGTTTCGTAATCGCCAAGGGGTCCATCGAACAAGCGCGTCGCCATGGGGTTGAGTTCTTTCGCGAAGAGATCGTGAAGATGGCGCCCTTCGTCAAGGACCGAGTCGCGGAAATCACCGACTTCGACGATCTGCGGCTGTTGACCGTCTCGGTCGACCGCCTCAAGCAATGGCATCGGCCGGGATTGCTCTGCATCGGCGACGCCGCCCACGCGATGTCACCGATCGGCGGAGTTGGGATCAACCTGGCCATCCAGGACGCGGTCGCGGCGGCCAATCTACTGATCTCGCCGTTACGTCGCGGCCAGGTGAGCGATGCCGATCTGCAGCGTGTGCAGGCACGGCGCGAGTTGCCGACCCGCGCTACCCAGGCGGTCCAGGTGTTTCTCCAAAAGAACGTTGTCACCGCAGTATTGGGTACTTCGCAACAGTTCAAGGCGCCGCTGCCAGTGCGACTGATCCGGCGGCTCCCGTTGCTCGCCCGCATTCCCGCCCGCCTGATCGGCATGGGAGTGCGCCCCGAGCATCCCGACCTGGCGGTGATTGACAAGCCAGGGCCGACATAGCGCATAGGGTGGGCAAGGAGGACAACCGTGGCGCTTTCCCTGAGCCAGGCCCGTTCGGTCTACGACAGGATCGGACGCATTCAGGACTGGCAGGCCTTCTATGAGGATGAGACGCTCGACCGGCTCGTGGCCAATGCGGCCCTGGCGCCCGGCCAGACGATCTTTGAATTCGGCTGCGGAACAGGAAAATTGGCTGCGAACCTGCTGGCTGAGCTGCCGGCCAGTGTCAACTATGTCGGCGTCGATATCAGCCCGGTGATGATCAATCTCGCCACCAGTCGGCTCGCCCCCTGGGCCGACCGGGCCAAGGTGACCCTTGTCGATGGCTCACTGCCACTGCCTGCCGGCGACGGGTCCGCGGACCGGGTGCTGTCCACATTTGTGTTCGACCTGCTCGATGAGGCGTATGCGCGGGCGGTGCTGGACGACTTGCGACGAATCCTGACTTCCGACGGCCTGTTGTGCGTGGCCAGTCTCTCCTACGGGGAGCGGCCGCTGGAACGGGTCGCCTGTCGCGCCTGGAACGGCCTGTGGCGCGTTGCGCCACAACTTGTCGGCGGATGCCGTCCGATCAGTGTGAGCGCGCTGCTAGACCCCGGATGGAAGCTGGCGCATCACTCGCACGTACACCGCTTCGGGCTCGTGATGGAGGTCGTGATCGCCAGCCCCGACACTTCCCAGCCATGACCGCGTGCTTGCCCCCTGCGGTCAGCCCGCCGGCGCCAGTTCGCGCACCACGTCGAGCTTGAGGAACTCCGGCGCCTTGAGCACCCGGCGAAGCATGAACCGGATGAACGCCGGCATATCGGTCGCGTCCTCGTCACGGAAGACCACGGGGTCGCCCAGCTGATAACGACGCCGCCTGGTCTCCAGTTCGCAGCCACCAGCGGCGAGGACATTCTTCACCCAGTCCGAGCTGGTGCCGTAGGTCAAAGCGATGACAAATCCGTTGCGCCGGTGAAAGGCCCACAGCGGGGTGCGGAACGTGCGGCCCGACTTGCGCCCGCGATGGACCACGACGGCCCACCCTGGGGCCCATGGGGCGACGTACTTGGTGAACCGATTGAGACTGATCTTGTTGGCCTTGGCGACCCAGCGTGGTGCCGGCATTTTGAAAAACTCCTCACTCGTGGAATTAATGCTATTACGCTAACGCTGGCGGCCCAAAAAGTCAACGACTGTAGAATTTCAGGACTATGCCCCCAATGGGACGACGTCGAGGTAACCCCGACACCCGCAACGCGATCGTCACGACCGCTCGGCGGCTGTTCGCCGAGTCGGGCTACGAACAGACCTCGGTCCGTGACATCGCCTCCGCGGCCGGGGTGGACCCGGCGCTGATCCGGCATTACTTCGGCAGCAAGGCGGAACTCTTCCGGTCCATCGTGGGATGGCCGTTCGAAGCGGATGCGATGAGTGCGCTCATTCTCAGCGGCGATCGTGACGAACTCGGGGCGCGGCTCACCCGGGTGTTCTTGGAGGCTTGGGAGCGGCCGGAATCACGCGCCCCGTTGCTGGCGATCCTGCGCGGTGCGGCCACCCATGAAGAGTCCACCACCCTGGTCCGGCAGTTCTTTCAGGACCAGATGTACCCGCAGTTGGCCCAACCGTTGCCAGGCCCCGATACCGAACTGCGGATCGACCTGGCCATGGCCCAGCTGCTCGGCATCGCCTACCTGCGCCACGTTCTTCGGCTGGAGCCTATTGCCTCCACGCCGCTGGAAGAGGTGGTTGCCCGGGTCACGCCCACCATCATCGCCCACCTCGAGCCATCGCAACTGGACAAAGCCGCGGACCGCTAGCTGCGAATGTGCGGCGGCGCGGCGCATCGAAATGCCTGCGACTGCGATTGCTGCCGCGTTATGGTCGGGCCAGTTGCTGGCCGCTTGCAGTGGGAGGCCTTGTTGGAGGGAACGTCGTTCGGGAAGTACCGGCTGCTCGAATTGCTGGGCCGCGGCGGTATGGGCGAGGTGTGGCGGGCCTATGACCCGGTCACCGACCGGGTTGTCGCAGTCAAGATCCTGCCTGCCGAGATCTCCGACGACGAGGTGTTTCAGCAGCGGTTCCGCCGCGAAGCACATGTGGCCGCGCGATTGAACAGCCCGCATCTGATCCCGATCCATACCTATGGGGAAATCGACGGACGGCTGTTCGTGGACATGCGGTTGATCGAGGGCCACGACCTGCAATCGGTGCTGAGCCGCGGACCGCTGCCCCCCGCCCGCGCCGTGCACATCATCGACCAGGTTGCTAAGGCACTAAACGCCGCCCACCGGGACGGGCTACTGCACCGGGACGTCAAGCCGTCCAACATTTTGCTCGATGACGACGACTTCGCCTATCTGATCGATTTTGGAATCGCACGTGCGCCAGGAGAACTGGGCTTGACCGCGGCCGGCGATGTGATCGGCACCTGCCACTACATAGCCCCGGAACGATTCAACCTGGCACAGATCGACGCCCGCGCCGACATCTACTCGCTAGCCTGCGTGCTCTACGAGTGTTTGACCGCGCAGCATCCGTTTCCCGGCAATACCGTCGACCAACAGATCAGCAGTCACCTCGAGGCCCCGCCGCCACGGCCGTCGCGCATCAAACCCGGGCTGCCCGCCGGCCTGGATACGGTCATCGCCAAGGGCATGGCCAAGAATCCCGCCGATCGCTACGAGACCGCGGTGGCGTTGGCGCGCGCCGCCCGCGAGGCGCTCACCGCGCCTCCATCGGGGCCGCCTATGCGCCCTCGGACACCGAACGCCAGCGTTGCCGACGGCCGCCCCGACGGTGTCGCCGGCCCGGGCCAACCGGATACCTCCACCGCAACAACCGTCCCGCGACGGCTGCGACATCCGTCGCCACCGCGCGAACCCACCGCCGGGCGGCCAGCCGAGCAGCCACGATCACCGTCACGGCCCTGGTGGCGCCGCAAGGCGGTCGCTATCTCGGCCGCTGCCCTGCTTGTCGTCGCGGCGACCGTTGCCGCCGTGATCACCGTGACCACGTTGCATTCGGGAGAGCAGCGATTCCACCAGGTGACGCTGCCGTTCACCGGATTGCGTGACCCGCAGGGTTTGTCGGTGGATTATGGCGGCACGGTCTACGTCGGTGACACTCTGCACAATCGGATACTGGCGTTGTCCGCCGGCTCAACCACCCCGGCCGTGCTGCCTTTCGAAGGCCTCAGCTATCCGACCGGGGTGACCGCAGACAACAGCGGCACCGTGTATGTAAACGACGCCGGCAATCGGCGGGTCCTGGTGCTTCGCGCCGGAACATCAACCCAAATCACGCTTCCCTTCACGGATCTGGGCAATCCGACGGGTCTTACGGTGGACAGCAGCCGCACCGTTTATGTCACCGACACGGCCAAGAACCGAGTGGTAGCGCTTCCGGCCGGCTCCAACATGCAAACCCAACTGCCCTTTACCGGTCTTAATAGTCCGACCGGCCTGGTGGTCAACGGCAGCGGCACCGTCTACGTGGCCGACGGCGGCAACAACCGAGTGCTGGCGCTGCCCGCAGGATCGAAAAGGCAAATAGCGCTGCCCTTTACCGGCCTCAACCAGCCCGGCGGCGTCACGCTCGACAACGAGGGCGCGGTGTATGTCACCGATAGCGGCAACAATCGGACGCTCAAACTGCCGGCGGGTTCCACGACGCAAATCGAGCTGCCCTTCACCGGACTCGATTTTCCGTGGGGTCTGGCTGTTGACAACATAGGCACCGTTTATGTCGGTAGCCGCAGCAGCCAGATAGTCGCGCTGCGCCAGAAGTAGCGGCCCGTTTCGCCGCGAGCAGACGGCCACCTGCTACAGGCCCAGCGCCAGGGCGGCCGCTGTGGCCACCTGTCCACGCAGGTCCGAAATCGGTGTGCTGCCCCGCAGATGAATTGCGTTCGAGAGCAGAACCACATAGCTGTCGGAACCCGGGTCTATCCACAGCGAGGTTCCGGTGAAACCGGTGCCACCGAAGCTGCCGATAGGAAAGACCACGCCCCGCGGCGCGGAATATGGCGTGTCGATATCCCAGCCGAACCCAAACAGGGTTTGCCCGCTGATCGCCGGATAGCGCGGAGCCAGCATCGGATCTGTTCGGTTCGGCCGGTGCGCAAGCGCTTCTCGCGCGGCGGCGTTCGCGGCGTCCAGTTGCGCCATGTCATGTCCGGGCTGCTGCGGGGTCGTCATCAACTCGCACGTCGCCCGTTTCAGTGGAAATGTGCTGGGGCGGCCCGCAAGACGATCGAGCAGGGCCTGCGCGAAGCTGCTGACATCGTGCGCCGTGGAGAACACCCCGGCGTGCCCGGCCACTCCCCCCATGCGGCGCGCTGTGGGGTCATGCACCGTGCCCCGAAGCAGCCGGTTGAAATTGGGGTTCTGGCTTGGATCGGCACCGCTCTCCTCATCGAGTGCGGTTGGCGCGATATGCGACAGCAGGGCGGTGTCCCAGGTACCCGCAGGGCAGGGCGCCCGCGGGCGCCCTGCCGGCGCGGGAGCCCACCCGATCGCGGCTCCTCTCACGCTATGTGGACCGCAGGCTTTGGCCGCAGGAAGAAAGTCGCTGTCTTGCATGCCGATTGGGGCGAATACGTGTTGCGCAACGTAGCCGTCTTCGGTCTCACCAGCGATTTTCTCGAGCAGCGCGCCCAACAAAATGTAGTTGATGTCGGAGTATCGGAACTCCCGCCCTGGCGGCGACTGCAGCGGCGTGCTCAGCGCACGGTGAATGCCTTCCGCTCGGTCTGCGGCGTCCAGTCCCCATGCATCTTGCAGGCCGACATCTACCGGTTCGCCGGAGGTCTGTGTCAGCAACATGCGGACCGTCACTTGGGCACGCTGTGGGTCGTTCGCGGGGTTGAAGCCGGGCAAATGGTTCTGCACCGGATCGTCGAACCCAACCTTGCCCTGTTCGTATAGCTGCATGATTGCCGTCGCCGTCGCGAGGCATTTTGTCAACGACGCGATGTCGAAGATCGTGTCTTCGGTCATCGGCTCCGCGGGTGCCGACACCCCATCGAGCCCCTGTTCACCTGCGAGTTTGCGGGAGCCATAGGCCTGGTGGAAGACAATCTTGCCGCCGTGGCCGACCACGACGACGGCTCCCGGTAGCCGCTCGGCCGCAATGGCGTCGTTGATCAGCCGAGAGACGGGCGCGAAGGCAGCCAGGCCAGCCGCATCCACGGCGGGCATGGTGGGCCTCGGGCTCTCCTGTACCGGTGCGGGTGCGGCCTGCGATGGCGCTGGGGGTGTCGGCTGGTGGGGTGCACATGCCGCAACGAGGGTGAGCAAACTAGTTCCAACGGCGATGGCCTTGCGCACTTTTCGCGCAGGCGGCAACCCGGCCGGACGTTCTGGCCGGGTCCGGCGAGAAGGCGAGCCGCTGTCGATGCTTACCTGCGTCAGCGTAGTGACTCCGAACCGATGATCGTGCGGCGCGCGATTGTTGCCCGCCGACCCCGGATATCGTCGGCTGTGTGTGATCATCGGGCGAGTGTGCAGGCAACGCTGATAGCTCATCACCGGCCGACGCTTTTCGGGCAGCCTGTTGCCTTACTCGTTGAAATGATCGCGGCTGCAGTCCTGCTCGGCAGTGCGCCGTGGCGCCCGCACCTTTCGGTGCGAGTGCTTACCCGGTGACTGCCGCCGACCTCGGCGCAACCTGGCACCCGGATTGGCCGATCGGACCGACGCGGTTACGCCGAATCGAGTTCAACCACATCGGTTTTGACGCCGCGTTCCATCGTCGCGAACTGATCGTGCACGAAGATCTGGCGGTGGAGGTCATCACGATCTTCAAGCGGCTCTACCGACTGCGCTTTCCCATCGAGAACATTCGCAGGGGCGACCACTATCAGTGGCCGCCGATGATCAGCTATCGACGCAGGACAATGCGTCAACCCTCAATTGCCGGGCCATCACGGGACCCGGCCAATCGTCTCCACACGCCTTCGGCAATCGAGCAAAGACCTACATCGACGCGGCGGGAGTATTCCAACCGAAGAACGAGCCGGCGTGTCCGGATCGCGGCCGCAGCGACGCCGGACTCCCACCCAAGGGCGATCCGGCTGTGCCTGCCTTCGCCGATCACGGCTGGCGGTGGGGTGGTGCCTGGACAACTCCTATCGGCTACCAACACTTCGAGCGGCGATTCCAGCGAGACATCGTTGTCGGCGCACGGCTTCGGTGGTCGGCCTCGCGGGCGGACTCGTGCGCCGGCGGTGGCCAGCCCTTGATGTGTCTCATCACCTTTGCCCAAATCAGGAAACGCTAGAACCCAGACCGCTAGCATCAGGGGTGTTGACGATCGCCCCGGCTAACGGCGGGCGGTGTGGTGTGGTTTCCGGCCGGATGGGGTGATCGACTATGTCATTTGTGGTGACGGCACCGCAGCTGTTGGAGGCTGCGGCCGCGCAGCTGGCCGGTATCGGTTCGAGTATCAGTACAGCCAGTGCTACCGCGGCGAGCCCGACCGCAATGCTGGTGGGCGCATTGGGCGCCGATGAGATCTCGGCGGCTGTGGCGGTGATGTTTGGTAACCACGCGCAGGCCTATCAGGCGGTCAGCGCGCAGGCAGCGGCGTTTCATGACCGGTTTGTCCAAGCGTTGACCGCGAGCGCGGAGTCATATGCCGGGGCTGAAGCCGCAAGCGCCGCGGTGTTGCAGACAGTGGGCCAGGACCTGGTCAACGTGGTCAATAGACCCACGCAGGCGTTATTGGGTCGCCCACTGATCGGCAACGGCTCCGATGCAGCCTCGGGCAGCGGGGCCAACGGCGGCGCGGGGGGCATCTTGTACGGCAACGGCGGCGCGGGCGGGTCCGGAGCACCCGGTCACGCCGGCGGCCGTGGCGGTAACGCCGGGCTGATCGGCACCGGCGGGGCCGGCGGGTCCGGCGGAAGCTCGACAAGCGGAGCTGGTGGGGCCGGCGGGGCCGGTGGCAGCGGCGGATGGCTGTGGGGCGCCGGCGGGACCGGCGGCGACGGTGGCGCAGGCTCGACCGTCGCAGGTGCCGGCGGACACGGAGGCACCGCCGGCTTGATCGGCACCGGCGGCGGCGGTGGCGCCGGCGCGGCTGGCGGCACCGGGGGGGCCGGCGGAGCGGGCGGGGCCGGCGGGTTGATGTGGGGCCACGGCGGGTCCGGCGGAGCGGGAGGCGATGGCGGGGCCGGCTCGGTCGGAGCGACCGGGGGTGCCGGCCAAGACGGCACCACCGGCGCGACGGGCGGCGCAGGTGGGACCGGCGGTGCGGGCGGCCGGGGTGGACTGGTGTACGGCGACGGCGGTCGCGGCGGCGATGGCGGCCTAGGCGGGACGGGCGGCACCGGCGGGGTCGGTGGTGATGGTGCGCTCGCCGACAGCGCCGGTGGTCGCGGCGGCGATGCCGGAAACGGTGGAGTCGGCGGGGTCGGCGGAGCCGGTGGTCGGGGCGGGTCCGGCGGCCACGGCGGAGTGTTCGGCGCCTCCGGTGACCAGGGGGCCGGCGGGGCCGGCGGCAACGGCGGTGACGGCGGTGTAGCGGGCACAGGTGGGGCCGGCGGCGCCGGCGATGCCAGCCACCCCGATGGCGGAGTGGGCGGCGATGGCGGTGACCCCGGCGCCGGCGGGGCCGGCGGTATCGGCGGCCGCGGCTCCAGCACCGGCGCCAACGGCAGTTTCGGGTCCACACCCACCACCACTGCCGGCAATGGCGGCAAAGGCGGCAACGGCTACACCCCCACCACACCCGGCGCTGACGGCGGCGCCGGCGGAACGGGTGGCAGCGGCGGCCTCTACGGCAACGGCGGTGATGGCGGGGCCGGCGGCAACGGGGCTACCGGCGCGCCCGGAGTCAACCCCACCCCCAACCCGGTGACCAGCCACGCCGATCCCGGTGCGGCCGGCACCACCGACAACGGCGGCGACGGCAACGGCGAAACCGGCAGCAACGGCACCACCGCCGGGGAGCAAGGAGGCACCGGCGGCGCCGGCTTCAACAGCGGGATCATCGACGACAATCCCTTCGGCGGCAATGGCGGCAACGGTGGGACCGGCGGGCCGGGCACCCTCGGCGGCGACGGCGGTAGAGGCGGATTTGGTCCGCTGGTCGGCGGCTGGGGCGGCAACGGTGGCGATGGCGGCGCCGACGGCGGGGCCGGCGGCAACGGAGGCAACGGCGGGCACTCGAGTGGCTCCGGCGGCATTTTCGGCACCGCCGGCAACGGCGGCAACGGCGGCAACGGAGGCAACGGCGGCGGGGCCGGTGGCAACGGCGGCAATGGCGGCTCGCTCACCACCAACGACAACGCCAACGCCGGCACTGGCGGCAACGGCGGCAACGGCGGCACCGGGGCCACCGGCAGCATCGGCGGCAACGGCGGCGCCGGCGGCGCTGGTGGGACCGGCGGTCTGTATGGCAACGGCGGCACCGGCGGCAGCGGCGGCAGCGGCGGCACTGGTGGCACCGGAGCCACCGGCGGCACCGGCGGCAACGGCGGCACCGGCGGCGACTCTTTCGACAATCCCAATGCGCCCGGCAATGGCGGCACCGGCGGCACCGGCGGCACCGGCGGCACCGGCGGCCCCGGCGGCAACGGCGGCAACGGCGGGGCCGCGGGCGCGGGCGGCACCTATGGCCAGTCGGGCATGGTCGGTGCAGGGGGTGACGCCGGCTCCGGTGGCGACGGCGGTGGCGGCGGCGCCGGTGGCGACGGCGGCGACGGTGGCACCTCCTTCGACATGGATGACAATCCCGTTCCGCCCTCCGGCACCGCCGGCCAACCCGGCGCCACGGGCGGTACCGGTGCCAACGGCCAGTCCGGCCAGGCCGGACTGAACGGTGGCAGCGCCGGCACGAGCGGGCCCGCTATCCCTTGAGAGGCACGACCGCGTCAGCGCGGCGAGCCGAGCTCCATGTAACTGGTTGACACGCCGGACATGTCGGGGCCAGGCTGAATGAGTCGAATCTGTATCCCCGTGTCAGAGGGCGGAAAGATGTCGAGCTACCGCGTCGGCTTACTCGTACCCAGCTCGAACACGACAATGGAAGCCGAGGTTCCTGAAGTGCTGCGCGCCAACGGCAGCACAACCGGTGATCGTTTTACCTTCCATGCCAGTCGCATGCGAATGAAAAAGGTTGATCCACAAGAGCTCATGGCGATGAACGCCAGCGCGGAACGCGCGACGACCGAGCTCGCCGACGCTGCCGTGGATGTGATGGCCTACGCCTGTCTGGTCGCCGTGATGGCCGCCGGACCCAACGCACACCGCACAATCGAAGAGCGCTTGACAAAGGTTGCCTCTCAATCCGGCGGGACCGTCGAGGTGATCTCCAGCGCCGGCGCTCTGGTCGAGGGCATCCGGGAACTGGGCGCCAAGAAGATCGCGATGGTTGCGCCCTACATGAAACCTCTTACGTCGCAGGTGGTCGACTACATCGAAGCCGAGGGCATCGAGGTAATGGATGTGATCAGCCTCGAGGTAGAGGACAACCGTGCGGTGGGACGCCTGGACCCGATGCGCCTGCCGCACATCGCCCATCGGCTCGACACCCACGACGCCGACGCCGTCGTGTTGTCGGCATGCGTCCAAATGCCCTCCCTGGCAGCGATTCCCGCCGCTGAGGCGATGCTGGGCTTGCCGGTGATCTCGGCGGCAACCGCGACGTCGTGGAAGATACTGCGGTCCTTGGGTGTTGCGCCAGTCGCCGCCGATGCGGGCGCCCTGTTCGACGGCGGCGCGAGGGGTGAACAACCTGCGCTCCGGGGCTGATCCCCGGGACCGCGGCGGCGGGTCGCCGCCGGAACCGGCGTCCCGTTCGTCTGCGCCGACTCGACTACGCCGGCAACACGATCCCGGCGGTCGGCCCGAGGAAGATCGCCTGGCCGCCGGGGGCGACGTAGCCACCGGTGGGTCCGTAGATGCCGTAGATCGGGTTTAGCGGGTCGGCACCGGCCCAGATGTCGTTGATCCACCCCGAGGACAACGTGTACACGGCCTGGGTGGCGCCGGGCGGGGAGAACCCGGTCAGCAGCTGGGCGGCGAAGTCGATGAGGGGATTTCCGCCCAGCATCGAGTCGACGTGTGAGCCGTTGACAATCTCGACCCCGGTGAACTGGCCTGGGTACAGACTGACCAGTTGATTCGTGGTGGCACCGAACGCATTCCACGGCTGCGGTGGTGCTGCCACCACATAGATGGGAACATTCGCCGCCTGCAGGTTGGCTACCGCAGCCCCGAAGGCCGAGGCATTCGACGCGACCCCGTCGAACATCACCACACCCTGTAGGTGGTTGGTGGCCGCCCCAAGGTTCGCCAGGTAGCTGCCTGCCGCGATCGAGGCCAGCCCACCGCCGGCGGAGTGCCCGGACAAGATGAAGTCCTGCGGCAACGTGCCCAGGTAGCCGGCCTGGTTCGCGCTGATGTTCAGCGCCGTCTGACTGCCCAGGAACAACGAGCCCACGCCCTGCTGCATCTGCGCACCGCCGATCCACATGCCGAACGGCAACGGAATCGAAGGCACGGTGGGAACCACCACGATGCTGTTGGTCTGCTGCGCCAGCTGCATGGCCAGCGGCTGGTAGAACCAGCCGATCGCCCCGAAGCCGTGCTGTAGGTAGATGACGCCGTTGGCGTTGACCGAACCGTCGGCCTGCGTCGGGAAGTACCAGTGTGCGGGGGCGGGGAAGTTGAATTGCGGAATCGTGATGCCCAGGAATTCCGACGGGCCGATCGGAATCTGCAGGAACGAGAACCCCGACTTGACCCCGGTCGCCCCGGTAGCCGGAGCGGCGAGCGCCTCGGCGGCGGCGTAGTTCACCGCCCCGCCCAGGCCTGCCTGGTTGGTGCCCGAGGTGAGCAGCGAGCTGGCCTCGGTGGCCCCGGTGCTCGCGGCCGCGACGGAACCGTTGCCGAACAGCGGACGCCCGATGAGCCGCTCAATGGGTGCGAAAACCCCGAGGCTCTCCGCCTCTTGCAGCAACGCCCGCAACGGCGACACGTTCGCGGCCTCGGCGGCCGCATAGGCGGCCCCGGCCTCGCTCAACGCGCGCTCAAACTGGGCCTGAAACCGCGTCGCTTGCGCACTCAGCGTCTGAAACTCGTCAGCGTAGCTGCCGAAAAGCCGCGCGATGGCCGTGGACACCTCGTCTGCCGCCGCGGAGATGATCCCCGTCGTCGAGGGTGCCGCCGCCGCGGCCGCCCCCTTGACCGCCGCCTCGATACCGGCCAGCTCCCCCGACGCTACGGAAAAAGCATCGGGCGCTGCGATCACGTATTTCGACATCGGCGGCTCCCATACCCGGTAGTCCAACAACCTCAGGACCGCTACAGAATGTTAGCCGGGTTGGCGGTCCGGGGTGGTCAGAACGATCGCAGACGCACGAACAGGCGTTCGGCGATTTCCCCGATCCTGTCCAGGGCGCGATTCGACGCTGCCACAGGTTCGAAACGACTATCCGAGCGGCCCCGGCGCCGGGACTGCCGAACCGGCCGGTCTCACACCTAGCCGCAGGGACTTACGGCTGGCACAGCAAGGGCCCTTAGGCCCTCGTCGACCGCGGTCGTCGCGAGGGAGCATCCGGGGTACGGACCCTTGAGCGCCCTGCCCCGATGGACGATCACACGGTGGCCCGGATCTCGGATGGGAGCTCGGCGATGACCAAACCGATTCCGCCACTGGATCTTTCCTGGCTGCTGCTCGAGTCGCCGGCCGGCACCACACACGTCGGCGCGATGTTGCTGTTCAAGAAGCCGTTCGGCCGAGATCCCGTGGACGAGATCGTGGCCGCCTACCGAGGGTGCTCACCCACGCCGCCGTTCAACTATGTCCCGGAACTGCTGGTCCGGGGCGCGCCCCATTTCCGGGAGGTGGCGAACTGGGACCCGCACTACCACGTTGGGCACCTGGCGTTGCCCGCCGGCGCCGGCTACGACGATCTGCTGCGCCTGGTTGCCGATCTACACGAACCACAACTCGACCGGCACCGGCCGCTGTTTCGGTGTTGGGTGATCGATGGTGTGCCGGACGACATGTTCGCGATCTACACGAAGACGCACCATTCGATCATCGATGGCGAATCCGGCCTCAAGCGGCTCTACGAGGGACTGAGCACCTCCGACCGCGACACCATCCCCAAGCCCGCATTCGCACTCGATGCGCCCGTCCCCGAACCGCACCCGCCCACGCCGCTGGCCGAGAAGGTCGCCCACTCGATCCGCGGGGCAGTCACCGAGTTCACGGCGCTGAACCAGGTCGCTGTCGGCGCGGCGCGCAAGGTGCTTTCCGGTCTGCTGGGATCCCACCTCGAGGGCAGTCTGCCGTTCGTCGCGCAGCACGCCCCCACCAACGCACCGCTGGAAATCGGTCGACGGTTCGCAACACTGTCGCTGCCGCTTGCCGAGATGCGCGAAATCGGCCATCACTTCGGGGCCACCCTCAACGACGTCGCCGCCAGCGTCATCGACGGCGGACTGCACGCATACCTGCGCGAGACCGAGCGCGAGTTCGCCCATCCTTTCATCGCGATGTGTCCGGTCTCGCTGCGCGCCGACGACGACACCACGATCGGAACACGGGTGTCGGCGATCTTCGTGCGGCTCGGCCAGCCGCGGGCGAGCATGCCAGAACGGATCGGGCAAGTAATGAACTCGGTGGCCACCGCCAAAAAAGAACTCGGCGCCATGTCGAAGGAAGCGGCCATGACCTACGCGGTCGGACTCGTCGCGCTCGCCGGCGTGGGCGCCTCCACCCATCTCGATCGCATCGCACACCCGGCGTGCAACCTGGTCATCTCCAACGTCGCAGGCGCCTCAGACATCCGATACCTCAACGGAGCCCGACTCCTCGGCATCTACCCGGTCTCCGCGCTCGCCGCCGCCATCGGGCTCAACGCCACGCTGGCCTCCTACCACGACAATATGGACTTCGGGTTCATCGCCAACGCCGCGGCCATCGAGGATCCGACACGACTGGCCGACCTGACGTTGCGAGCCTACGAGGAGTTGCGCGACGCGGCGGGGATAGCCGCGGGGAGGTCACAGCGCACTTCTCGGTGAGCGGGTGCTGTTGGCCACATCCGCACCGGGTCGACTTCGTGTTTCTCGGCGGCGCCTATACCGTGTTGCTCTACGATGCACGTCGCCCCACCTACGACATCGACATCACCCCGCTAATGCGATGGGGAATCTCCAAAAGAGTGTCGGAAGCATGCCTTATGGGCTACAAATTGGGCGGTACGCGGCACGTTAGAAGAGTCGGGTGATGTGCAGAACAGTTAGGTTGAGAGCGTAATCAATTGGACGCCAGGGAATTCGGTCGATATCGGTTGTTCGAGCTCATCGGACAGGGCGCTGCAGGCACGGTATATAAGGCGCACGACACCGTTATGGGACGCGATGTGGCGATCAAAATCTTGCCTGCCGATCGGGCCAACGAGCCGGGTTTTCGCGCGAGGTTCAGCCGGGAAGCTCTCATCGCGGCTCGGTTGACCGACCCGCACATCATCCCCGTCCACGACACCGGCGAAATTGACGGCCAGTTGTACCTGGTAATGCCGATCATCAACGGGGTTGACCTCGAGGTCGCGCTCCAGCGCGACGGTCCCATGACTCCGGCGCGAGCCGTTCGAATGGTCGAACAGATCGCAGCCGCTCTGGATGCGGCCCACACCCATGGGCTGGTGCACCGGGACGTCAAACCATCCAACGCCTTGATGACCGATCAAGGATTCGTCTACCTGATCGATTTCGGCCTGGCCCAGGACGGTACCGGCGCCAAATTGACCGCCGAGAGCCGCACCGCCGGAACGTGGGCATACATGGCCCCCGAACGAATGATGAGCGACGTCATCGATGCCCGCGCCGACGTCTATTCGTTGACATGTTTGCTCTATGAATGCCTTACCGGCGAAATGCCATTCCCTGGTGACCGGGTAGCACTGCAAATGACGGCGCATCTCGCCACGCCCCCGCCGAAGCCGAGTGAGCGCCGGTCCGCCGTGCCCGCGGGATTCGACGATGTCATTGCCCGTGGCATGGCGAAACAACCCGACGATCGCTACCCCAGCGCTGGTGAACTCGCGATGGCGGCAGCTGCCGCACTGGCGACGCCGCCGGGCGGGCAGACCACCACGGCCGGACACCGCATCCAGGTTGCTACGCAGACCCCCAAGCTCGTCGACTCGCCATCGCCTAGAGACACCGCGCCCCTTGGACTCGAGGACATCCCGCGCGCCGGCATGGGCGCCGCGTCGTTCCCCTGGCCACCGCCGTCGCAACCGGACCGACCGCCGTACCTCGGATGGGAACCCTTCCAGCCGGTCGACGCGGGCGTCTTTTTCGGTCGGGACGCCGAGGTGGCGCGGGCGATGGACGCCCTGCGCGGAATGCGTGCGAGCGACGAGACGCTGTTCGTGGTGCTGGGCGCGTCCGGAGCCGGCAAGTCGTGTTTTCTGCGTGCGGGAATCGTGCCCCGGCTGCAAAGACAGGCAAGCAAGTATCTCGTCCTCGACATTGTCCGCCCCGAGCTCAAGGCGCTCACCGGCGCCTGCGGGCTGGCACAGGCGATCTGCACCACGCGGCAACGCCTCGGCCTGGCACAGCCGCCGCTGGGCGACATCAAGGAAGCGTGCGCGAGCGGCGACGTGGCCCGGCTGCGGACGTGGCTGCTGGAGTGCCGTACGGCCGCCAACCGGCAACCGGCAACCGGGGCTGCCGATGACACCCCGGTGACCCTGGTGTTGCCGCTGGATCAGGCCGAAGAGCTGTTCACCAGCGACGCCGGCGTGGAGGCCGCCGGGTTGTTGGCGCTCATCCGGGATCTGGCTCTCGGCACGAACGGCCAGGACAGGCTGCCATTGATTGTGGCAGCGACGATCCGCACCGACCGCTACGAGCTGATGCAGACCGCTCCACAGCTTGCCGGGCTGCAGACCAAGCAGTTCGACCTTCGGCCGATGGACGCAACCCAGTTCAACAGGGTGATCACCGGACCTGCGCAGCGTTCGACGGACGGCGGACGCCCGCTGTACCTCGACGAGGAACTGGTGCGCCACCTGCTCGCCGACGCCACCGGCGGCGCAGACACGCTGCCGCTGCTGTCACTGACGCTGGCATGGCTGTACCGCGACTACGGGTCGACGGGCCGGCTCACTCTCGAGCCTTACGCCAAGCGGGGCGGAATCGATGGCGTCGTGCAAGCCGAGATCCACGAGATTCTGTCCTCGGATCCCGACGAGCGGGCCCAGCAACTCAAATTGCTGCGCGCGGCGTTCATCCCGTGGCTGGCCACCATCAATCCCGACAACGACCAGCCGATGCGCCGCTTGGCACGCTGGGCCGACCTGCCCGATGACAGCCGCCCGCTGCTAGAGCGGTTCCTGGCCCGCCGGTTGCTGATCAAAGACCTACGCGACGGAGAGGTCATCGTCGAGGTCGCCTTGGAGAGTCTGCTGCGCCAATGGGGCGATCTCTCGGGCTGGCTGGCGGACGAGGTCGAAGACCTCAAGGCGGCCGACGCGCTGGAACGCAGCGCCGCCGAGTGGGAGAAAAAGCGGCGCGACGAAGCCTGGCTGCTGCGCGGATCCCAGCTGGCCGCAGCCGAAAACCTAGCCGCCAAGACCGGATTCCGCGAGCGCCTCAACCAAACCCACGACTACCTGCTGGCCTCCCGGCACTGCGAAAACGAACGAGCCGAGCTCGAGAAGCAACGCCAGCGGGCCGAACTCGAGGCCGCCAAGAAACTCGCGGCCGCCGAAACCCAAGCGCGCGAGCAGGCTCAAGAGAGCGCCGCCGCCCTACGACAGCGGTCTCGCGTCCTGCGCGCGGTAATCGCCGCAACGTCCGTCATCGCCGTTATCGCCGTGGTAGGCGCCGCCACCGCGGTGATCATGTTCAACCGCGCCACCCGTCAAGCCCGCGACGCACTGGCCGCCCAACTCGATGCGCAGGCCTCGTTGGTGTTCTCCGGGACCATCGCGGAGAGCGATATTCGCGCGCTCGCCGCCACCCTGGCGGCACGACAGTTGCGTTCCAACCCAGCCGCCAGCCGCGGCGCGTTCTACACGGCCACCGCGGCGCTGAACACCACTCGCATCATCATCCCCACGCAAGCACCCGTTAACACCGTTGCGATAAGTCCCGACGGGCACACCCTGGCTTCCGGCGGCGAGAACGGCAACATCCAGCTGTGGAACCTCACCGACCCCGCACACCCAGGCCCCCTAGGCCCGCCCCTGCAGGGCCACAGCGCCGGTGTGGTCAGCATCGCGTTCAGCCCCGACGGACACACCCTGGCCTCCGGCAGCGACGACGGCACCATCCGACTGTGGAACCTCACCGACCCCGCACACCCAGGCCCCCTGGACCCACCCCTGGAAGACCACAGCGCCGGTGTCGCCGAGGTCGCATTCAGCCCCGACGGACACACCCTGGCCTCCGGCAGCCACGACGGCACCATCCGGCTGTGGAACCTCACCGACCCGGCACACCCGCGACGGCTCGGCCAACCCCTCCAAAGCCACACGGGCAGCGTCGCCAGCATCGCGTTCAACCCCGACGGACACACCCTGGCCTCCGGCAGCCACGACGGCACCATCCAGCTATGGAACCTCACCGACCCCGCACACCCAGGCCCCCTAGGCCCACCCCTGGAAGGCCATAGCGCCAGTGTCGCCGGCGTCGCGTTCAGCCCCGACGGACACACCCTGGCCTCCGGCAGCGACGACGGCACCATCCGGCTGTGGAACCTCACCGACCCCGCACACCCAGGCCCCCTGGGCCCACCCCTGCAGGGCCACAGCGCCGGTGTGGCCAGCGTGGCGTTCGGTCCCGACGGAAACACCCTGGCCTCCGGCAGCGTCGACGACACGGTGCGACTATGGGACGTCACAGATCCAGCGCAGCCCGGTCCGTTGGGTCAACCTCTTACCGGCCACCACGGAACCGTATGGAGCATCGCGTTCGGGCCCGACGGACACACCCTGACCACCGGAAGCCACGACGGCACCATCCGGTTGTGGAACCTCAATACTGTGCTGCCCGTTCGGGGACATACCGGCCCCGTGCGCAGTGCGGTGTTCAGCCCTGACGTGCAGACGCTGGCCTCCGGCAGCGACGACGCCACCATCGCGCTGTGGGATCTGACCAATCCAGGACACCCGCGACAACTCGGCCAACCCCTGCGCGGCCACACCGACACCGTGCAAAGCCTCGCCTTCAGCCCCGACGGACACACCCTGGCCTCCGGCAGCGACGACGCCACCATCGCGCTATGGGATCTGACCGACCCAGCCGACCCGCGACAACTCGGCCAACCCCTGCGCGGCCACACCGGCACCGTGCAAAGCCTCGCCTTCAGCCCCGACGGACACACCCTGGCCTCCGGCAGCGACGACACCACCATCGCGCTATGGGATCTGACCAATCCAGGACACCCGCGACAACTCGGCAAACCCCTGCGCGGCCACACTCGCACCGTGCAAAGCCTCGCCTTCAGCCCCGACGGACACACCCTGGCGTCCAGCAGCGACGACACCACCATCGCGCTGTGGGATCTGACCGACCCAGCCCACGCGCAACAGCTCGGCAAACCCTTGTATGGCTACAGCAGCGCCGTTCTCGGCGTGGCCTTCAGCCCTGACGGCCGCTTGCTCGCTTCCGGCAGCGGCGACGACACCGTCGTGCTGTGGAACCTCACCGACCCGACGCACCCGAGCCCGCTGGGGCACCCCCTGCACGGACATAGTGGATACGTGAATCGGGTGGCGTTCAGCCCCGACGGTCATACGCTAGCGTCGGGCAGTTCTGACCACACCGTGCAGCTCTGGGACCTCACCAATCTGACCCCTGCCGGGCTAGGCCAACCCCTGCGGGGCCACACCGACAGCGTCCTTGGTGTGGCGTTCAGCCCCGACGGGCACACCTTGGTGTCCAGCAGCGCCGACGCTACGGTGCGGGTCTGGCCCACGCCCCTGGATGCCACCGTCACGGTTCTGTGTTCGAAACTCACATCCAACATCAGCCGCCATGATTGGCGCGAATGGATATCGCCCGATGTCGACTACATTGCCCTCTGCCCCAACTTGCCCGTTCCACGGTAGAGCCCGCTCGGCGCGCCCCCACCAACGCAGCATTGGGAATCGGTCGGCGGTTCGCAACACTGGCGCTGCCGCTTGCCGAGATGCGCGAGATCGGCCGTCACTTCATCGCGATGTGTCCGGTCTCGCTGCGCGCCGACGACGACACCACGATCGGAACACGGGTGTCGGCGATCTTCGTGCGGCTCGGCCAGCCGCGGGCGAGCATGCCAGAACGGATCGGGCAAGTAATGAACTCGGTGGCCACCGCCAAAAAAGAACTCGGCGCCATGTCGAAGGAAGCGGCCATGACCTACGCGGTCGGACTCATCGCGCTCGCCGGCGTGGGCGCCTCCACCCGACAAGGGATTCCTCGGCGACCTCGCGAAGCTGGACAAGCCCGTCGTCAAGCGGGTCACCGAGGTCTTCGACGAGTTCGATGCCGCCACCCACAGCGGGCTACATCCGGAAAAGATCAACAACGCCCGCAACCTCCGGTTCGCAGCCAGACTCGACTCATCGCGCCATTCCTCCAAGCAGACTCAGCGCCGCCCGCCGCGAAAGGTCTTCGTGGAAGCGTCCATTGCGGTACGAACGAAGGCACCCATAACATGACGTCTCTTCACCGCAATCGCAGTCCGTCACCCGTTTGACCGCCGATTCGAGGACGACACCGATATTCTCGGCGATCTTCTTCGCGGCGCCGGCCCCGCCCGGGACCGTGTCAAACAGGACGATGCTGCGGCGGTGGTCTGCACTCCAAGACAGCGCTCCATCGATGTCGTCACGGCTGATCTCTAACGCGTAGGAGGCGCCCTCCAAGATTGCATACAGCGACGACAGCCAGTTCGCGTCCTGGTCACGGCGGTACGAAACGCCGTCAAAAGTGAATTCCGCAACGTCGGATTGGTATCGATGACCGAGCGAGATCCTTTCCAACGGCCCGTCACAGTCCCCGCCGTTGGCAGGTCGCTGGTGCTTCCGCCGGGGACTCCCCCGCTCGGCGGAGCGCGCCCAACCACACCAATCGCACATCTGGAATCCTTCACCTGTCCCGTCCGAAACGACGGCAAGCCAAGCGCGAACGCCAGCACGCGCGGTCACTTTCAATCCATTATGCCCAGACCAGTGATACACACCGACGTCATTGCCCGGAGTCTCGACATAGCTCCCACCGTGCCAACGGCGTTCCGGAGGCGCGCTACCGACGTCGCGCGTATCGCTGGCTGCGATGAAACCGAACTCGGGAATGATCAGGGTGCCGATTGCCCCGAATGGATCGCCACAGCTGGGGCATACATCTGCCGGATCGAGATCATCCCCGCGTTGGAATCGACCGCATGCTTGGCAGATTCGGTACTTGTGGCGTACCAGCTCTTTGCCAGGGCGCTTCTTCAGGCCCGCCGAAGTCCAGACTTTGCCTCCGGCAACGACTTCGTTTCCAGGCGCGTAGTCGTAGATCGCCAGGCTGAGATCTCTTGCAAGCTCCAGTTGGCGTCCGACTGGATCCGCCGCGTTGAGCGTACTGAGCTCGACGGTGTCGACCGGAAAACCGTACTTAGGCAGTATATTTCGATTGGCAAGATACCCCAGCAACTCACGACCTGTGATCGTTCGCAAGGTGTCCTGGAGTCGCTTGCTCAATCCGAATTTTCGTTCCTTGACGGATTCATCAATGCGCTCTTCGATGTCGGCAATATCCTTTGTGAGCTCCCCTTCCGTCGACTCCAGTAGCTCAATCAGGGGCCCAACCCAGCTGCCGTCAGAGACACCTATCGCCGCTTGAACACTCTGCGGAAGGGCGGTGCGTAGTGCCTCCTCCACCGTTGCGGGGACAGGTGTCAGGTAATCACGCACTCGACTGGCGGGCGATAGACTGCCACCTGGTGTTCCCGAGAAGAACTGGCCTGCCGTCTTCCATTTCTCGCTGCGCTGCTCGAAGCAATGCCTGAAATACGAAGCCAGTGCAATAGAGTGCGCATGACGACGAGCGATTCGCACATTGTCGATCGGCACCCAGGGAATACGCATACGGCCCGCAATCATTGCGTTCGGTTGCTGATACTGCGCCAAGTCATGTGCAGACCGGTTGGCGTAAGTTACAACCAATGCCGCAGAAGCTGCTCGGCGTCCGGCACGGCCGGCACGCTGGACATAGTTAGCAGTCTTCGGAGGCATGTTGCGCATGACCACCGACTGGAGCTCGCCGACGTCGACACCAAGTTCGAATGTCGTGGAGCACGACAGAACATTCACTTTCCCTGCGACGAAGTCGCGTTGGATAGCGGCTGCGGCCTTGGCATCCCATTGCGCGGTGTGCTCGCGGGCACTCAGCGGCGCGGTATTCATAGTTTGGTACAACACGCGGTAGTGATTAGTGTCGTCCTGGGGTGCCGGCAGTTCAAAGGGCTTGAGCCTGCCAATGCATCGGCTGTTAGCACAGATGCCGCGTACCGAGAACGCCGTGAGCAACCGGCAGGTATCGCATCGGAACCACTGACGATCCGCGCCGTTACCGACAGAAAACCTGCTGTGATCTAGCTGGTATACCTGCCCGTGCACCCGATCGGATTCGGCGACCAGAAACCCGCCAGACTCAAGTGCCTTCCAGCAGCCGTCCAAGATCCGGTCGGGGGGTGTGTCGTTTGACAGTTCCGCGAGTACTTTTCGGAGGAAGATCATCCGGCTATTGGTCGTTCCCGCACCGCTGGGCTTCCAGCTGATGATTTGTTTGGCCCGATCAGATCCAGTGGACCGCATCCGTACCCGGGTGTTGCGGGGCGCAAATCGCTCGTCCTTCACGTTGACGCGGTCGAGCACCGTGACAGCGCCCTGAAGCCGCACTGTCTTGACGAGTTCGTTCAGCAGCGCCCACCCTTCGTCTTCGGTCAATCCCAGTGACGTGAACCCGCGCATCGGTATGGCACTACCCTGACGCAGCGCCACCCTCATGAGGCCAAGACCTTCCAGTGACTGACGAGTCTCTAGCGTCATCAGCTCACCGGAAATCCACTGATTCACCGATTGGGTAATCTCGATGTTGCCCAAATTGTGCTCGAAATGTCCTGCTGTTTGCGCCTTCTCGCGGGTCAGTATTGCCAAGTCACGGACAGTGAGCTCGCCCCCCGCTGCCGCAGGGTCGCGAAGAGCCTGGGTGATGTAACGCCGTTCGAGCATGCGAGTGTACGTGCGGTCCAGGTACGGCGCCGCGAAGGCTGCCGCCTGACGCGAGTCAGAGAACATCAGCAACTTGCGTCCGGCGCCCACCTGTTCTCCGGCCTGGTCCTCAGCCTGGGGAAGCTGTTGATAAAGAGCCGTGGTGACAACCGCGGGCGCGGCATTCACATCCGTTCGGAGTCGTCGAATTCCTAGTCGTGACTGCGCCCCACACTCGGTACAACGAGTCATGATTCGAGTCGACCGGGGATGCTCGCGCACCATCAACAGCCGCCCGCCGAGACAGTTTGACGACGCACATGCCATAGCTGCAGCATCGGTGAGCAGGCCGCAGCCGGTACACAGGCGTCTAGTCGTGGGACCAGACTTCGACGATTTGGCGTCGTCTTCGGCGAGCGTGATCTCATCCTCGTCGACAAGCACATCGCCCTGCTCATCCGCGAGGACGAGCCAGTTCACCGATGCATCGGCTTTCTTAGCGGGGAAGAAGTACCTTTCGCTAGGGTCGAGCTCACCTGCTAAGTGGACTGCGCCGCAGCGAGTGCAGGTCCCGAACTCAAACACCGCGCGTCCGGTATCAGGGTCCACTTCGTGGCGGGACAGAAAGATGCGCGGTCCATCGTCACTGAAACTGACGAAGGCGCCTTCGGTCGCGCGTACAAAGAGGTGGTACCGAGCCGAAAGTACGGGGTGCCCGGCGTCGTCGTAGACACTGCTTCCGAGCTGGACGAGAGAATCAAGTTTCTCACCCGACTTCCCGTCGCCAGGCCAAAGTTGTTCCCGCAATACTCGGACATCAACAGGCTGCGCGCTGAGTGCATCTTTGAGCTCGATCATGGACTCTTCGTGGCTGAGCGCATCCACCAGACCTACACCAGGCGAGACCATCTCGGCAGGATCGATTTGACCGCTTCGCAGTGCCAGCAACTGCTCGCCCGTCAGGCGCCAGCTCGATTCCGGCAGATGCTTCTTTCGTACTGGCTCGACGAGATCCTGTTTCGTCAGGTCACCCTCGACGTACTCGAACGGAGCGTCGAAGAGATTAGCGGCGAACTCCATTGCTTCGCCACGGGGATCGTTGCGGACGGAACCGGTAAGGGATGCGGAGGTGGCAATACACTGGATGCTCGAATCGGGCGCAACCCGTTGTTGCAGCCGGCGCATCAGCAGCGCCACCTCAGAACCTTGTGCGCCGTCGTAGACGTGCGCTTCATCCATCACGATGAACCGCCATGTTCCTGCGAAGGGGCCGTCAAACAAATCAATGTCCGCCGGGCGCAAGAGCAGATACTCAAGCATCGCATAGTTCGTCAGCAAGAGGTGAGGCGGGCTGCTGCGCATTTCATCACGACTCAGCAGCTCGTTCGGTAAGCGTCTCGTACCCGGATTGCTCTGCAGGAAATCACTTTCCGCCGCACGCGAATCTTCGAGAGTCTCACCCGTATAGCGACCAAACGTGATTTCAGGAACTCCCGCAAGGACCGAACGCAGCCGCTTGAGCTGGTCGTTAGCCAAAGCGTTCATTGGATACAGCAGCAATGCCCTAACCCCGGGCCCCAAAGTTCCTCGCGCTGATTCCTCTAATAGCGAGTTAACGATCGGGACCAGAAAGCTCTCGGTCTTACCGGAGCCAGTTCCGGTGCTGACGACCAAGTTTCGGCCCGCAACGAACTTTCGGATTGCAGATTCCTGATGAACGTAAAGGGGTTGGTCGATTGAAAACGGTTGTCCGTCAACTCTAACGAAGTCTTGGTGGAGCACTTCCTGATCGATGAGTTGGCGGCACGTCGCGCCCGTCTCGTAGGGCGGCGTCATCTCAAGTATCGGCCCTTTCGTCAGCATTGTGGTGGCGTCGATTTCGGCGTCGAATGCCGCAGCGAGCTGTTCGTCGCGCGGGGCAAGAAGCGTCTTGAGATACCGCTTGTAACTACCCTCAATCTGCTTTGCGGTTTCGAGGGGCTCTAGCCGGTCGATCATCTTCCGCCTCCGATGAGATCACCATGACAGTCGTACAAGACCAGAGCTTCAGCGATCAACAAGTCGTTGGCCACCATGGTCGGGCAAAGCTGCGCCAAGCGTGCCCAGTCGGATAGCAGACCGGAGTTCAGGTATTGGCCGCCGATTCTTCGGTGTGCTTCAAGCCTGGCAAGAAACGCTAGCGTCAATGACTGGACCGACATCAGCATCCATGGGTGCTCAGAAGCGTCGATATCTTGCACACGATCGCTACGCATCAGGATGCTTCGGTGCGCCAGCTTGGACACGCGCTTGATGGGGCTGATGACCAAGGAGGTCTGTTGCGCGAAGTTTGGCGACCAGCCCGAGGTCAGCCAATCGGTTCGGCGACAGAACGCCTCATAGACGGCGGCCCGCAGGGTGTCTGGGTGCAGTTGAGCGCGCGGCACCAGTTGAATTTCCCGCAACTTCGCTTCGACTTGATTGCCAGGCACGAAACTCATCGCAAGGACATTCGCGTCGAAGCTAGCATCCTTGATGCAGGCAGTCTTGCCGGTCTTCAGCAACTCGATCAGTCGCTCTCCACCCCTATCTCGCATGTAAGCGAGCGTCTCGGCACGCTCTGCCCGCACCTCTTGGCGACGTTGGTAAAGCGAAGGGAGATCAGCAAGTTCGACCATGCAGCCGAACCAGGGGTGGAAGTGGAGTTTGTTTAATGTCTGTTCAGCCGTGTAGCTGTGGTTGACAAGCTCACTGCGCATCAACATCGCCATTTTCTCACCGGCGGGAATTGTGCTGTTCCCCAGGCACTCCAACGCCTTTCTGAAGTCGTCCGCTAACAGGGTGATTAGGCCAGCGAATCGTTCCGCTTTGCCGTCTGCGTGAAGCTTTGCCAATGCCGCCCAGACTTCCGGGATCGCGCCGACTTCGACGGGTGCGCTACGTCGGCCAACGAGGTACCGAGACAGCTTCACTTGCGCGCTGGTGCCATCCTCGCGCCACCCGAGTTGCTCGACCCGGAACGCAGCATCACCCGGCATCGGCGGTGGATCGATCGAAACCCATGGATCATCAATGAATAGCTGACAACGGAGTTCGCCGGCGTCCACCAGATGGTCAGGAAGAAGTGTCACACCGTCAACCACCGGCAACACTTCTGCCGACCGCCAGGGCGCAGTGGAACTCCAGACATACACAGCCAAATCCTCAAGGGCTGCGATACCGTTGAACACCAGCGTGCAGTCGCGCAAGTGCGCCTCGGAGGCGAGACGACGAGGCTGCGCCGAGAGCACCGTCACTTCGATGTGTCCGCTGTCGGTGCGCAAAGTCGCGACTATCCGTCCGGTGGGATGGTGACGAACGGTGTCAGCGAACTGCTGGATCCGCGACTCGAATACGTCTCCGATGCGTCTGCGTGGGCTGGGATCAACCTGTAGAAGGTCGTTCATGGCGGAGAAATAGCCAAACTCAACGGTCTCGACACCAGGCACGCGAACCGCGACAAACCGGTCCTGAGTGAAATCTTCGGGGTCACACACGTCGGCTGTCATTCGCCATGCTGCGGGAGTTCCGACTTCACCGGTTCGTATTTCGACGTGTGGAGGTTGGAGCACCAGCGCCGCAGAAGCATCCTGGGTCTGTACTTGGACCCTGACCTCAAGGTCGCGCGGGCCAAATTCAACCGGGCCGGCCGGCGATATCGAAACACCATCGGCCACTGTTTGGCCTACACATCGGGTGAGCCCCCCAGCTACCGGAACACGAATCAAGGTGTCGAACTTCGTCTCGATCCCCTCGGCGACAAACACTACGCATCGAGCATCGGCGCCCAAAGGGCCGGTCACCACGATCTCGAAAAGTCCTAGTTGAGGTCCCGCGGCATCATCGAACGGGTCGACGCAGGTTTGGACGTCTTCACCTACCCAGGATTCTTCAGCTATCCACTCGGTGTCACCGACCCGGCGAATGCGCACGATCCAATCTGGGCCGGGGTCCGCCAACGACGGCGGAAGAACGACCCATGGTCGCGCACTATGCACTGACCGTCCATCAGCGGTGAGCACGCCAGCCACGATCGACCCGAGTTCGAAGCTAGGTCTCGCATCCTTACGCACCAATCGCTTAGTGCCAACTGGTAGACCATCTCGACATAGCTGCAATGCGCTCACGTCATCAAGCTCGAGGAAGGCACTACGCCATCCGTGCCATCCGGCAGGGCACCCGACGTCTCGGCACTCAACTGGATTCTTCGTGCGGGCATCGACCAGCTGATAGTCACTCGGCAGGACCGCCCATACACAGTCCTTCAGGCCATCGCGTCTCGGAATCCACCGGCCATTCTTGTCTAAGGTGAGCAGCGGGTCGGACTTCAGAACCAGAGGTACCGCGGAACCCGCCGAGCCCCCGGCATGCGAAATCACAGCTTCGCGGACCGGTGCGGGAACCGCCACCCGGGCAGCCGCAGTCTGGGCATCGCCACCCCATTTGCGAGTATTGTGGACTTCACGGACCTCTCCGTCGAACGACACCCGCCAGGGCTTCTCAGAATCGACCGAGGGCGCGGGAAGCACCAGGACAATCTCATCGTCGTTAACGTCGTAGGCAATTGTGGGGTGTTGGGCGCCGCTGGAGGTCAGACGCTTTCGGTCGAAGTGAAGCGGCGTTTCGCGTAATCGGATTACTAACTCGTCGAGTAGCGCGCTGGGTAACCCAGTGGTCGCGGCGTTCAATTCTGCATTGAGCAGTGTCGGGTCAGCGGTCGTCGCCTCGACGAACTCAATGATCCGGTCGAGGATGTCTGCAGCAAACTCGGCCCCATTGACGAGGAAGTTGCGGACAGGCACATCTAAGGCAGCCGCTCGGTACTCCTTGCCGGGTTCTTCTAGCCACTCCATTACCGCGGCACCTGTTGCGGGGCGCCCTTGGGTGATGTGATCGCTTATTACGACGAGCAAGTCACCCAAGCAATGTACGGGGATGCCAGCATGCAGAGCGAGCGTCATTACGTACTTGCGTGCGCTCTCCTGCTCGATGTCGGGAAACCGTGCAAGCGAAAATTTGTCGAGTAGTTCGGCGACGCTTCGTCTAAGTTCGTTCTCGAAGTCGGCGTCGCGCGACATGCCCAGCTCATCCCAGAAGCTCTCCCAATAGGCGCCGTGGTCATAGGCAAGCGCCGCATGGCCGACGAGGATCATCAGCGTCAGGGCGGGGTATCGCTTGACAACTTTCTTGTGCGTCCACCCACGATCGAGTAACTGCCGTGCAAACAGGCCGTACTTGCTCTGAGCATCCCTGACCTCATCTGCGAAAAAATTGGTTTCGACGACGAGATTCGCTGGCTTCAGGCGTGTCTGCCATTCTAAATCTTTATCAGTCATCCAATCGGCCAGCGACATGACTACCATTCCCACCTCGAAATGCATCTGTTATGCCACTGTAGGATGGGCCACTGACGAAAAGTGTGAGATTGCTAGTCGATGTCTCGCTCGGCATCCGTACGTCGATAGGCACGGAGGTCGGGAGATCTAGCTACCCTTGCTCGCGCACCACACTTCGCAAACATGGCGAGCGCAAGGCCACCTTCGATGGATGCCCTCTACCGCTCAGAGGGCTACTGCGATGGAACAAGCAGGACCTGAGCCCGCGCCCCCGAATCATCGGTGCCGGCCAACTCATCCGCGACAAGCCGCCATGACTTGCCGCACGTAACCCCG